>DATDGY010000016.1:0-43947 GCA_036521855.1 Candidatus Angelobacter sp.
GGGCGTAAGCGCCGAGTTGATCAGGTGCGCGACTTCTTCCTGGCTGAGAATCATGGGCAGGCGCAACACCTTCTTGGGATAAGGAGTCTCAGCCACACTCCAGGCCTTCTTGAGAGTCTGGATGTAGAAGAAGCGCAGGGCCGCGAGCCGTTGGGAGACGGTGTTGGGAGCCAACTTGAATTTTTTGAACAGCGCGACCTGGTACTCGCGAATGTGGTCTGGACCCAACTGATCGGGAGAACGCCGGAAATACTGAGCGAAATGTTCGACGGTGTGGATGTAGCAGTCGATGGTGGTCTGAGCGTAGTTGCGTCGCTCGAGTTCTTCGAGCATGATCTTGCGTAAATGCGTCACAGAGAACCTCCTTCTCTGTGACTCAACCTATCTCAGGCGTGGCCAGACCGCCGGACGCAAACACGCGAAGCGTCCGCCGTCCCAGCGGCTTCGTTCAAGTCCGGTTGTGGGAAATTGGAAGCTGTATTAGCGCTTGCTGGCCCTCGATTGAGAGCTGATGACGGGCGGACCGGAAGTTATGGTCTATGGATCCCTCGCGTCCGGTGCGACGCCCACCCGCATGTTAGAATCGCGCGTTTGACTTGACGCCATGTCCCGTTCGCAAACAGTGCACCGTCCTCTCACGATTGCCATCGACAGTGGCGGGACCTTTACCGACTGCGTCTGGCGCGAGGGTTCCGCGCTGCGCATCCTGAAAGTGTTCTCCACGCCCGCCGATCCCTCGCAGGCCATCGCCGAGGCCGTTCAGAAGATTGCAGCTGACGGCGCTGACGCGGTCATTCTGCACGGCACTACGGTGGGCACCAACACCCTGCTGCAGCGCAAAGGCGCGCGCGTAGCCTTCGTGACCACCGCGGGCTTTGAGGATTCCATCGAGATTGGACGCCAGAACCGCCCCAAGCTGTACGATTTCTTTTTCGAGAAAGACGCGTCGCTGGCCCCGCCGGAGCTTCGCTTCGGTGTGGACGAACGGACATCGGCGAAGGGCGAGGTGTTGCGCGCGCCAGAACAGCTGGCGTTGAAGTCTCTGGTGGAGCGCATTGCAGCGCAGAAGCCGCAGGCCGTCGCGCTCTCGCTGTTGTTTTCTTTCGCCAACCCGGCGAACGAGCAGGCGGTGACCCGGGAGCTGCGCCGGCTGAATGTGCCGCTTTCCATCTCACACGAAATTCTGCCTGAGTTCCGTGAATACGAGCGCGCGGGAACGGTCCTGGTCAACGCCTATCTCCAGCCCATCATGGAGAATTATCTGCAGCGGCTCAAGCAGCGCGTGGCAGAGCTTGGGAGGGAACATGGGCCGGCGCGCATCTTCGTCATGCAATCGAGCGGCGGGATCACCGCGCTCCAGACCGCCGCTACCCAACCCGTGCGGACGGTTCTTTCCGGTCCGGCGGGCGGCGTGGTGGGTGCTGCGGCCGTCGCCGGACGCAGCGGCTTCGACCGCCTGATCACCTTCGACATGGGCGGGACCTCAACCGACGTGGCTCTGATCGAGGGCCGGCCCACCACCACCAATGAGGCCGATGTGGCCGGCCTGCCGGTGCGCGTGCCGGTTCTGGACATCCACACCGTCGGGGCAGGCGGAGGCTCATTGGCCCGCTTTGACCTGGGCGGGGCGCTGCGCGTAGGACCGGAATCTGCCGGCGCCGATCCCGGCCCCATCTGTTACGGCAAAGGCGACCGGCCTACCGTGACCGACGCCAATCTTCTTCTCGGCCGCCTTCCCGCCGGCCAATTTCTCGGCGGAGAGTTTCAACTCGACCTCGAGCGCACCCGGCGCGTGGTGGGCCAGTGGCTGAGGGAGAATGGAAGCCGTCTCTCGCTCGAAGAATTTTCCGCCGGCGTGGTCCGCGTGGTGAACGCCAACATGGAAAAAGCCATTCGCGTGGTGTCGATCGAGCGCGGCCACGATCCGCGCCGCTTTGCCCTGGTGGCTTTTGGAGGCGCCGGGGCCATGCATGCCTGCGAACTCGCCGGCTCGCTGCGCATTCCCCGGGTGATCGTGCCCGCGTATCCCGGCGCGCTTTCCGCTCTGGGAATCCTGATCAGCGACGTAGTCAAAGACCACTCGCGCACCGTGCTGCTGCGCGTCCCGCCCGCCGGACCCCCCGGATCAAGCGGTCGCCGGACCCAGGCTTTGCCTCGCCGGCAACTCGACGGGATATTCTCCGAGCTGCGGAGCACCATTTCCGCGGAGCTCAAAAAAGAAAACTGGGCGGGAACGTCTGTGTATGCGCCCACCGCTGACTTGCGCTATCGCGGCCAGGGATATGAGATCAACCTGCCTTATGGCGCAGACCTCTTTGAGCGCTTTCACGCCGAGCACAAACGGCGCTATGGATACTCGAGTCCGGAACGCGAGTTGGAGATCGTCACCCTGCGCCTGCGCGGACGAGTCGCCTCTCCGGAGAAACTCGCGGCCATGAGGATGGAAAGCGGCGCGGAGAAACTCCAAGCCTCCACGGCGTATGCCTATTTTGCGGGAAAGAGAGCGCGGACGCAGACGCTTCCCCGCGGCTCATTGGCCCCTGGACGGCGCTATCGCGGACCGGCAATTATCACCGAATACAGCGCAACTACCGTGGTGCCCCCGGGTTTAAGGTTCCAGGCCGATAAGGCCGATAACCTCCTGGTTGAAGTTACTCCTGGTTGAAGTGAACTGAGGCAGGACGAGCGCCCGCAAGGGCGCTCTTCCTGCTTTGTATGTTTGTACGCCGGAGTTGAGGCTGCCTAGGCGACTTCTTCTTTGTCCAGGTCATCATCCTCGCGCGATGGTTTGGGCTCCACTTTCTCGTGGACTTTATCCGCAGCCTCGCGACCGGCACCTTTCAGCTTGCCCAGCATGTCGCGCGCTTTACCCTTGGCCTGCTCGACTACGCCTTCGGCCTCGGTGCCTTTGTCCCCGGCCAGCTCGCCCGCCTTCTCTTTGATCTTCCCCGCTAACTCTTCCGCCTTGCCCTTGATGCTCTCTTTGTCCATAAACAATCCGTCCTCTCGATTGGAGTGACCTCCAAATTTCGCCGACATCCTGTCTCACGTTGCCGAACGCCTGCCCCTGGCGAGTTGGACGACCAGGGTAAGCACGGCCAGCCCCAGCAGAACGTGAACGAACCCACCCATGGTGTAGCTCCCGACCACAGCCAGGAACCAAACCAGAAGAAGGAGCACGAACAGCGTCCAGAGCACGAGCAGCTCCTGCGTCAGCGTATTCAGTTAGAAGGAGAAGGACCGGCGGAGGTTGTGGGGGAGGGTCAGAGCAGTGGGTCGGACTGTCGTTGGAGCAGCGCGGTTGGCATGGCAGCGAGGCCCGTGCAATCCGTCCAGAAGGTAATTCAGGACCAGTCTTCTATTGACCAGAAGGCCGGCAACTGCTAAAAAAGAGCACAGAAAAAACCAGGTATTTCGCTTAAGTGATGCAGCTGGCCCTCGTCCCCCTTTGACTGTGTCACCAAGCCGGTCCCGTCGTGAGTAGAAGTGTGTGTTGAAGGTGTGTGTGTCGAAGATGCGCGCCCTGATCAAGATGTGCCATTCCCTGTTCGCGGTCTCCCTGTGCCTTGTGACCGTCATGGCGCCGGCCGCCATTGGCGGCCCGGGAACACCCCGCGCCAAGAGCGCGCAAGCTGGTCCCTCGGCCGCGTGTGCCGCAGCAGTGAGCGCGGATTTGTGCGCCCTGGTCGAGTCAGGGCGCCTGGCGGATCTGCGCTGGCCGGACTTCTCCGACTATCGCACCCAGGTCAGGAATTTCTATCTGCCGGCAAATTATCAACTGGCGTGGACTAAAGACGGCCAGCCCACCACGCAGGCCCGCGGCGTGATCCGTGCGTTGCAGGACTCCGAGAAAGCGGGATTGCGCGCCGCCGATTACGATGGTCCCCGCTGGGACGACAGAGTTTCACTCCTGGCGCCATCGTGTCCGGCATCTGACCTCGCGCACTTTGACCTGGCTTTAACGATCTCCGTGATGCGCTATCTTGCCGACGTGCATTCCGGGCGCATCAGCCCAAAGTATTTCAAGTTCGGCCTGGATGTGCGGCACAAGCGTTATGACGTGGCTGATTTCCTGCATGCGCGGTTGGCCTCAGCCCGGGACGTGGCGCCCGTTCTGGCCGACGTGGAGCCGCCCTATCCCGGCTACCAGCGAACCAAAGCCGCGCTGGAGCGCTATCTGGCGCTCGAAAAACTAGGCGACCCACCGGCGCTACCGCGCGTCAAGAAGCCGGTTGAACCCGGCGCTGCTTATCCCGCGCTGGCCCAGTTGGATCAGCGCCTGCGCCAACTCGGAGACCTCTCCGATGACACAGCCGCGTACCTGGAATCGGGCCTGTATCAAGGCGCGTTGGTGCAGGCAGTCAAACATTTTCAGCAGCGGCATGACCTTGCGGCGGACGGCTGTCTGGGGGTCGCGACCATCCAGCAACTCAACGTTCCGCTCCACCGCCGCGTCATGCAGCTTCGCCTGGCCCTGGAGCGATGGCGCTGGCTGCCGCATGATCTGCCGCCGCGATTTCTCTCCGTCAACATCCCCGGATTCGAGTTATACGGCTATGAAAACCATCACGTTTCGCTCACCATGCCGGTGGTGGTCGGTCGCGCCTTCCAGGGCGACAAGATGACCGCGCTTCCCGAGGACATCCATCAAACGCCGGTGTTCATGGACGAGATGGAATACATCATCTTCCGCCCCTACTGGAATATTCCCGTCGGCATCACGCGGAAGGAAATCCTGCCCGCGCTCAAGAAGGACCCTGAGTATCTGGCCAAACACCGGTACGAGGTCTATGACAACCAGCGCAAGGTGCTCATCATTCAGGACCAGCTGGACGACAAGACCCTGGAAGAGTTGCAGAGTGGAGACCTGGAATTCCGCCAGAAACCCGGACCCGGCAACTCTCTGGGCTTGATCAAATTCGTCTTTCCCAACAACTACGACGTTTATCTGCACGGTACGCCGGAGAAGCAGTTGTTCGCCCGCTCGCGGCGCGACTACAGCCATGGATGCATCCGCGTGCAAGATCCTGTGGCCCTAGCCGAATGGACGCTGCGCGGGGATCCGGAATGGACCCAGGAACACATCTTGGCTGCGACCAAGAATGAATACCCAAAAAAGAAGAAGAAAAAGATCCAGCCGGGCGATCCGGATGAACCCCTGCAGGTAAAACTTCCCAAACCGATTCCGGTTCTGATTCTCTACGCGACCGCTTATGTCGAGGAAAACGGCGACGTCGGCTTCTTCGACGACATTTACGGCTACGATAAGGACCTGGAGCGCGCGTTAAGCTGGCTGCATCCGTATTTCCACTAGGCGTTTGCACCCATTGGTGGCCGCAGATTTACACAGAAAAACGCAGATGAGTTTTTGTTTCTTCATCTGCGTTCATCTGGGCTCATCTGCGGCTGAAATTCGCCTCCACACTACCAGCGGCGGACCGGGCCCACGTCAACATGGACAAACTGGGAGCGACGATAGTATCCGACGCCGCCACGATGCAAGGCCAGTGCGGCCAGCCGTAGCTCCCGCGTGCTCACTCCCGGCACGCGAATGTCGATGGCCTCAGCCTCCATGTGCAGGCTGTGCTTGGCGACACGGTGGGAGCGGCGGCGGAGATAGGCGTTCGTCGAAGGCGTGCGATAACCGCAGATCACGTCGATCTCGGCATCGGGGCGTCCCAGCGAGGTCGTGAGGTCGTTGAGCAGATCGAATATGCGCGGATCAAAGTGGTGCACGTCGCCGGTGCGGCTGTCGCGCAAGAAATGGTCGAGCTGCGCGATGGCCTCGGGAACGTATTCATCTCCCTCGCGATACACCACGTCAATGGATTCGGCCGTGTGCGTGTGATACAGCCGCAGCCGATGGATCTCAGGCGTGTGGTGCGTCGCGACATCGGCATTGCTTCCCGCCGGTCGAGCAGGCGCGGCGGAGGGAGGCGGCGCGGCGAGCAGGCCCGCGGTAACAAGCGTTTGTAAAACGGCCAGAAACATAGTGGCGGTCAATCGACGAGACCGTAGTCTAGCACCTCATCTTGGACGTAGGTCCATTCCTTAAGGTTATCTAACCGGTTACGGGTGTCCCTGGACCATCGCGCGGGTCCCGGCCCGTTGCATAGTAAGGCGTATATAGCGGCGTCATTCCTTGGCACACGGATCAACAGGCTTGATTTTTGTTTCTAAATTACTCGATTAGCAAACTACTCAATTACAGATTTCCTTGCGGCACCACACCGAGGTCATCACCCCGAAAACGAACTTCCAGACAATCGTCAGCACAACGAATTTAGCTCACGGTCTTGCGGTGAAACCGGTTTAGACCAAAGGCAATCAGCGCCAAGTCCGCGGCCGTCAGTATGGAAATGACGAGCCACACCGGCATGTGCGGAACGTGGGGCGCCAAGGTGCCGCGCAAGCCCTCGCTGGCATACACCAGCGGATTGATGAGCACCGCTATGTGCAGGATGGGGAAGTGCTCGAGCGCACTCCAGGGATAGTAGGCGCAACCGAACATGATCATCGGCGCCAGCACCAGGCTGAAGAGTAGCCCAATGTGCGTCTGGCCGACGGCGGACCCGAGCGTCAGGCCGCCGGCAGCAGCCAGTAACGCCACCAGCACCATGATGACCAGGAACTCCAGGGGATGATCAAAGGTCACTCCGGTGTTGCGGCCCATCATGAGCCAGGCCGCGGGCAGCACCACCCCGCCCGCGACCAACGACTGTGCCATGCCCGCCACGATCTTCTCGATAGCCAGCCATTTCGTTTCCATGGGCGCGAGCAGCCGGTCTTCAATTTCCTTGGTCAGGAGCTCCATGATCAGCGGCATGGAGACCGCCATGATGCCCGTCATGAGCATGGCCACCGCCATGACGCCCGGCAACAACATGCTCTTATAAGCGGCGGTCATCATCCCACTGCGAATCATGACCTGGCCGAAAATGAAGACGAACAGCAGCGGCTGCAGCAGGACTTGCAGGAACAGTGTGACCGCGTTGCGCCGGGCCACATGTGCGTCCCGCGACAGCATGGCGGTAAAGGTTTTCCAGTTCATGATTACCTCATTTAGCTACTAGCTTCTAGCCGCTAGCTGCTAGCGATTGCCTTGCACTAGTGGCTCGAAGCCAGAAGCTAGCAGCTCTTCATTGCCGCAAACTTCTTCCGGTATGGTGCAGGAACAGGTTCTCCAGGCTCGGTTCGGAAATGTGGACGTCGCACAGCTCGGAGCCCTCGTTGGAGGCCGCACCTACGATCGATGGTACGAGCGCGCCGCCGCGATCAGCGTACACATCAGCGCTCGTGCCCTGGACCTTCACCTCGGTCACACCGGGAAGTTCCTTCAGCCGTCGTACCACGCCATCGGGAACCGCGGTGAAGCGCAGCCGCAGCAGATAGCCTCCGGGCACGGAAGCCTTAAGGTCGCGGGGCGTCCCCAGCGCAATCACTTTTCCATGATCGATGATGGCGATGCGCTGGCAGAGCTCGTCCGCCTCCTCCATGTTGTGGGTGGTGATGAGGATGGTCTTCCCCTGCCGCTGATAGTCGCGGATGATCTCCCAGAGCAGCAGCCGCGTCTGCGGATCCAGGCCGGTGCTGGGCTCGTCGAGGAAAAGCACTTGGGGATCGTGCATCATGGCCCGCGCGATGGAAAGGCGCTGCATCATGCCGCCGGAGAAACCGCGCACGATTTCGTCAGCGCGGTCGGTGAGCTGGAAGCGCTCCAGCAGCTCCCCGGCGAGCCGCGTACGCTCTTTAGAAGCAACGCCGAAATAAGCGGCGTGGAATATGAGAATCTCGCGCGCCGTCAGGGCAAAATCCAGGTTGGGCCGTTGCTGTACCACGCCGATGAGCCGCTTGGCCTCGACCTGGCTACGCCAGACATCGTATTCGCCCACCCAGGCTTCGCCGCTCGTCGGGCGTACGCGCGTAGTAAGAATGCCGACTGCCGTGGATTTCCCCGCGCCGTTCGGGCCCAGCAGCCCAAAGATCTCCCCCGCTGAAACCTCCAGAGACACGCCCTCCAGGGCAATGACCTCATACTTCTTGCCGGTCTTTTTCTTCTTTGGACCGCTGAACATGGATCCCACTGCGGCCATGGGCGGAGGCGAGGTGTACACTTTGCGCAACTCGTGCATGCGAATTCCTAAGCCCATCGTTACTCCTCCTGCTCCTACTTCTTTACCAACTGTTCCAGGTCGCGGCAGGTGCGGCTCAAAACGGCTCGCAACCGGTCCTCGCGCTCCGGCTTGGCTGCCGCCCACTTGGCGGCCCGGAAAGATGCTTTGATCAGCTCTCCCAGCGGACCAAACATGGCCATCACTTCCGGTCCATAGTTGCGTCCCCAATCGTCCCAGGACTCGGCGCGCTCCCAGATACGCCGCGCCGATTCCGGATCGCTCTCCAGTTCAGCGCGGCCTGCCGCCGTCAACTGATATACGCGACGGCCATCCTCGTGTTTCGATTCGACCAACTTTTCATCTTCGAGCTGTTGCAGGGTTGGATAGACGCTTCCCGCGCTGGCCTGGTACATGCCGCCGGAGCGCTCCCCCATCTCTTTCATGAGCTGGTAGCCGTGCTTGGGGCCTTCGGACAATAAGGAGAGAATGGCGATGCGGACCTCGCCCACCTCGAAGAATCGCTGCCGCTGGGCGCCGAACCACCCGGCCAGCCCCGGTCCCATGTATCCCAAGGCAAACGGCATCCAAGAATGGTTTTTCATGTATCGACGCTATCCTTTAAGATATGTCGTACGATATATCTCGAAGCCTTTCGTGTCAAGACATTTTGCCTGGGGTTTCGGGGTCGCGCGGATTATTCCTTGCGCAGGGTCTGCATGCCGGAGACGGATTGCTCAGGATCGGCGCGATCGATGGCCGTCGCCGCGGGAATCATTACTCTGACGCCGATCGCCATTGGCGCGGGCCGCGATTCGAGCCCCCACGATTCGAGTACTACGTCCTGTGGGTGGTGAGCCGCAGGATCTCCACGCGCCGGGCCCGCCACTCGCCGGCCGAGTCCTGGTCCGCCGTCACCCGGATCTCCTGGCCGGCTTCCAGGCACTCGGGGCCGCATTTCCGCCTTTGGCTGGGAGGCACCTGGCTCCCGAAGACAATCACCGCGTGGCTGACCTCTACGCGCCGCAGCAGACGATTTTGGCCTTGGACAAAGATCCATCCCGGCGGGACCGGCTCATCGACCGGCGGCGTGACTACCTTGCCTTCAAAGACCCCTTCCGCGGGAAATCCGGCCTGGGTCGCCAGCAGGAGCAGCAAAAGCAGCAAACAAGCCCCGGGTCTGCAGGCGAGAGTCCGGAGACGTAAGCATCCGCGCATGTTGATGTGTGATGCCCACCGAGCCGGGCACGTTCTCTCTAATCGTAATACTCGAGCCCCAGGTGCGTGATCAGCAACTCGCCGCGCAGGTGTCGCAGGGTGTTCTTGAGCTTCATCAGCTGGATAAAGAGGTCGTGTTCGGGATAGAGCCCGGGAGCGGTCATGGGTGATTTCAGATAAAAACTCAACCACTCCTGGATGCCCAGCCCACGTAACTCGTGGCTGCGCTGCGCCAGGTCGAGGAAGAGCACCAGGTCCAGCACGATGGGCGCGGCGAGAATGGAATCCCGGCAAAGGAAATCCACCTTGATCTGCATGGGGTAACCAAGCCAGCCGAAGATATCGATGTTGTCCCAACCCTCTTTGTTGTCGCCGCGCGGCGGATAGTAGTTGATGCGGACCTTATGGTGGATGTTCTTGTAGAGCTGGGGATAGAGCTCCGGCTGCAGGATGCGGTCCAGCACCGAGAGCTTGGACTCCTCCTTGGTCTTGAACGAGCCGGGATCGTCCAGGACTTCGCCGTCGCGATTACCCAAAATATTGGTGGAGAACCAGCCGTGCAGCCCCAGCATGCGGGCTTTGAAGCCGGGGGCCAGGATGGTCTTCATCAGCGTCTGGCCGGTCTTGAAGTCCTTTCCCGCGATGGGCGCACAGTTATTGCGCGAGAGGTCGTGCATTACCGGGATGTCCACCGTCAAGTTCGGCGCGCCGTTGGCAAAGGGCACACCCTCGCTCAACGCCGCATAGGCATAGATCATGGACGGGGCAATGTTCTCGTCGTTCTTCTCGAGGCCCTGTTCGAAGGCCTCCAGCGAAGAGTGCACTTCGCTCTGCTGCAGGAAGATCTCGGTTGAGCCGCACCAGATCATGACCAATCGGTCGGCCCCGGACTTCTTTTTGAAATCACGGATGTCGTGGCGCAACTGTTCGGCCAGGTCCCGCTTGTTCTTCCCTTTCTTCACGTGCTTGCCGTCGAGTCTCTTGACATAGTTGCGGTCGAACACCGCCTTGCGCGGCTTGATGGAACGAAGGAAGGGTTTGATCTGGTTCAGGAGGTCTTTTTCCAGCACCCCGGCGTGGATGGCCGATTCGTACGCGTCTTCCTCGAAGATGTCCCAGCCGGTAAAGACCAGATCGTTCAGGCCGGCCAAGGGCACGAACTTCTTGATCTTCGGCGAGCGGCCCTCGGTGCGCTTTCCCAGCCGGATGGTCCCCATCTGCGTCAACGAACCGATCGGTTCGGCGATGCCTTTGCGGACAGCCTCAACTCCCGCCATGAAAGTGGTCGCCACTGCGCCCATGCCGGGGATCATCACGCCCAGTTTGCCTCGCGCCGGTTTTATCTTGCTCGCTGTCGGGGTCTCAGGGGAATCATTAGAAGCCATCTGGATGGGAGTCCTTCCTTTGCGCGATGAGTTCGCGAGCACAAACTGGTTATCTTCTCGTATTAGAGCGCAGTTTGCAAACGAGACTCAGGGGTGGTAGTCCAGCGCGATCACCGGCTCGAAGTGCTTCACCGATTGTTCACAACACTTTGCTCGCTCGAGCCGGCAATGCGGTTCTTCCAGTGTGAGCGCACGAACCACACCGCCGCAGCCGCCAACAGGACGAGAATCACCAAGTCCATCCGGTGCAGCCAGTAGCGCAGCCGAGGGTCGGTCTCCCAATGCTCCCCCAGCTTCATGCCCACCCAGGCCAGGACGAAACACCAGGGCCAGGAGCCGGCAAATGTGTAGATATGAAAGCGCACGCGGTTCATGCGGGCGATGCCCGCCGGTAGAGCAATGAAGGTCCGGATCACCGGCAGTAATCGTCCAATGAAAACCGCAGCCGAGCCAAAGCGAGAGAAAAAGCTGTCGGCCATTTCCAAATCGTGCCGGCTGACCCAGATGTGGCGGCCATATTTTTCTGCCAGGGGGCGTCCCCCGAAATACCCGATCTCGTAGGCGATGATGGAGCCGAGGTTGCATCCCAGCGCCCCTGCTGTGGCCACCCAGAGCAGGGAAAGGGCCGGACGACCGTAACGCAGCGCGATCTCCGGCACCGTGAGGGCGCCCGCAAATGGCATGATGATCTCCGACGGCAGCGGGATACAGGCCGACTCAATGGCCATCAACAGCGCCACGCCTAAGTAGCCGGTGGAGGAGATTACGGCAATGATGATGCCGGCGAGCCAGGCAATGATTTTTTCAGTCATCCGGTGGGATCTTCTCGAAACCCGAACTTTTCAGAACTGGTCGTCTTGCTAGAACTCGTCTTGGGTGAAGGTGTAGCCGGGCAGGGTCATACCCTGGTCCACCCTGGAGATCTTGACGCGAATCGTCTCCGCCTCCGGCGCGCTTGCGTTCGCCGGCCGCAGCATGGCGTACTGCGTGAACAGCTCGTTATAGATCTTGGTGACCAGGAAATTGGCGCCACTCGCGTCATTCCGCCAAACCTGGCCCGGCTGAATCGCCTTAACCATGACAGAAGACTACTGACTGAGAGCAAAGATCGTCAATCGGGCAATTTCCCGCTGAACAAGTCTTCTAAACGCGCTGCCGGGCAGCGCACGCCGACGTAGAAGGTCCCAAACAGGGCGTAGACAGCGCTAACCTCGTCAAAACGCATCTCGTAGATCAGCTTCTTGAAGATCAAGGGATCGTCGGCAAACAGGTCCACGCCCCACTCCCAGTCGTCGAACCCGATGGAGCCGGTGATAATCTGCTTCACCGTGCCGGCATAGCGACGTCCCACCAGCCCATGTTCTTCCATCTGCCGCTGGCGTTCTTCAATGGGCAGGGTGTACCAGTTCTTGTCTTCGCCCCGGCGCCGGTCCATGGGATAGAAACAGATGTAGCGGGCCGGCGGGATGTCCGGAAACAGGCGCGGACGCATCGCCTCTGTCTGCCGTTTCATGGTGTCTTCGATGGCAGCGTTCCACTCCGGCGAATGCGGCTCAATGCCCTTCTCCCGCAGCGAGCGATAGAGCTTGACCGAAGACTCATACAGCCCCAGCTCCACGACGGAGAGATAAGAAGTGGTTTGCTCCAGGAAATCGCCCAGCCGGAGCCGCGCCAACTCCAGTTCGGCGTGCTTGAGGTGATCGAAGGAATGGCGGAAGTGGACCAGCATCAGATCGGCCTTATGCCCGAGCATGGAGAACAATGCGCTTTGCCCCGAAACGTGGTGCTCGAGTTTCTCCAGCGCCGCGCCGGCCTCGGCCAGGACTTCATGCCGGGCCGAATCCTTCAGCCTGCGCCACTCCGACCAGCGAAAACGGTACATCTGGTGCAGCACGCTCGCGCCTTCAATGGTGAGCGGCACCGCATGCAGCTCGCGCATATCAATATCCAATTCAGCCTTGGTGGATGCCATTTTTTCTTGCCCTCCGGGGTCCCCCAAAGCAAAGCCGCGCGGGTTTTCGCGTCTGGGGGGTGGGACTCTGCTATTGTGAATTGTAAGCCTGCTGCTTTAAATTTTCTTCTGCCATGCCTGAAACCTTGCACAAGACCAGAACGGCGCCCAAGAAAGGCGCGAAAGCCAAGAAAGACACGCCCGCGCCCAATGGGGCCTCCAAAAAAAGCAAAGGCGTCCCAGTGAAGCCATCGCAAACCGGGCGTTCTACGGCCAAGCCATCCTACAACCCGGTAGCTCCCGAGCGCGTCCGCGAGATTCTTCGCAGGCTCGATGAGCGCTATCCCGCAGCCACCTGCGCGCTCAAACACCAAAGCGCCTGGGAGCTGCTGGTGGCCACGATTCTCTCGGCCCAATCGACGGACGCCACCGTGAACAAGGTAACCCCGGAATTGTTCAAGAAGTATCCCACACCGGCGGCCTTTGCCGCTCTAACGCCGGAACAGCTGGAGCCCGACGTTCGCTCCACCGGCTTCTTCCGCAACAAGTCCAAATCGGTGGTGGGCGCGGCCAAAGGAGTGATGGAAAACTTTGGTGGAGAAGTTCCGTCTGAGATGGACCAGCTTCTGACCCTGCCCGGCGTGGCCCGCAAGACCGCCAACGTGGTCCTGGGGACGTGGTTTCGCAAAGCCGTCGGCGTGGTGGTGGATACCCACGTCCATCGCATCTCTCGCCGTCTGGAGCTCACACGCGAGAACGATCCTAGGAAGATTGAACAAGACCTGATGAAAGTGATCCCGCAGGAAAAATGGATTGATTTCTCTCACCAGATTATTCATCACGGACGCCAGGTGTGCGTGGCCCGCAAACCCCGGTGCGCCGACTGTAATCTCGAAAACCTGTGCCACGCCGCGGACAAAACCTGGTCAACGGTGGAGATTCATAAGTCGGCGAAACCGTAGGGCCAATTCGCGAATTGGTTCAATCCTGCTTGCTTTGCGAATTCGGAGCTTCCACAAGCACCAATGCTATGTAGCTGTGCTTTCCGTTGGGTTCGACTCCCACCACATGCTGCTTTTCCTTGGTGCCGGCTTTGAGGGTGAAGCCCCCGTCGACTGGGTGGTCGGCATCACAATCCAGCGCGCTTGAGTGTCCTCCACTGGCCTTCTCATGTTTGGAATCAGATTTGCCGCAGTCCAGAACCTGGCCATATTTGGTCAGGGCCTTACGATAGAAGGCAGCAACCTTGTCCGGCGAATCATCGGACTGCAATTTGAGCACCACCAACTTGAAGCCAGAAGAACCGCCCCATAACCCCATCTGCAGCGCGGAACTCTCATCGTCAGTGTCCTTACGTCGTTGCGCGCCCGGATACACGGGCAAACCAACGTCCTTCGCGGTCGCATCCTGGCTGAGGATAAAACCGATGCCCTTGCTCGTGTCCTTCTTGTCCTTTTCTTGCTTGTCCGGACTCTGTCCGGCCACAGCCAAAACCGCCAGTACCATGCCCAGCGCAATCCCGGCGAATGTGTTCCGCACCCCGAGACTCCCAGCCAGGTTTCTTTTCTCCATCCGACCGTAAACCATCATGCTCGCCTCCTTGGTTTACATCGCTTGCAAATCCAAATACGGCCCAAACGCCGCAGCGGTTGCAGAAAAATACGTCCGCCGTAACCATAGATTGGCCGTTCGGCCGCGGGTTTGACATCAGTACAGATCAGGCGCGCCTGTGCCACAATTGTCACTAATGCGTATTTCAGCTTTAACATTCGTTCTTTTGGCCTCCGTGTGCGCGGCCCAGACCAAGGCAACTCCTGCCGCCAACCCCGCCGCCCCTGCCGCGATAACCGATCCGGCGCAGATCGCCTCCAAAGACAAATTCGACGTCCAACCGCTCACCATCGAGAAGCTCTACATGACGCGGGCCATCGGCGACAGCGCCTGGTCGCCCGATGGCCAGCAGGTCGCCTTCATCTGTAACATCAGCGGACGCGACAATCTTTGGATTGTCCCGGCCGAAGGCGGCTGGCCGGTGCAGCTAACCGTGAGCAGTCAGCGGCAGAGCAACCCAGCATGGTCGCCCAAGGGCCGCTGGATCGCCTACACCTCGGACACTGACGGCAACGAGCAATGGGACATTTTTCTGGTCTCGCCCCGCGACGGCCAGATCATCAACCTGACCAACACTCCCGATATCTCCGAAGACAGCCCGGCATGGTCGCCCGATGGCGAGAGGCTGGCCTACCGCGTGCGGCCGAAGGACTCGCCTAACTACGAGATCGATGTGATCGAGGTCGCCACCAAAAAGGTCACGCACCTGACCGCCAACACTCCCAGGGAATGGAGTAATTCCTCTCCCATCTGGTCGAAAGACGGCAGGGGGATCGTCTTCACGCAGCGCCGCGCCAGCGGCAAGGACTCGAATGTTCTGATCGCTGGCAGCTCCGATGGCAAGGCGCTCAACCTTACTCCCCACCAGGGCGAGCACATTTTCGAGGCTAGCGATATCTCACGCGACGGCAAGAGCATACTCATCACCTCCAATGCCGAAAACGGCTTCAACAACGCCGGGCTGCTGGACATTTCTACCAGGAAAATTACCTGGCTCACCCACGAGAAATGGGAGGTGCAGGCCGGGAAGTTCTCGCCTGACGGGAAACTCACGACCTGGACCGCCAACGTGGACGGCAACAGCGAAATTTTCGTCCACAACATGATGACTGGCCGCAGCCAGGCGCCGCCGTTGCCCAGAGGACTCAACGACATTGCCGGCGCTGAGACTCCTTTCGCCTCCGGCAGCGCGCGCTTACTCTTCGCGCACGAAGGCGCCAATGCCCCCGGCGATCTGTGGGTGTACAACTTCGCTACGCAAAAATCGCAGCAAGTTACACATTCTCTTGTGGGCGGGGTGCGCGGTGAAGACATGGTCGAGCCGTTTCTTGTGCACTATCCGAGCAAAGACGGCAAATGGCAGATCTCCGCGTTCGTCTACGTTCCTTATAACGCCGAGCGCAACGGTAAAAACGCGGCCGTCGTGTTCGCGCATGGCGGGCCCGACCAGCAGGTCCAGAATTCCTTCAACCGTCGAGTACAGTATCTCGTGAACCAGGGCTTCTTCGTCATCGCGCCAAACTATCGCGGTTCCAGCGGTTACGGCAAAGAGTTTGAGGACGCCAACCGTTTTGACATGGGCGGCGGCGACTTGGAGGACGTCATCTCCGCCGCCGACTGGGTGGTCAAGACCGGTTACATCGATCCCAAAAAGGTCGCCGTGATGGGCGGCAGCTACGGCGGCTATCTCACCTTGATGGCAGCGACTAAGGCCCCCGACCGCTGGGCCGCCGCAGCGCCGTTCATTCCTTTGGTCAACTGGTTCACCGTGCTGGAGCACACCGAACCAAACATTCGCGAACACTTCATCGCCCTCATGGGCGATCCCACGAAGGACAAGGAGCGCCTGCACGATCGCTCACCGATTTATTTTGTCGACCAGATCAAGGCGCCCATCCTGCTGCTGGCAGGCGGCAACGATCCTCGGTGTCCGCCAACGGAAGCCGAGCAGGTGGCCGCGGCGATCAAGAAGCGCGGCGGAGTTGTTGAACTCAAGGTGTACGAGAACGAGGGGCACGGCTTCGCCAAGATCGAAAACCAGATTGATGCCATCACTCGCATCGCCGACTTCCTGAAGAAGTATGTCCCGCCGGAAAAATGTGGATGCAATCTGAATGAGTAGCACCCTGAGAGCCAGGGGCTGAAACGAAAAAGGCGGCACGAAGCCGCCTTTTTGATCCGTGAAACCGGATTGCCCGCCACGCCAGCCCTCTTATCCAGGGCCGTGTGGCGAGGAGACATCAGAGAGCCTTTACGTTCTCTGCCTGCCAGCCTTTGGCCCCTTTGGTCACGTTGAATTCAACCGCCTGACCCTCTTGCAGACTGCGGTATCCGTCGGTCTGAATCGCGGAGAAGTGTACAAAGACATCCTCTCCATTCTGACGCGAGATAAAACCAAAGCCTTTAGCGGCGTTGAACCACTTTACAGTTCCTTGTTCCATTGTTTTGTTTTTCCTATTTGTTGATTTGACGCAGGAATGAAATATCGATTGTTCGGCAGGTGTGCAAAAGCGAGCTGCTTGCGGAATATCCAACAGTTCAATTTCTAACGCAAGTCGATTCTAACACAGTTAGCCGAGCTTTCCTCGGGAAATCGGATTTCACCACAGCCGACCAACCAGTTCCGGATGAACCCACAATGTCGGATGCCGGACTATGGCGCATGGCGTGTTGCGAACGTTTTCATCAGTGCGTTCAGCGTTATTTTGTCCCGCATAATCAGACTGAGTTATTCCGGTCTTGCTTTCCGAAACGGCTGGTCTGGCAAACCCCGGTTTGACAATGCCGTGGCAAGTTGCCGATACTAGCGCCAGCGTGCGACAGGGCACCACCGACCCGCGGCAAGGGAACAATCCCACCTGCTTCGATCCAGATAGTGTGCTTTGCACCTTCTTTCAGCCTGTATCAGCGGGTCACAGGCGCTCATGAAAGGAGGTCGTTATGACCACATCGAAGCTTCCTGCTCGTCCCTCGCTGGAATCCCTGCGCAAACAAGCGAAGAAACTGGCGCGCGGCATTGTTGCCGGCGATGCAGCTGCCATCGGCCGGGCGCGTGCCCAACTGCCGCAAGCCGAGCTGCCGTTGTCACAGCGTGATGCCCAGCTGGTGCTGGCGCGCGAATATGGGTTCCCAGGTTGGCAGGACCTGGTTAAAGAAGTAAACCAACGCCTGGGCAAGGGACTTGAATGGGCCGTATCCCAAGCCCGCCGCCGCATTCATGACAACGACATAGAAGGCCTCCGGCAGCTGTTGACTGAATACCCGGCCCTATTGTCGTGGAGGGCGGATGAAAACGACGGCGGGCTGCTCGGGATGGCTACCGAGTCCTTCGGCGACAGCTTCGACCCGTCCCGGGAGCAGATCTTCACGCGCGCGGCATGTGCCGAGCTCCTGATCGATGCCGGCGCAGTCGTCGCGCCGTCGGTATGCGATGGCCTCATCGCTTCCCGCACAAAGGGGTTGCTCGATCTCTTCCACCGCAGAGGCCTTCTTCCTCGATCGCTCAAGTTCTTTGCCGCGCTCGGCGACGTCAATGGCATTCGCGCCTGTCTTGAGACGAATGGCGACGATCTTGCCGCGGTGAACCAGGCGTTCATCTGCGCCTGCCATCTCCAGCACGCGACCGCAGCGGCGCTGCTGCTGGACCGGTCTATCACGCTCGACGCCGAGCTGGGAAGGCAGATCGATGGCGGCCCGGGACGTCCCGCATTTGTCCAATACATCATCGCGGAAAGTGAGACGCTCGCCTTCACCAACGCCGACCCGGCCGGGCCCTGGCAGGCTTTTGTCATGCGACGGGTCGTGCGCGCGGAGAACGACGGCGACCTGACATCCTTTGTCGGCGGATTGCGGCGCGAAGCATGGATGTTGGGAGACGCATGCGTGAAATTTCAGGTCGGATTGATCGAGAAGGCGGTGCTGCGCGATCGCGCAGCTTTCATTACCACTCTTCTTGATCTCGATCCCGCTGTGGTGCGCAGTCGCGTGCCGCCGCCATCGCAGGCCATTGAACACGCGTTCACGTATGCGAAGACCCATCTGCTTCCGACGCTGCTGCGCATCTGGCGCCTGCCCGACGATCTGCCACACGCAGCCGGAAACGGGGACTTCGCACGCGTGAAAAGCTGGTTCGACGCGGCGGGAAAACCTGCACTGGGCGACCTCGCGAATCATTCTCCCGCCACCAGCGTACATCCGCGGGAACCTCAATGGGGCGAGGTCGGTGTGCAGCAGGTCCTCGACACCGCGCTCGCCTGGGCGGTCCTCAACAACCACTTCGAGATCGCCGACTTTCTTCTCGGGCACGGGGCCGATATCAACACGAACTGGAGCTCCCATGAGCCCGCCAGCATCCTGCATGAGCTGGCACACTTTCACAAGAATTACGAAGCCATGCAATTCCTCATCGACCGCGGCATCGACATGACGATCGTCGATTATCGTTGGGGCGCTACCGCCCAGGGTTGGGCACGTTACGCTGCCAACGATGAGAAGATGGCGCAGTGGCTGGCCGAGACGCAACAACGGCGGGAGCAGGCATCGCGCTGAACCAACACCGCGAAGAAGAATTTCCAATCTCGCTCGGCACCGAACCTGGGCTCTCACGTGCCGCGACGCACGTAGACAAGACTGCCGGCCTGGATAGCCAGCGCGGCGATGGCAGCCAGCGTGAAAGATAAGACGCCGCTCAAGCGCGTGAGGGAAAGCGCCAGTACCAGCAAGAATGTGGCGGCCGTGTAGAGTCCGGCGGTCACGCCCTTCAGAGTACTCACCGCGGCGGCCGGACCGTCGAGATGGCTGAAGACGGCAAGAATCGTGGTGTAAGCCGGGAAGGCGCTGAGAATTCCGCTGCGCGTTGGACCCAATATCCTGGCCACTCCGGTAAGCGTGACCACCATCACGCTGGCGGCGGCCATTCGCAGCCACAGTTCCTTGCGGGGTTGGCTCACGGAACGCGATTCCGCCTGCGGAGGCTTGGGGAACGTCAATAGGATGGCGACCAGCGCTACGCTGACCATCACAAATATCCAGGCGGCACTCAGATTCACCGCCAGCAATGCGAAGGCCACGACGAAGTAAGCCATCCAGCCGGCCAAAGCGCTCCACCACCACGGCAGTCGCACACAGCAACGGGCGTAGGTCAGGCAAAAGGCGGCCCAAGCGAGAATCCCCAGCAGGCTTCCCCGGGCCGCGTCGGAGGCGAAGCCCGGGCCCTGTTCCAGCAACAGGAAGAGAAGGATCGGTCCCGAGTTCAAGGGTAAGCCGAGAAGCCATCCGGCTATGCCCGCGCCCCATCTACGGCCGGCAAGACTCACCAGACCGATCAGCACCGGCGCAAGAATGATTTTGAATAGGAGCACGGATAGAGCATTCTACCGGGGATCAGCATCCAGGCGTGGCCGGCCGTTGCCGGCGGCGTATTCGGTAATCGCCTCTACCAAGCCCTCCATCGTGTAGTCATGGGCTTCGAGCGCAGGCTCCAGACCGGCTTGCCGCAGCGTTGCGCTGGTGACGGGACCGATCGAGGCGAGCTTCACATCTTCGAGTAGCTCCCGCGAGTTCTGTCCGAGCAAGGATAGAAAGTTCGTGGCTGTGGACGAACTGGTAAACGTCACCATGTGCGGTCTGCGCGAGAAATTGGCGAAAAGATCTTGTATCTTCTCCGCGGCGCCCTGGGGGACCTTGGTCTCGTAGGCTTCGATCACGTCTACAGACGCGCCCATTTTGCGAAGTTCGTCGGGCAGCACGTCGCGTGCTACCTTGGCCCGCACCAGCAGCACGCGGCTGTTCTTGAAAAGCTTCTCGCGCAGGGCTTCCACAACCGACTCTGCCACATACTTCTCCGGCACGATCGAAACCCCCAGCCCCTCAGACTGAATGGCCCGAGCCGTCGCCGGGCCGATAGCCACCACCAGCAGGTGTTGCATGTCCACGATAGGCAGGCCCAGACGGTTGTAGCGCTCAAACAGCACTTCCGCGCCGTTCACGCTAGTCAGGATCAGAGTGTCGTAGTGGTCGATCTTGATCAGGGCGTGGTCGAGAACGCCATAGCTTCCCACAGACGCAATCTCGATGGTCGGGATCTCGATCACCTCCGCGCCCCGCTGGCGCAATGGTTCAGAAAGGCCGAAAGCCTGACCGCTGGCGCGCGTGACCAGGATGCGCCATCCGCCGAGAGGCTTGGCTTTCATCATCAGGATTTTGCTCATGGCTGTTTCGGTACCGCCGCTTCCTGGCCGTAGACGTCGTTGAGAATCCGGTCGGCTCCGCGACGGAGCAACTTCTTCGCGATTTCGCCGCCAAGCTGTTCCGGATCGCTTCCTGAACCTTGCTCGCGCAACACCTCGCTCCCATCCGGACGTCCGGCCATGGCGGTCAATTGCAGAGGGCCGCCCCGATTTTGCGCATAAGCCCCAATCGGCACCTGGCAGCCTCCGCCAAGATGCGCCAATAAGGCACGCTCGCAGTGGATGGCAGCCCGGGTCTCAGGGTGATCCAGAAAGGCAATCGCCGCGCTCACCGGTTGGTCCTCGCGGCGAATCTCCACCGCCAGCGCACCCTGCCCGGCCGCGGGACACATAGTCTCGGCGGGAATGCAGTAACGCACATGCTTGTCCAGACCCAGACGATGCACACCCGCAGCGGCCAGGATGATAGCGTCATATTCTCCTGTTTCAAGTTTCTTCAAGCGCGTGTCGACGTTACCGCGCAGAGAAATGATCTCCAAATCCGGACGCAACGCCTTGAGCTGGCACTGGCGGCGCAGGCTGCTAGTGCCCACGCGAGCCCTCTGCGGCAACTCTTCAAGCTTTCCGAACCTAACGGAAATGAACGCGTCGCGCGGGTCTTCACGTTCCAGGATCGCCGCCAGGTCAAACTCCGGCGCCAGCTCCGTGGGCACGTCTTTCAAGCTGTGGACGGCCAGGTCAACGCGCCCATCCGCCAGCGCTTCTTCTATTTCCTTGGTAAACATGCCCTTGGTACCGACTTTGGCTAGGGCTACATGCGTGATCTTGTCGCCGGTGGTCTTGATGACCTCGATTTCCGCGCTGTGTCCGCGCTCCCGCAGCAAGCCGGCCACGTGATTCGCCTGCCATAACGCCAACTGGGAGCCGCGTGAGCCAATGCGAAGATTGGCCATCAGCGGTCCGGCTTTCCGCTCTTGAGGTTCAAATTAAAAATGCGGCGAATCATCTCGTGAATCGTGGCCGCCTCGGGCTCCGCCGCGGAAGACTTGAGAGTAGTGATGGGCGTATGCAATAGCTTATTGATGATGGCGCGGGTCATGGCCTCGATGGCGGACTCCTGTTCCGAGGAAATTGGCCCCAGCCGTCCTCGAATCCGGTCAATCTCCGCCTGGCGGATAGTTTCGCAATACTCCTGCAGCGAGAGGATCGTCGGCACCACCTCCAGCGACTTCATGCGCGAGGCGAAGCGCTCCACTTCCAACTCGATGATCTTCTCCGCGCGCTCGGCTTCCTTTTGCCGTTCCGCGGAGTTGTTTGCCGCCATGGACTGGAGATCGTCAATGTCATAGACAAAGACTCCGTCCAGACGATTGACTTCAGGTGCAATGTTGCGCGGTACCGCGATATCGATAAAAAACAGTGGCCGGCTACGGCGCCGGCTGCGCAGGGCTTCCGCTTGTTCGGTGCGAAAGAGAGGCTCGGAAGCCCCGGTTGAAGTCAGGATAATGTCGGCCTGCTCGGCGATATGGTAGAGCTGCTCGAAGGGAGCCGCGCGTCCGCCAAAAGCCTCCGCCAACTCCAAGGCGCGCTCGTAGGTGCGATTGCTGACCAGGATTCTTCCCGCGCCTCGCGCCAGCAGGTGCCGCGCCGCCAGCTCGGCCATTTTTCCTGCGCCCACCAGATAGACCGTCTTGTCGGCGAGCGAGCCAAAGATTTTTCCCGCCAGCTCCACCGCGACTGACGCCACGGAAACACTGGAGCTGCCTATGGCCGTCTCGGTGCGCACCCGTTTGGCGACGGCAAAGGCGCGCGAGAGCAGCGCTTCCAGCGCGGAATTGATGGCGCCAAGACTGCGCGCGACGGTATACGCTTCCTTCACCTGGCCCAGGATTTGCGGCTCGCCCACCACCATGGAGTCGAGACTGGAAGCCACGCGGAAGACGTGGCGGACCGCGGCGCGTTGCTCGAATTCGTAGACGTGCGATCGGAGAGCTTCGGCTTCAAGACCGAAGTAGCTGCGCAGGAAGCCGCGCAGGTCGGCGCCCTGGCGCGTGCTGGTCAACATCTCCACGCGATTGCAGGTGGATAGCACCATGCCCTCATCCACACCCGGCTGCTGCACCAGGGAGCGGACCGCGTCCGGGAGCTGGGCCTCGCTCACGGCGAGCCGCTCCCGCACCTCCAGGGGCGCGCTGATATGGTTTACGCCGATGAGCTGGAAGTTCATGGGGCAATAAACCTGTGCGTCTGGCTCAAGTTGTTGGCCGCCCAAGCCACCATGGCGGCCACAAACGCGAACGTCGCCAGGTAGGCTCCGCGGCGCCCGCGCCAGCCGACGTGCCATCGCGTATACAGCAGGATGGTGTACACCACCCACATGAGGATGGAAAGCACAATCTTGGGATCGGCAAAATAACGCGGGCCGTAGCGAGCCTCGGCCAGGACCGATCCCGCGATCAATCCCAAGGTCATGAAGGGGAAGCCCCACAGCAGGCACTTGTAACCGATCTCGTCAATGGTAGCCAGCGCCGGCAGCCGCGACCAGAATCCGCCCACGGTCTTGGCCTTGAGCGTCCGCTCCTGAATCAGGTAAAGAATGCTGGCGACAAAATTGAAAAGCAGCGCCGAGTAGCCTATCAAGATCAGACCCACATGGAGGTAAATCCACTGCGCACTAACAAACAACGGCAGCGCCGATTCGGAAGGCGCGGCGCCCAACGCGGCCGAGGCCGTCAGCAGAAAGACCAGCGGAAACACTGCCACACCCGGAGCCGTCGCTTTGTAACGGCCATAGACGGCGAAAAAGAAAACCATCAGTAGAAACCCCAGCAGGGACTCCATTTCGTGCATGGAAGAAGGAGCCCAGGTGCGGCTCAGGAGGGCCGTCTCCACCAGGGACACGAAATGAAAGGTCACCCCAAGCCCCACCGCCGGCAGGGTGATGCGGCTCAGGACCCTTCTACTGCCCCACAGGGACACCAGAGCGTAAATCAGCCCTACTCCGTAGAGCACGAGCGCGACACGTAACCAAAACAGGGGCATGGTTATCAAGGAATTATAGCTGGGCTGGCCGGACCTACGCAGAGTGCCAAGATCGCGCTGAAAGCACTCAGCCGTCAGCAGTCAGCATTCAGCATTCAGCCCGTGAGATTTATTACCGTGGTGTCACCTGCTTGTCGTTTGGGTCTGGTACGCCATCGAGACAATCCTTGCTATGTCAGTATCTTCCGCGACTGAATGCTGAATGCTGGATGCTCTCATCGCACCGCCAGCTTGCGCAGGCGCTCTGCCGCCCGCTCCGACGACACCGGGGTGTAGTACACCTCCTTCAAGAAATACGGCTTGGCCCTGGCGGTCAAGATGGGAAGAATTTCGAAGTGCCAGTGATAGTCCTCGTCCACGGTCTTCCAGTACTGCAGGATATTGGATTTCTGGTAGGTGTTAGGCACGGTATGCAGCACCATGTGGAAGGCCTCGGCAATGCTCATCACCCGCTGCAACGTGCGCCGGATCAGGGCGCTCAGCTCATTCAGTTGTGCGGGCCGCGAGCTCACCGAGCGCTCGAATGACGAGTCGTGCCGCCGCGGCATGATCCAGGTCTCATAAGGCACGCGCGCGGCAAATGGGCACAGGGCCACATACTCGGCCGTCTGTTCGACAATCCGCACCGGATCGCGCAGCTCCTGGTTCAGGGTATCGCAGAAAACACAGCGTTCTTTTTCCAGGTAGTAATCGCGGGAGGCGCGCAACTCGTAGAGCACCCGCCGCGGCACGAATGTGGTGGCCGTGATCTCGGAGACGGGATGGCTGAAGTCCTGGCCCGCCGGCGCGCCGTAATTCTTGAACAGAGTCACGTATTTGAAGCGCAGGTCGTTCTTGAGGTCCTGGATGCGCTGCGCCGCCAGCAGCAGGAACTGCGAGATCTCGGCGTCTGACGACTGCCACAATTCGGTGTCGTGGCGCACGCTCTGCACCAGCACCTCATGCGCGCCCACCGTGTTCATGGCGTCATAAATGCCCTCGGACCGGCGCTGCGGCTCGCCTTCAATGCGGTAGAGCGGCGCCGGATGGACCATGGCGGTCACCGCCCCGGCCCCTGAATTCATGCTGGCAATCGTCTGCGGCGCGTGCGGCGAGCCGGGACAAAACGGACAGTAGCCCGGCAGACCTGGCTTTTCCGAGTCGTCGCCCACGATAACCCAAGAGCGCGTGATGGGGTCTTTGCGTAATTCCATGTAAGTCTAGGAAAACAGAGGCAGGCAACGGCGTCAATAGAGGATGCGGCTTAGCTGCCTGGCCAATCTCCGCGGGCACGGACCAGACGGGCTGGACCGCCCACGCGCAGGTTGTCGGCGCGGTCGCCAAAGTAGCGGAAGTTGATTTCATCGGCGCCAATGTCATCAATCTCGGCGAACCCCATTCCAAGAAGCTCTCGCGCCAGTTCCTCAGGATCGAAGAAGGTCACAAAGGGTTCGCCGGCGGCCGCCACGCGGCTGGTCAGGGCGTCAAATGCAATACGGCTGATCAAATTGAGCGACTCACGGGGCACAGCGTAGTCGAAGGCGGCGCCGTTATGGCGGCATGCGGAGATGATCCATCGCAAAGTCGCCAACACGGTTTCTCGGGCCAAGTAAGGAGTTACGCCGAGCCAGGAGAAGAACGCCGGCTCCTGCTTCCGGAAGCCGGCCTTCGTCAGGGCTTCGGACAGAGTGTCTCTTTCGAAATCGGCGGGTACGAAAGTGAGTGAAGCTGGAAGAGCAATGCCCGCATCCTGTACTCGCTGCCGCTTCCAGGCTTGCGTTGCCGGATGGTCCACTTCAAAGACGTGCACGCCTTGGAACGGGTTGCGGTAGGCGAACGTGTCCAGGCCGGCCCCCAGGACCACGTATTGTCTGGCGCCATGGGCCACTGCCGCCGCAAGCTGGTCCTCGGCATAACGGCTACGCACGACTAGGAACATCCGCAAGAACACCGAAGGTAGCGAATCCGACGGCCTGGTTCCAGAAATCTCGGCTGCGGCGTGATGACCGATGATCTTGATTGCCACCGGATCGTCGAGGACTCGAGGAAAATCCCAAAGCTGGTGAACAGCGCGTCGCATGGCGACACGCTGCGCGGTTCGGCTGGGTCGGTCTTCGATCATTGCAGTCGGAACAGAATAAAGCTGTTCGCCAGAAAGAACTGGCTGAGTGTCTCCCGCGTGGCCCCTGCGCTGTGATACTGTTCAAGCTTCTTTAATCATTGTATTCCAGCCGGTACGGCGACAAATGAGGAGACCCGTCATGTCACTGCGAAGAATCTTGCCGTGGATCGTGAATGCCCTTGCTCTCGCCGCAGCCATCGGCCTGAGTTCATTGGCGGCTGTGGCCGCCGTGCCCGAAGACCAAAACACTGTCTCCAGTTGTGCGGGACAGTCCAGCCTTCCCGTCACCTTTCAGATCGATTGCTCGCACCTGGCGGACCCGGCCAGCAAGCAGCTTTGTCGGACGTTTATCGAGAACCAGGCCTGCAAGGTCTTCCCCGCTTACCGCAGGATTACCGGCATCAAGCTGGAAGACACCTGCAAATCGGTCAAGTTCACCATTTACCAGGACGACAACTGGCCGCATCCCAAGGGGGAAGGCGGGCTGGCCCTGCACTGCCAGGTAGACTATCTGGAGAAATATTCGGTGAAATTCCGGTCGAACTCCAAGATGGGCCCTTATGACGTCCACGAACTCCTGCACGAGTATCAGTTGGCGCTGGGGCCGCTGCCCAGCATGCATCCGCTCTTCTCCTCCAGCATGGCCGAGGCCACCAAGGCCGTGGGTGACGACGAACAATACCAGCGCGACGTCAAGAACATGCAGAACGAATCGCAGCGCCTGCATGACGAGCTCGCCGCCGGCAAGTACGCCTCTTTGCCCAACCAGTGCTCGCTCGCCCAGACCCAGGTTGAAGAAAGCCTTTACCTTGAGAACAGCAAACTGGTCTCGATGTTCTACCTCAAGCTTCCGCCAGCGGGGGCCAAGGGCAACAGCCAGGCCGAACGCGACGCCCGCTTCAACCGCATGTTCTACGTGGTTTCCAGCGCCAAGCCCGACCTCAAGAAATTCCTGACCGATCATGGATGCGGGCCGTTTTAAAAGTGTCTTCAGGCCTCACCTTTTCCCGCTCTAGCCGTCAGAGAAATGACCAAGTGGATCTCCGCTGTGCTGGAAAGGATTGAAATGCCGCGAAGCTTGCGCATTCTCGCTGTTTCGGCGCTTTTGATCTCCTGCGCTGCCGCCCAGACCCCGGCGCCCGCGGCGAAACTGGATTCTCTCCTGGACATGCAGGAGTTCGTCCAGGACTGGAAGATATCCAAGCAGTTCACTCTGGATGTCGCCGAAGCCATGCCCGCCGAGTTCTACAGTTTCAAGCCCAATCCTGACGAGATGACGTTCGGCGAGCAAATGGCCCACATCGCCGTCGGAAACGTATTTCGCTTCAATCAGATCACCGGCATCCAGACGCCTTTTGCCGTCGACTTATCCAAGCCGCCGGCCACGGATAAGACGTCGGTGATGAGGATGCTGGAACAGTCGTTCGACTATGTAATCTCCCTGCTGCCCCAGATCACGCCCGAGCAGCTCAAGCGCACCTGGCACATCCCGTCATGGAAAGGCCGCACCGATCCCGACGGCCGGGCCATGATCGTGAACATGCTCGTGCATACGGCGCACCATCGCGCTCAGTGCGAGGTCTACTTGCGTGTGAAAGGAATCAAGCCGCCCGACTATACCTTTTAACCTCGTGCAGCCGGCAGCCTTCTCCCGCGATAGACCGTCACCGCTGATCCCGCGGCCAGAAACGCTGAGGCCGGTTTTTTCTTGAGGACTTCCGCCAGTTCCTGTCCGTAAAGTTCTTTTGCGTCGCCGGCAAATTCTGCCCCCTGCGCCGTCCACACTCGCCACGATGGATGGTCCACTCGATATTCCAGACAGCCGAAGTCGCGCTGGGCCACGTAACCCCAGTAGTGCTCGGCGATGAACTGCTCTTCCGAGCCTTCCGCCGGTAGTTTGGCAGCACCGCTCGTGGTCAAGCTGATCCTGCTCCATTGGCCTCGGGATCGCCAGGCATACTCAGCTTCCAATCCCGATCCATTACGGTCAATCCTGTGCGACATGGGCAAGGCCACATACTTCTCGTTATAGACAGTACGGGCAATCGTGGCCACGGCCCAACGTGGCACGATCTCGCGTAGGAAGGCCACGCCCCGCTTGAGTTCGCTTCCCTCACGCCGAACGACATAAAAGCGCAGGTTCACCTCCTCGAAGTCACGGTGAAACAGGATCGGGACGCCGAGCACTTTGGTCTTGAGGAAACGAAATCCAACCAGGCTGATGAAGGCCGTGCCGTTCCAGAGATCAAGCTCCGTGCCCGCGGGAACAAATTTTTTGAGCAGGCCCGGATCGACTGCGTAATTCAACATCACCACGTCGCGCCATTCCGCCGTAAGGAATTTCCCGGTGGTGTTTACAGTCTTAGGACTGTCGCGTCCCATGCCTTCACTCACTCCCTCGCGGCCGCGAAAAGGAGCCGATGCTGTGGTTTGTGCGGTTCGCCTGTTTGAACATGTTCAAATTATGGATTTCCCCGAGCGCTTTGTCAAGCGCGATTCGCCCACGACTTCTCTCCGCGTCTCCGCGCCTCCGTTGTGGATTTTCTCTTTCCGCGGGGAGGACGCTCTATAATCCACTCACCGCATGACCGAGCCCTCCACTCCGCTGATGCGGCAATATGCCGCCATCAAGAAGCAGCATCCCAACGCGCTGCTCTTCTTCCGCCTGGGCGATTTCTACGAGCTCTTCTTCGACGACGCGGTGGTGGCTGCGCGCGAGCTGCAGATCACCCTGACCTCGCGGAACAAAGAAAAAGACCAGGCCATCCCGATGTGCGGCGTGCCTTACCACGCCGCGGAGAACTATCTATCGAAGCTGCTGCGCAAGGGCTTCAAGGTGGCCATCTGCGACCAAATGGAAGATCCTCGTTTCGCCAAAAAACTCGTCCGACGCGAAGTCACGCGCGTCCTGACGCCGGGGACAGCCCTCGACGGCTCTATCGGTTCAGAAGAGAATAATTTTCTCGCGGCTCTGGCGCGGGCTTCTGCAGCAGTCGGTTTGGCTGCGCTGGATCTCTCCACCGGCGAGTTTCGCGCGACAGAATTCCACGGCCCCGAAGCCGAGCGTCGCGTGGTTGAAGAGCTGCAGCAGTTGCGGCCCAGAGAAGTCTTGTACCCCAGTTCCCTCCCGTTATTTGACCGGACCCCAATGGCGGCTCCGCTCGATCAAGCTACATCTCCGGCGGGCGCCGCCGCTGGCAGCAGACTTGGCGCACCAACGACCGGCCTGCAGCAAGCCGGGAACCTGCCCCGGCTGGCCACTGATCTGTCCCGGTTGGCCGCGGACCTGTCGCGTGCCCGCTTCACGGAGACGCCGCTCGAGGACTGGGTTTTCTCCGCCGACTACGCTGTCCCACTGCTCGAAAACCAACTCGGCGTGCTCTCGCTCGAGGGCTTCGGTCTCCAGGGCAAACCGGCGGCGGCCACCGCGGCCGGGGCCATCCTGCATTACGTCCGCTCCACGCAGCGCGGCACTCTTCAGCACGTGGACCGCATCGGCTTTTACGATCGCCAGGAATACCTGGTGCTCGACGCCGTCACGGTCCGCAACCTGGAGCTGGTCGAGCCGCTCTTTGCCAACACCGGCAACGAGGTCACGCTCTTCCGCGCACTCGACGCAACGCTCACGCCGATGGGCAAGCGCCTGCTGCGCTCCTGGTTGCTTCGGCCGTCGATTCACTTACCTGAGATCAATCAACGTCTGGACGCGGTCGAAGCCGGCGTCAAAGATTTCGTCGCGCGCGAAGAGTTACGGCGCGCACTGGACGGCGTGCTCGACATGGAGCGCCTGCTCAGCCGCGTTACGCTCGAAACCGCCAACCCGCGCGACGTATTGGCCTTGAATGCCAGCCTGAATCGCACGCCTCTGATCAAGAACGCGCTGTCGCGCCTGCAATCTGCGCGGCTGGCCGAACTACGATCGCTGCTCGACGAACTCTCCGACCTGCGCGAGCGCATGGAAAAGACCATCGTGCCTGAGCCGCCGCTCACCCTGGCCGACGGTGGAGTGATCCAGCCGGGCGTCGATCCCGAGCTCGACGATCTGCGCAACCTCAGCCGCAACTCCAAGCAGTACATCGCCCAGATCGAGGAGCGTGAGCGCAAGCGTACCGGAATCGCCTCGCTCAAGGTCAAGTTCAACTCCGTCTTCGGTTATTACATCGAGATCAGCAAGGCTAACCTGCATCACGCGCCCACCAACTACGAGCGCAAGCAGACCCTGGTCAACGCCGAGCGCTTCACCACGCCCGAGCTCAAAGAATATGAAGCCAAGGTCCTGGACGCGCAGGAAAAAATCGTCGAGATCGAACGCCGCCTCTTTGCCGAGCTGCGCGCCGCCATCGCCGGCGAGGCCAGGCGCATCCGGCAGACGTCGCTTGCCCTCGCCGAAGTGGACGTCCTGGCTTCGCTGGCCTTCATCGCCCAGAACCGCGCGTATTGCCGTCCGCAGTTCGCGCTGGTTTCTCCCGCCGGGGATTCCAGCGGCGCGGCTGATCCGGTCAATCGAGACGAGCTGGAGATCATCGAAGGCCGCCATCCCGTGCTCGAACTCGGCGAGCTGACCGGTTCCCCTGAAAGTAACGCCCGCTTCGTCCCCAACGATCTCTACATGGATTCCGCCGGCCACTCCATCCTGCTCGTGACCGGTCCCAACATGGGCGGCAAGTCGACGTATCTGCGCCAGACCGCGTTGATCGTGCTGATGGCACAGATGGGCGGCTTCGTTCCCGCGCGCTCGGCGCGGCTGCCGGTCGTGGACCGCGTCTTTACCCGCATCGGCGCCAGCGACAATCTAGCCCGCGGCCGCTCGACCTTCATGGTGGAGATGACCGAAACCGCCGCCATCCTCAACACCGCCACGCCGCGGTCGCTGATCCTGCTCGACGAGATCGGGCGCGGCACCGCGACCTATGACGGATTGGCCATCGCCTGGGCGGTGATCGAGTACATCCACACCACCAGCCGCGCCAAGACGCTGTTCGCCACTCACTATCACGAGCTAACCGAACTCGACCGCCTGGAGGGCGTCAAGAACTTCCATGTCTCGGTGCGGGAAAACGCCAATGCCGGCGGGATTGTCTTCCTGCGAAAAGTGGAACCCGGCTCGGCCGACCGCAGCTACGGCATCGAAGTCGCCAAGCTCGCCGGTTTGCCGCCTGAGGTCATCGGCCGCGCCCGAGAGGTGCTGCACGAGCACGAAACCGCCGAGCACCAAACCACAGCGCATCTCTCGCCGGGAGCGAAAGCGAACGACGAAGGCTCTTCCGTCCAGCTCACCATGTTCACGCCGCTGTCGCAGAAGATCGTCGACCGGCTGAAGGAAGCCGACCTCAACAACCTGACGCCGATCGAGGCGCTGAATTTGCTGAATGAGTTGAAGAAGCAGATTTGAGTTGACGAAATTTCGTGACGAGCTCTTAAAGAGGAAAACGACAAAATGTCAGGGCACGAATTCATTCGTGCCGTCAACACGCACGAACAATAAACTCCTTGCTGCCGCAGGCGGAAGCGGGCCGAAGGCGGCGCGACAAAAAACCCAGCGGCTAAAGCCAACGACTTCTCGCCATTACGGCAAGACTTCGCAGCCCTCGGTCGCTTTGCTCCCTCTGTGCTAGACGCTCAAGTCGTGCCCTGATACGTGTCCTGCTCGCGAACGGGCTTCTCTTCTGCTCAGAGCCCCGGGCCCGGATGAATATTGGGATTGACTCTGATCTTGTTGGTGATCTTCCTTCCCCCAGCCTGATCGGCAGCGATCTTTTCGGCCTGGTCCTTGGCGGTGGCCGTCAAGACGGTTCCGGTAAGCGTAACCTCTGTGTCAGTCGCACGCACCTGGACGTTCGAATACGCCATGTGCGGATCCTGGCCCAGCGCGCTCTGAATGGCTTGTTCCGTCTTTCTGTCTTCGGGATTCGTCTGCGCATCCACGTGCGGCGGAGCCTCCTGCGGTGGCTGCGCCTGAGCCGGCGGGTTCTGCTGCGCGGGAGACTGCTGGGCCGCAGCCAGGGCTCCAGCCAAGACCAGGCTGAACACCGTCAGCAGCGCGAGCGTGTGCAAGATTCGTCTCATCATGGTGGTTTCGACCTCCAAATCCAGCATACCGGCCGCTTGCGCTCAAACGGGAGGAATGTACGGTTCAGCCTGCGTTTGCTTGAATGGCGTTACAGAATCAACCGAGATTTTTGACAGCCCTGCAAGCCGGGCAATGACAAAGCGCACGGAAGCTGCTCGAACGAGTTCACCTCCGCGTGGGCCGGACTCGCCGTTCGCGGAACAAGCGGCGGCGAGCTCGCGCTCTACCGACTCTGCCCGCGAACCCCACTTAGGGCGGCGAGTCACCAAGGTGGCGGGACGCCGGGCGGATTCGCCCAAAGGTCTAGTTTTTCTTGGCTTGGTCTTTCTGGATCTGCTCCGCGGCCATCTTCTTGGCCACATCCAGGGCCTGGTCCGCGGGGACTTTGACGTCGGGTTCTACGCCGGTTCCTTCCCAGTTGGTCTTGGTGACGGGGCTCACCGCTCGCGCGAAGGGCACGCCGATCATGAAATGGTTGTCGATGCGATGGCCGGAAACCGGATGCGCGCCGCCTCCGGTGGTCTCGCCGATGATCGTCGCCCGCTTCAGGTTTTTGAGGTTATAGGTGAACTCTTCGGCGCCGGAAAACGTCCGCTTCGCGGTCAGCACGTAGACGGGCTTGCCCACGAGCCGCTTTCCAGGCACATAGGGCAGTGTCCAGTGCTGGGAGGTCGAGTCTTCCTTGCGATCGTAGAGATCGTTCAGGTGGGTAGGCTCCGCGAATAGATATGTGGAGATTAGGGCGATCATGTCGGGATCGCCGCCCCCGTTGTCGCGCAGATCGAAGATGATGGCGTCCACGTTGCCCAGGAAATTCATGGCCGCGATCGCCGTTGGACCGCACACCGCGGGATCGGGAAAAAGGTTGAACTTCAAATAGCCGATGTTGGACGGAAGCCGTTCCGCTTTTTCAAAGAAGCAGTTGTTGCGCTCCATCTCGACGCGCATCCGCGCTTGTTCCCCTGGATCGGCCTCAGGATCACCCTTGGGCAACACGCGCGGAGAAAAATTCACGCGCAGGTGTATGTCGTGGCTGACAGCCTGCAGGTTGTCCGTCAGCAACATGGCAAAGTGGTCGGCATCGTCGACCTTGTCGTAATCGCCTTTCTTCTGATGTGCGCGCAGGGCCTCTTCCATCTTCTTGGCGGTGTCCGGGTACACGTAAAACTCGTTCAGGCTGGCCACGGCTCCGTCGATCACCCGCGCCCGCGTCGCCGCATCGATCTTCAGGTGCATGTCGGCCGCAGCCATGCCCTGGGGGATGACGCGCAGGCCGAAGTGTGCCACGCCGGCTGGGTCCGTATCCTTGACGTCCAGCGTTCCTGCGACGGTGGTCGGGCTCGCCCTCTCTTTGAGAGTGATCTCCAGGTGCAGCCGTTCGCTCTTGTCGATGGCGAGCAAGTCGAACCCTCCGGTCTGCGTGCGAAAAGCCGCAGTGCGATCCGCCGACCCGGCGGGATCGTATTTCTCCACATAAGCCTGAATGCGCGTGCGATCGCCGCTGTTGAAAGCATCGAGCCAGGCTTGCAAGGTGTGTCCGGCGGGCGTGTCAGGGATCGCAGGAGATTGTGGCCAGGCGCAAGTCGCGGACAAAAGCAAGAGAAGCAACGGTCGGGTTAGCATAATGCGTTAAGACTCTAGCACGACGATGAACGTGAGCAACTAAATATGTAGTTTTGGGGATGCGGCCGGGTTCGTCGCGCAGGTTTCATTCTTGCTGGTACGCCTGCTGCAACCGCTGGATGTCGATTTTCTCCATCTGTAGCATGGCTTTCATGACGCGGGCCGACTTTTTGGGATCAGGATCGCTCATCAGCTTCATGAGAACGTTGGGAATGATTTGCCAGGAGAGGCCATACTTGTCTACCAGCCAGCCGCACCGATCCTTACGTCCGCCGGCGGAGAGCTTTTCCCACAGCTCATCCACCTCTTCCTGCGTCTCGCAGTCCACGAAGAGCGACAGGGCCGGCGTGAAATGATAGTGAGGACCGCCATTCAACGCCGTAAATTCCACGCTCTCAAGCTCGAAGCTCACGGTCATCACCTGGCCTTTGGGTCCCGGCCCGGGTTCCCCGTAACGGCTGATGCTCTTAATCTTTGAGTTTTTGAAAATGGAGACATAAAGATTCGCTGCCTCCTCAGCTTTATCGTCGAACCACAAAAACGGAGTGATCTTCTGCATGGTTATGCGTCTCCTTGGATCTTTACGCCGGCGCGGTCGAATAAGCCATGTTCTAGTCGCTGGGCCTGCGATAGCCGCTCTGGGAGAATACCGCAGCTACGCGATCGAGGTCGCCAAGGTAAGCCTGCTTGCCTTCGGAAGTAGTTAAGTAAAAATTTATCCACTTTAGATGTCTTAATCACTTAAGATATGTCCCTGCCCGGAGGAGGGCTGTTTCCATGAGGATATCTTTCGCTATTGTCCTGATCATCATCATTGCCGCCTTCGCGGCGGTGTTGCCAGCCGAAGCCCAAGAGGAAACCCCGCAAGTGGAGCTTTACGGCGGCTATAACTATGTTCACTTCAGTGTGAAAGCCAATGTCGTTGGCTTTCCAGCATCAGCCACGTTCAATGCCAACGGCGGCAGCGGCCAACTCGAAGTCAACGCCAACCGCTGGCTGGGGATTGTAGGGGATCTCGGCGGGTATTACGTCGCACCGCCGACCCAAGCGGGAGCTTTCTCCTACCTCTTTGGCCCTCGATTGAATCTCCGCAAAAAGAGGATGACGCCGTTTGCGCAGGCTCTGTTCGGCGGACTGGTAGCGACCGGCGGCATCGGGCAAGTGGGCGCGCAGAACGCCTTTGCCACAACCGCCGGCGGCGGATTCGACATCAGGGTTTCCAACTTGGTGTCCATTCGCCCGGTTCAGGCCGAGTATTTCATGACCAAGTTTGCCGATGGACTCAACAACCGGCAGAACAACTTCCGTTTTGGCGCAGGGATCGTTTTCCGTCTCGGACAGAAGTAATTCGGACTACACTGTTTGCCATGATCATCGGCGCTCACGTTCTGCTCTACAGTCAGGACCCGGAAGCCGATCGTGCCTTCTTTCGCGACGTTCTGGGCTTTCCTCATGTTGACGTGGGCCACGGCTGGCTGATCTTCAAGCTGCCTCCGGCGGAGACGGCGGTCCATCCCACCGATGATGACACCGAGCAGGTTCATGCCGGACATCGCCTGCTGGGCGCCGTGCTTTATCTCATGTGCGATGACTTGCCCGCGCAAATCCAATTGCTGAAGAACAAGGGAGTGCGCTGCACCGAAATCGACGAAGCCCAATGGGGAAGCAAGACCACCATCAAATTGCCCAGCGGCGGTGAGATCGGACTCTACCAGCCCAAGCACGCGACGGCCTTCAGTCTCCCGTAGCTAATCGAGCACCTGGAATTGATCGTCGCCTGGAGGTCGCCGCGATCCTCCGTATAATCGAGTTCGATGCCCAAGCTGACCAAGGATATTCGCCGCCAAGTCGGCCAACTCCTCATCCTCGGCTTTGACGGCCTTGAGATCGACAGTCATCTCCGTACCACGCTGGCCACGCTTCAGCCGGGCGGTGTGATTCTATTCGCCCGCAACATCGAGGAGGCCAAACAAACCTGGACGCTGCTGCGCGGTTGCCAGGCCACCACCGCGGTCCCCATGTTTCTTTGCGTCGATCTTGAAGGCGGCACCGTGGACCGCCTGAAGAAGGTCATCGCTCCGGCGCCATCCGTCAAGGAGGTGTTTTCCACCCGCCAACCTAAGCTGTTTCGCATGCATGGCAACATCCTGGGTCTGGAGGCTCGGGCCTTGGGTTTCAACACCGACTTTGCTCCGGTTCTGGACCTGGGATTTGAATCTTCACGCGCGGTCTTGGGCCCGCGAACGGCCTCGGAAGACCCCGAGGACACCATCAGCTACGCCCGCGAGTTTTTGCGGGGGCTGAAGACCGCGCAAGTACTGGGCTGCGGCAAACATTTTCCCGGCCTGGGCGAAGCCAGCCTGGACACGCACCACGAGCTGCCGTCGATCGGCAAGCCGTGGAAAAAAATGTGGGCCGAGGATCTCCTCCCTTACCGCGAGCTACACGCCCGGCTTCCTTTTGTTATGGTCGCGCACGCAGCGTATCCCGAGGTCACCCCAGATAGGCTTCCTGCCTCGCTCTCCCGGCACTGGATGAAGGATGTTCTTCGCCGCAAGATCGGCTATCGCGGTCTGATCCTCTCTGACGATCTGGAGATGGGCGGCGTACTCGCCGCGGGCTCGATCGAACAAGTCGCGGTGGAGACTCTGCGTGCGGGAGCCGACATGTCTCTCGTCTGCCACAATCAGGAACTGGTGTGGCGTGCCTGTGAGGCCGTGCTCCACGAAGCTGAACGCGACCGCAAGTTCGCCGCACAAGTCTCCCAGGCGGCCCAGCGGGTGCTGGCTTTCAAAAAGCGTTCCGCCGCGTTGCGCGGATTCGCCGCGGAGCCGAAAGTCAAGGTGGTGCAAAAGCTCAAACGGATCGTGGAAACCTTCTCCGAATTGGTCGGGACTTCGGAGTTGCGGGCATGATCGTCGCCGGCGTGATGAGCGGAACTTCGGCGGACGGCATCGACGCGGCTCTGGTGCGCGTCGGCGAACGGAAGTCCGGCCACGGTTTCAACCTGCCCTTCGAATTGCTCGGCCACAAGCACGTGAGTTACCCGAAAGCCGTTCGCCAGGCGGTGCTCGGAGCCATGAATGCCGGCCGCGCCGGCGTGGCTGACCTTTCCCGCCTCAATTTCCTCCTGGGCGAGCTCTACGCTGGAGCTGTCCGCAAGGCGCAAAAGAGCGCAGGTGCCAGGAAACTCGATCTGGTCGGCTGCCACGGCCAAACCATCTATCATCAGGGCGAGCCGGCGTCATATCTCGGAAGAAAGATCGCTTGCACCTGGCAGATCGGCGAAGGCGCGGTGATCGCGGCCCGGCTGGGCGTGCCCGTGGTCTCGGATTTTCGTCCTGCGGACGTGGCTGCCGGCGGAAAAGGCGCCCCGCTGGTTCCCTTTCTGGACTACCTGGTCTTTTGCGACGCCCGAGTTGGCCGCATTGTCCAAAACATCGGCGGGATTGCCAATCTTACGGCCATTCCCGCAGGCGCAAAACCGGGCGACGTTGTTGCCTTTGATACCGGCCCGGGAAATATGGTGATGGATCAACTCATGCAGCTCCTGTTCGGCAAGCCTTTCGACCGCAACGGCGAAGTGGCGGCCAGGGGCGCCGTCATGCAACCATTGCTGGAAGAAATGCTGCATGCTTCTTACTTCAGGCGCCGGCCCCCGAAAACCGCGGGACGCGAAGAGTTCGGACGCGAATATGCCGGCGCCTGGCTGCGCCGCCGCGGCCGCGCTGACCGGGCCGACCTCATCGCCACAGCCACTGCGCTGAGCGCACAGTCGATGGCCTTGGCCGTCAAGAGGTTTGTCCTGACTGGGAACAAGTATCGCGACTACATCGTCTCCGGAGGCGGCAGCAGAAACAGGACGCTGATGCGGATGCTGGCCGCTGAAATCACGCGGCTCGGCCTGCGCCTCCGGCATTCTGATGACTTCGGCGTTCCCAGCCAGGCCAAAGAAGCAGTTGCCTTCGCCCTGTTGGCCTACCAGACGTGGCAGCGCCAGCCGGGCAACATTCCTTCGGCCACGGGCGCCGCGAGGCCGGCAGTGCTGGGAAAGGTTTCTTATGTCTAATCACAGACGGCATAGAGGATCGCAGAGCTGCCTGCTGCAATTCCGGGTTTTAGTATCGAGGGTGGAGCAGGCCTTCAGGCCTGCGGCGAGCGGAGATGAGGGGATGGCTTCAGCCGCTGAGGCACCGGGTAGACTCGCTTGTTACTCCTCGGGAATGGTCAACCAACCCTCAGCGGCTAAAGCCACAGCTTTTGAGCAGATCAACGCAGGCCTGATGGCCTGCTCCACCCCCTGTTTGGAAGGGATCGAATCGATCCCAGGGGTTCTAGCCACTGCAAGCGTTCGTCTGTGTCGTCTATGGTTTCTGGTTTTCGCCTTCACATCCTGTTTCGCGTTGGTTTCCTGCTCCACCCGGCCCGCGCCCAACACGCTGGTAATGATGATTGAGTCGAGCCCAGTCAATCTCGATCCCCGGATCGGCACCGACGGGCAATCCGAGTTCATTGATGAGCTGCTGTTCGACTCGCTGGTGCACAAGGACCAGAACTTCAATCTCGTGCCCGGCGCTGCCGAACGCTGGGAGATGCCCGATCTGCAGACCTACGTCTTTCACCTGCGCCCGGGGATTCGCTTTCACGATGGCCGCCCGCTGACCGCAAAGGACGTTAAGTGGACCTTGGACACCATGCGCGACGGGTCGTTGCGCACCATCAAAGGCGCGACCTACAAGCTCGTCGATCGTGTGGGGACTCCCGACAATCTCACCGTGGTGGTCCACCTGAGCGAGCCTTTCGCGCCCCTGTTGTGGAACCTGAGCGAAGGCGCTTTCGGAATCGTGCCCTACGGCAGCGGCAAGGATTTCAAGAACAATCCTGTCGGGTCAGGCCCGTTTCGTTTTGTGCGCTCGGATCCGGACAGCCAGGTGGTGATCGAACGCAACGATGAATATTGGGGCGAACGTGCGCGCTTCCAGCGTATCCGCTTTGCCGTGGTCCCCGACGCTACCACGCGCGCCCTGGAGCTGCGCAAAGGCAGCGCCGATCTTGCTGCCGCCAATTCATTTCCTCCGGACATGGTGCGGGCCCTGGCGCGCGAGGGCAACCTCACCGTGCAACGCCACCCCGGAACCTCTCTGGCCTACCTGGCCTTCAACCTCCGCGATCCCATCCTCAAAGATGTTCGGGTGCGCCAGGCAATGGCCTTCGCGATCGACCGGCAGAGCATCTTGCATTACCTGATGGGTGATTCCGGCCGCCTGGCGGCGAGCGTGCTCCCGCCGGAGCACTGGGCGTACGACCCTGACGTGACCCACTATCCGTACGACACCGGCAAAGCCAATGCTCTGCTCGATGCGGCCGGATACCCACGCGGCAAAGACGGCGTAAGGTTTCATCTCTCCATGAAGACCTCCACCGACGACACCACGCGGCTCCTGGCGGCCGTGCTGCAGCAACAGTTCCGCCAGGCCGGGATCGCGCTGGATATTCGCAGCTTTGAGTTTGGGACGTTCTATTCCGACGTGAGCAAGGGCTCGTTTCAGCTCTATTCGCTGCGCTGGATCGGCTACAGCAATCAGGACCCGGACATCTTTGAAGACGCCTTTCACTCCGCCAGCTTTGCGCCCAAACGCGCCAACCGCGGTTACTACTCTAATCCTGAACTGGATCGACTGATCGAAGAGGGCCGCCGCACTGTGGATGAACCGCAACGCAAACGAATTTACGCGGAGGTGCAGCGTATCCTGGCCCGCGACTTGCCTTACATTAATCTCTGGTATCTCGACAACGTGCTGGTACATTCCTCGCGCGTGCGCGACGTGCAACTGGGTGCATCGGCCGACTACCAGTTTCTGAACACTGCGGAGCTCGCGCAATGAGGTCTCAAAAAAATGACATGGATTCGCAAGTTCGGCCGCCGTCGCTTCCTGGCATTGGTTCTGGCAAGCTTATCTGCCTGCTCGATGACCGCACAATCGCCGGCGCCCGCCCACCAGCGCGGAACGAAAGCCGTGACTCGGTACACCGATACCGTGTACGGAGTCGTCTTCGTATACCCAAAGCACTTCGTGCTGAAGGAAGGAGACTTGACTAACACTGACGACATCGGACTCGGCTACCTGGGCAGCCTTCCCATGGCTTTTGTACAGCCGGGAGGAACGCGGATCGCCACCGTGGAGATCCCGACAAGCTCCTACCCGAATACGGATTTCGTCAATGCCTTCTTTTCCGTGAGCATTCACCAGGGTATGACGGCTAAGCAATGCGCGCAGTTTGGTCCCGAACAGGGTGTTCCTAAAACCAGGGGACTGGATATCCATGGAATCAGATTTGAGGGCATTAATGACAGCGACGCAGCCATGAACCACCAGTTCAGCGGTAAGGTCTATCACGGCTTCTCCACTGGCCGATGCTTTGAGCTGGCCTATGGCCTGGCGACGACCGGCTATGGAGTCGTCGACGGACTGAAACACGTAGATGACAAGGCGATCATGGCTCTCCTGGGGTCCATTCTGCCCACGGTGAAGATTGCTATTCCATTGGCTAATGCTGTTCCCTCAAGACATGCGGGCCTGGCAACTCCGGCGCGGCCTGGAACACAGATTGCAGCACTCGAATCCGCGACCCTGAATCGAGCTGGCGGGGTGTTAGTATCGAGTCGTTGACCATGCAGATCCTTTTCATCGGCGATATCTTCGGCAGCGCGGGACGGAAGATCGTCCACGACCATCTGCGTCACGTGGTGGAGACCAACCGCGTCGACCTGGTGATCGCCAACGCGGAGAACGCCGCCGGAGGCTTCGGCCTGACGCCGGCCATCGCCCACGAGCTATTCGAGCTCGGCTGCCAGGTTCTGACCACCGGCAATCACATCTGGGACAAGCGGGAGATCATCGACTACTTCAACTCGGTCAACGGCGACTCCAGCGGACGCGCCCGGCGCGTGCTGCGTCCGGCCAACTATGCCGAGGGCGTGCCCGGAATCGGATGGTACGAAGGCGCCACGCCCACGGGCCAGCGCTTCGCCGTGATCAACCTGCAAGGCCGGGTCTTCATGCAGGATACTGACGATCCCTTTCGCAAGGCCGACGCCCTGCTGCAAACCGTCACCAGCAAAGTGGTGATCGTGGATTTCCACGCCGAAGCGACTTCGGAAAAGATCGCCATGGGCTGGTATCTGGACGGCCGCGTGACCGCGGTCCTGGGAACGCATACCCACGTCCCTACCGCCGACACGCGCGTCCTGCCCGGCGGCACCGCCTACCAGACAGACGTAGGCATGACCGGTCCTTATGACAGCGTGATCGGCGTTCAGAAAGAACAGGTCTTGCAGCGATTTCTCACCGGACTTCCCGGACGATTCGAAGCCGCCAAGGGCGATCCGCGCTTTTGCGCCGTGCTGATCGAGTGCGACGAGAACACCGGGCGCGCGCGTTCCATCGACCGGCTTATGCTCGGCGAATAAAAAGGCAGCCCCACGAAGCTGCCTGGGAATTCGTTCTTTTTGACAACTTATTTGTGCCCTCCGCCCGGGCGGTGCGCGGGGGTTGGCTTGTGCGTTGGCGGCTTGGCCGCTCCCGGCAGTTCCCCTTCCGTCATGGTGAACATGAACGGGCTGGGCGTGTACGAAGAAATGCTGCCGATGATGTCGATCGTGGCTCCGGCGGCCGGCGGCTTGGTGAGCGGCTTATCCATCACCACGTGCAGGTCGGCTTTGTTGGCTTGCTGATTGTCGTCGGTGATGGCAACGTCCATGGAGTCGGCGGCGGCGGAAATCACCTTGACGGGAAGCTTCAGCTTGGCTGGATCGCCCTTGGAATCCTTTTGCTTGTTCTGGATGGCCAGCCAGACTTTTTCAGCAGCATCTTTGTTGCACTGAGGACCCGCGTCGCGGTACTGCAGGATGTATTCCCAATCGGAGAAGGAAAGCGTTGCCGGGTCGTTCTCCTGAACTGCCTTGCAAGCCAATTCTTGCGGGCTGGGCGCAGGCGTGATGGCGATCTCGGCGGGCGGCGCGGACTGTCCGGCGACGCTGGCTACGAACTGGTCCCAACCATCATTACTGCCGTGGTATTTCCGGTATTTACCTCTTCCATAGTCGCCGATGGCCTTCTGTCCAGCGGGATTGCCTTGCGCCAGCGCGTAGGCCTTCGCGATGTACCAGAAACCGGTCTTGTCAATCGGGGTCGCTTCCAGATAGGCAATCCCGAGCTGGTACACATCCTGCAGGTTGTTGGGATCGATCTTGACGGACTTCAGGTAGAAGTCGCGGGCGGCGGCGTAGTCCTTGGCCTGCAGGGCGCCAAAACCGGCGGCGCCGGCGAAGATGATCGTCATCTGGTCTTTGAGCTTGGTAACATCGGCAGGCGACAGATCGGAAGGGCTCCAATTGGCCAGCTCAGCCAAACCCTTTTCTCCATCCTGACGCGCTTTGGCAGCTTTTTCAGCTGTACTGGCGCCTGCGCGCTCAATGAAGGTCACAATCGCCAGGGCCCGGACGTTGGTGGGGTTGACTTGCAGGACCTTGGTTGCTATTTCCTGGACCTTCTGCTGGTTGCCGGCGGACTGGTAGGCTGCCATCGCCTGTTCCAGCGCGTCGATCTTCACGATGCTATTCGGATACTGGGCGATGAAAGCTTCCATCGCGGCGCCCTTGGCCGCCGGATCCGTGGTGCCGAGTGCTGCCATGTAGGCGTTGTACTCGGCCGGATCTTTGATCACCTTCTGGTTGGTGGGAGTGTTGGCCTGCGCTGGATCAGACGACGCCGCTTGCGCCGACAACCGGGCAGGCGCGAGCGCCAACGCCACTACGGCTACGGCCATAACGACAGTGATGAGCATTTTTCTCATTGAAATTTTCGCTCCTTCAGTTACCGCCAGAATAGGCCCAGCATGCCGGACCGACTCGCCTGTATAAACCCAAACTCCGGGCCTGCCACTTGGATGGTGAGAACCTGAGGAACGGATTATAAAAGACCGACCCCTCATTTAGGCAAGGGACGGAATAAAATAGCGATTTATTATTGAGATGCACAGTCTCTCCTGCCCGCTACCCTGATCGCACGTTCTTCGAGGATGTGGCCAAACCGGCCCGGCCGGCCTGCGGAGCATGGGTTGAGCCGGCGGCAGGAGCCAAGACTCTCTAAGGAGTTTAACCCGTGGTGAACCAGGAACTTTCGCAAAAAATCGCGGTTATAACTGGCGGTGGCCGCGGGATCGGCGCCGGCATTGCCCGCAAATTGGCTGCTCTTGGCGCTTCCGCCGTCATTTGCGGACGCAGCCGAGCTCCCTTGGAAGAGATGTGCCTGCAAATCCGCTCGTCCGGGGGCCAGTGCGAAGCCATCGTGTGCGACGTGGCTGACTGGAACTCCGTTACCGCCCTGGCGAACCGCGTCCAGCAAACGTTTGGACGCGTGGATGTGCTGGTGAACAACGCCGGGGTTGGAGGTTTCAGCGGGCCGCTTCACACCATGCCCGAAGAAAAGTGGGACGCCATTTTCAATACCAACTTGCGCGGCGTCTTCCATGCCATTCGCGCCTTTGTACCCATGATGATCGCCGGCGGCGGCGGACATATCATCAACATTTCCTCGCTTGCCGGCAAAAATGCACTGCCCAATGCCGCCGCTTATGCCGCCTCCAAGTGGGGATTGAATGGCCTCTCGTATTCCCTTGCCGAAGAGCTGCGCGGGCGCAACATTCGCGTTTCTGTCATCTGCCCCGGGTCCACGCACACCGAGTTCTCTCCCCATGCGGGAAGGGCAGCGGACAAGATGTTGCAACCGGACGATGTGGCCCATATCGTGGCCATGCTGGTGACGCAGTCGCCGCAGAGCTTTTCGAGCGAGATCATCTTGCGGCCTACGCAGAAACCCTGAGCCAAAGATAGTCGCTGGATCATCTCCGATCGTATGAATCGCCTTCGAACCGCTCTGGCTCTTGCCACCGCGAAGGTCGCTCACTGTGACGATAAACTCCTCCTTGTTCAGCTGGACCAAAGTTCGGCTGGATCAAAGCCCGGCTGGACCAACGTGGCCGTCGCTGCCCACCTTGGTACAGTCACCGGCGACTGGTTCGCGAAACAACACCAGTCCGAGAATTAATAGACACCGGACAGCCGCAGGAAGCTCCAGGAGCCCCCCGGCTGCGACGTTTCATTGACTGAAATTGGCTTCGCGGAACCAGGGCCGTTTCCAGGAGGACGGCCCGGGCTAAGCCTTAGCGGTCTCGGGGCTAGGCATCGGCGCGAGCAGCGCTTCCTTGCGATACACCAGGTTGCTGGCGTTGAACCCGGCCAGCTCGAAGCCGTGGCCGTGGGTGATGGCGTCCGTGGGACAGGCCTCAACGCAGTAGCCGCAGAAGATGCAGCGATTGTAATCGATGTTGTAAACCTTGGCGTAACGCTCGGCGCCGCTGATGCGGTTTTCGGCAGTGTTCTCGGCGGCTTCGATGTAAATACAGTTCGCAGGGCAGGCCGCGGCACAGAGGAAGCATGCCACGCACTTTTCCAGGCCGTTTTCGTCGCGCTGCAGCACATGCAGTCCGCGAAACCGCTCCTGGAACATTGCGCCCTTCATGGGACCGGGACCGTCGGGATAGTTCTCCACAATCGTGGGTTTGAACATCTCCCGGAATGTAACC
>DATDGY010000017.1:0-9166 GCA_036521855.1 Candidatus Angelobacter sp.
GGTATTAGCGAAACAAAAAAACGTGGGAACTCCTTTAACAATATTGTGCACTTACAATTTACGGTATAGTATAATGGCTGGTGTCCGCCCAGGCGGACGCTCAAGACGATCTTTGACAAATAGCAAACAGCAGCTGGCAGTTCGCCCGTAGAAGAACCAAAAAGACCAGAGCCCTTTGCCTCTAGCCGGCGCAAAGTGCTTTTTAAGGCTCTCGAGCAATTCTGGTTTACGCGCGGAAAGTTGGGGTGGTGGAGTGCACCCCCAAAGTGAGACAGTGCAAGAATGCACACGGAACAGGAAAGGAGCTGCAGGTGGCAAAGGGAGTGAAGAGCAAAGGGCTGGAGTTTTGGCGTGCGGCGGTGGCGAGGATGCAAGCCGGCGAGAACGTGATGGAACTGGCCAAGGAGTTGGGAGTCGATCGGCACGGTCTGTATCACTGGCGGGCGAGGCTGGCGTCGGGGGAGAAGGATCCAGCCCGGGCACGGCAAGCAGCGCTGGTCAAGGAGGTAGCGCGGCTGAAGCGAATGCTGGCCGAGAAGGTGCTGGAGGTGGATTTTTTGCAAGGTGCCTTGCACAAAATCGAGGCGCGACGCCAGGGCAGAGAAAGCAGTGGCGCGAAGGCATCTACGACCAGATCCGGGAAGTGATGCCGGTGCAAGGCAGGCTGAGTGTAGAGCGGATGTGTCAAAGCAGCGGCGTCAGCCGGGCCGGTTTCTATCGCAGTTTCCAACGACAGTGTCCCGCGGAAGAGGAGATGCTGGTGCGGTCGGCGATCCAGGAGATCGTGGTGGAGCATCGGCGACGCTATGGATACCGGAGGGTGGCGCGGGAGTTGCGCGAGCGAGGCCTGGCGGTGAACCATAAACGGGTTCTGCGCTTGATGCGGGACGACAACTGGCTGGCGGTCCAGCCACGGCAGTTTGTGGTGACGACCGATTCCAAGCACACGCTGGAAGTGGCCGTGAACCTGGCCCGTCGGCTGCATCTGACGGGGGTCAACCAACTGTGGGTGGCCGATATCACCTACATCCAACTGTGGCGGGAGTATGTTTACCTGGCGGTGGTGCTGGATGCGTTCTCGCGCAAGGTAGTGGGCTGGGCTCTGAGCCGGAGTTTGAGCAGCCGCTTTGCCGTGGCCGCGCTGGAGATGGCGATCCGAGAACGGCAGCCGGCGCCGGGACTGGTCCACCATTCCGATCGCGGCGTGCAGTATGCGTGCCGGGAGTATGCGGCACTGTTGGAAAAACACCAGATGCTGGCCAGCATGAGTCGACCGGGCAACCCTTACGATAACGCGCTGTGCGAGAGCTTCCTGCGCACCTTAAAGCGGGAAGAAATCAACGCCAGCAAGTATCGTGATCTGGAGCATTTGCGGGCCAACATCGAAGAGTTCATCGAGAACTACTACAACCAGAAACGATTGCACTCGGCGCTGGGATATCGTTCCCCGGAAGAGTTTGAACGGGAGCTGGAAAACCGAGAAACCCCGAAGGCAGCGACATTGATTTGTTCCTTCGGGAAGGCTAGTACATTAGCGTCTGGGGAAGGGGACTCAAACGCCGTCCCCGTCCCCAGACCCCTACCCCTGCTGGACAGAACCGAGGACACCCCATGACCTGGACTGTCTCAAGCCAGGGTTCACCCACAAAACTGTGTATATGTGACACTCGAAATCTGTCTCAGCTCAGGGGTGCACCCCAAGTTCTGGGGTGACATGGGGTGAACCTGGGGTGAAGTGGGGTGAAATAGGGGGTGGGGGAGGGGGCGGCGAAAAAGAGGCGAAGGGGACGGGCGCCTGACAAAGGAATCAGTACCTTAGCGAGGGCAGGATAAAATGTGGTCCCCAGTAGTCCCCAGGTGTGGCAGCCGAGCGGCTCTCGGGTGAAGGAGACAATTCGTGTTTCAGAAACATCTTTTGGCCGGCAAACGAATCCTGATCACCGGCGGCGCTACCGGGCTGGGCAAGAGCATGGCGCAGCGCTTCCTGGAGCTGGGTGCGTCTCTCTACATCTGTGGGCGGCGCGAGCAGGTCTTGGACGAGGCCGCCGTAGAGCTTCGCAAGGCCACCGCCGGGACGGTGAAAACTTTCGTCTGTGACGTCCGCGACAGCGCGCGCGTGGAAGAGATGGTCGGAGAGATCTGGCAGGATGGCCCGCTTGACGTCCTGGTCAACAACGCCGCCGGTAACTTTCTGGCCCGCACTGAAGAGCTCTCGCTCGGCGCCTTTGAAGCGGTAATCGGGATCGTGCTGATGGGCACGCTCCACGCAACTCTGGCCTGCGGACGTCGCTGGCTCAAGGAAGGACATCACGCCAACGTGCTCAGCATCACCACCACGTATGCAGAGAGCGGCTCGGCCTATGTTGTTCCTTCGTCGGTGGCCAAGGCCGGTGTGCTCAACCTGACGCGTAGCCTGGCTGTGGAATGGGGGCCGCGCGGCATCCGCTTGAACGCGATTGCTCCTGGTCCGGTGCCCACCGAAGGAGCCTTTTCGCGGCTCATGCCGGTGAAATCGCTCGAAGACTTGGCCAAAAAACGCAACCCGTTGCGACGCTTCGGGACCCACGAAGAGCTGGCCAATCTGGCGGCGTTCCTGGTGAGCGACCAATCCGGCTACATTAATGGCCATCAGGTCGTGATGGACGGCGGCGAATGGCTCAAGGGTGCCAGCGAGTTCAGCCATATGGGCGATCTCCTGACCGAAGAGCAGTGGCAGGCCATCAAGCCCAAAAAATTGCCAAAATTGCCATGATCTGGCAATTGCAAAAATTGGAAGCCAGCATAGTGGCATTCAATTTTTCGCGACTCGAGTTTCACAATAACATCGGCTCGGCTTGCAAGATCGCCTCACCTGGAACAACGCTCGAATTAAATTTTGCCAATTTTTGGCAATTCCGGCGATTTTGGCAATAATAGGTTCGCCATGAAAGCTATCCAAGTGCAGAAGACCGGAGGACCCGAGGTCCTCACCCTGGTTGACCTTCCTGTTCCGCACCCGAAGCCGAATGAAGCCGTGGTCAAGATTGCGGCTGCCGGCGTGAATTTCATCGATGTCTATTTCCGCGAGGGCCGCTACCCTGCCGCGTTGCCCTTTGTCGACGGCCAGGAGGCCGCCGGCACGGTGACCGAGGTCGGCGCCGAGGTCAAATCGCTGAAAGCGGGAGATCGCATCGCATATACCGGCGTCATCGGCGCATATGCTGAATATGCTGCTGTGCCTGCCGATCGTCTCGTGCTGGTGCCGCACAGCATCACCGACCAGCAAGCCGCGGCGGCCATGCTCCAGGGGATGACAGCCCATTACCTCGTGCACAGTACCTATCCCCTCAAGAGAGGTGAGACGGCGCTGATCCATGCTGCCGCCGGCGGCGTCGGGCTTCTGCTGGTACAGATAGCCAAAGCCCTGGGCGCACATGTAATCGCGACGGTCGGGTCTGAAGAGAAGGCCAAACTGGCGCGCAAGGCCGGCGCTGACGACGTGATCATCTACACCCAACAGGATTTCGAAGCCGAGACCAAGCGTTTCACCGGAGGCAAGGGAGTCCACGTGGTGTACGACGGCGTAGGCAAGACCACTTTCGATCAGGGCCTTAATGTTCTGCGGCCGCGCGGCTATATGGTTTTGTTCGGCGGCGCCAGCGGGCCCGTGCCGCCATTCGATCCCATCAAGCTGACGCAGAAGGGATCCCTGTTCCTCACCCGGCCCAGCCTGTTCCAATACATTGCCACCCGCGAAGAGTTGGAGCAGCGTGCCAACGATGTGCTGAACATGATCGCCGACGGCAAGCTTGAGCTGCACATTGCCCACATCTATCAGCTGGACCACGCCCAGCAAGCCCACCGTGATCTCGAAGGCCGCAAGACCACGGGCAAATTGTTGCTGATACCGTGATCGGAATTGCCAGAATTGCCAAAATTGCCAAAACTGCCAAAATTGAACTGCGCTCGCAGCCTGCAACGCCGGTAATCCCGGCGATTTTTGGCAGTCCTGGCAATGCTGGCAATTGACGGAGCCCGCTAGCCCGCCTTTTCCCGGCAACACTACTTCACTTGAGATTAAAGAAGGGGATCTATCATCATGTCCACACTTGGATTCATCGAGTACGAAAACGCCGGCCCGGAAGTACGCGCCGTGTACGACGACATTATGGCCACGCGCAAGATCAGCAAGGTCACCAATTTCTGGAAGGCGCTGGCGCATGACCCGGTCCGCCTCAAACGCACCTGGGAGGACACCAAAGAGATCATGGCGGCAGGCACCCTCGATCCCCTGATGAAAGAGCTGATCTACCTGGCTGTGAGCGTGAGCAACCAGTGCGATTACTGCATCGCCGCACACACTGCCGCTGCCCGCAAGAAAGGCATGACCGAGGCGATTTTCAACGAGCTCATGGCCGTGGTCGGTCTGGCCAATCAAAACAATCGTCTGGTCGCCGGCCACCAGGTGGAGATCGACGAGCAGTTCAAAGCGCAAGGCTGATCGCATGGCTTGGTCGTCCGTAAGATTGAAAGGCCGGCGCGCCCTTGCGGACGCGCCGGTTTGTCACCGCACTTGCCTCGAGACTTACTCTCCCTGCGAGGGCTGGCCTTCCGTGGCGTGCATCACCAGGAAGCTGCTGCCGCCGCGAGACCACACCAGCACCAGGGCATCTTGCCCCTGGGGAACGCTGCCCAGCTCGTGCTGCACGTCGACTGGGGACTGGACGTCGTGGCGATTGACCTGGAGGATCACGTCACCCCGGGAAATACCCGCGTTGTCCGCCGAGCTGCCAGGCTGTACGTTGGCTACCACCACGCCGTGAACGTTGGCGGGCATTTGCAGTTGGTCGCGAAGATCGGGAGTCATTTCCATCAGTCCCAGACCCCAGCGAGCTTTGCCGTGTTCCTGCCCGGTTTTGCCGCTGTCTTTGGCGCTAGCGTTGATATCTTCCAGCGTGACCGGAACCGTGATGGTCTTGCCATCGCGGAGCACGTCAAGGTTGACCTTGGTCCCAGGACGCTGCTGGCTGATCACCACTTGCAGTTGTCCGGCGTCTTCCACTTTCTTACCGTTGACTGCCGCGATGATGTCACCGACTTTCAATCCGGCTTTGGCGCCCGGCGAATCCGGTTCCACCTGGCTTACCAGCGCACCGCTGGCGATTTCCATATGGAAGAACTTGGCGTTCTCAGGAGTCACATCGGTGATATTGATACCGACGCGAGCATGTTCCACCTTGCCGTATTTGAGCAGGGCTTCGATGGTTGGCCGGGCGACCTGCGAGGGAATCGCAAAGCCCATGCCGGAAAACGATCCTGAAGGCGAAATCAGGAAGGTGTTGATGCCGATCACCTCGCCGCGCGCATCCACCAACGGGCCGCCGGAATTTCCGGGGTTGATGGCGGCATCGGTCTGAATGAACTCGCCCGGTTTGCGGCGATCATCGGAGTAAGGGTTGGCGCGGTTCAAAGCGCTGACAATGCCGCGCGTGACCGTGAAGCGGAACCCGAAAGGATTGCCGAATGCCAGCACGGTCTGTCCCGGCTTCAAGGATGTGGAATCACCCCAGGGAATGCTGGGCAGGTTCGATGCATTGATCTTGATCAACGCCAGATCGGTCAGGGGATCGGCGCCTACGAGTTTGGCCGAGAATACGCGGCGGTCGGTCATGGTCACGCGAATATCCACGGCGCCGTCAACCACGTGGTTGTTGGTCACAATGTACCCATCCGGCGAGATGATGATGCCGCTTCCCAATCCGTGTTCGATCTGCGGGCCCCGGCGCGTCTGCGGTCCAAATTGTTGTCCGAATCCAAACGGTCCGAAGAAGCGCTGGATGCCGTTCTCATCGTCGTCGGCGGGCTGCGAAGCTTTGCCGTTCGCGGCGACGGTTACGTTAACCACTGCCGGCGTCACGTGCGCAGCCAGCGTTTCCATGGCGTGATCGAGCGCGGTCAGCGCGCTGACACTGCTTTCATCGAGCGGCGCTGCTGCGGGAGCCGCACTGGCTGCACTGGCCGCCGCGGGTTTGAAGAGCTCATAACTTCCTATCGACATTGCCGCAGTCAGCGCCAGCGCGGCTGCGAATGTCCGCCGTATCTTCCTTTGTTTTGCCATCCACATTTTCATTTCCTTTTTCACCTCTTTGGGTAACTAATTAATTAGTTATTACTGCGTTTAACTTTCCGTCCGCCGGGACTTGCTCCGGTATTCCTGATCCCTTAGGTTTTGCGGGGAATCGGTTTTGTGAGATGGCTTGCCGATGCCGGTAAGCGCACTTCCCACATGTTGACTTGCCAGGAGATTGACCCGGCCGAATTGATCCGCTCGCTGGTCACGACCAGCAGAACCACTCCGTAGTGCGGAGTGTCGCTTTCGCTGGCTTCCTTATCCCGATCGTTGGCCGAGAAACCCGTCGGACGCAAAGCGGCTTGGTCGGGGTGCCTGGGTGGCTCGATGTTTGCAAAGCGCTCAGCTCCTCTGTTCTCCCGGGCAAGATGCGTCGGCGGCACATAGCGCGCCAGGACAAACGAGCTGTGTCCCGATTGCGCTTTCAGGTTTGACGCCCGCGCCTTCAGCGGCCTTTGCGCCGCTGTGCTTGCGGCATTGAACTTGACACTATTCACCAAGAGCGCGACACTCTTGCCGGTCATCGCCTCTGGGCCACGGTTTACGACCGGATCGATATTGGCGCCGCGAAGATCCGGCGCGGAGGCCAACCTGGATGCAGCGGCGGCCGGCTCGCCGTCCCTCAACCTCACCAACTCAGAGGTGTTTGACGTGGAAATCGCGCACAGCAGCGCAATGGCTGCGACCATGGGTAGGGCCGGCTTCCACAGGCGCGTAGAGCGCGGACGGTTTCCATCCAGTATCCTTGCCACGCGTAGAGAGAGCTGCCGCATGTGGTCGACCGCAGCCTGGGCCAGCGCTATCTGCCGGCGTAAGAAGCTCTTTTCAGCTACGTGCGCCAGGCATTGTGCGTAAGCGCGGGGATTGCTGCTATGGACCAGCACGGCATCATCACATGCCATCTCGCGGTCCAGAGACAGCTTCCTTTCGATCCACCAGACGCCGGGATGGAAGAACAACACCGCCTTCACCAACTTCTGCGCCAGATTGGTCCAATCGTCCCAGCGTTGCAAGTGGGCCAGCTCATGCAAGAGCACGTACTTCAACTCTTCGGACTGACTGTCGTGAGTGAGCCACTCAGGCACCAGGACCGCGGGGCGAAGGAAACCGATTGCCGTCGGGACGTTCACGCGGCACGAAACGAGAATGGAAACCGGCCGCCTCTTCCGGAATTCATTGATCATGGCCTGCAGCTCCGGATCCATGACCCGTGGATCGATGGCTACGCAGCCGCGGAGCAACCGGCGAATCTGCCTAAGACTGGCCGCCACGCGCAACAAGCCGAGGCCGGCGACCGCCACCCATCCCAGAAGGATGTACTCGGCCCAGGTGCTGGAGAGAGTCAGGATCGCGTGTGCGGAGCCCGACGGGCTCAGACCCCCGACGCCGCTTGCCTTGCCCATCGCCGTTCCCATGGGGACAAGCGGCAGCACGATCACCGCTGCAAGGGTCGCAAACCATACCGCAAACCGGGTTCGCGAGTTTCTTTGCGGCACCAGCCGCAAGACCAGGGCCACCACGGCGGCCAGTGCGGTTCCTTCAGCCAGGCAATAGAGCATCCGCTCAAACACGACTGCGGCAAACCAATGTGTGCTGGGAGGCAAGGTCAAGGTTTAGTCTCTCCTCCTCCCTGGACTTGTTGGAGCATGTCCCGCAATCGCTTCAATTCTTCTACGTCAAGGCTCCGGTCTTGAATCAGGTTGAGCACCAGAAGTTCATGCGAATTCTTGAAGAACCGGCCCAAGAGATTACGAACCTCAGACCGGCTGGCCTCTTCTCGCCCTACCAAGGGCTCATAGACGTGAGCGCGGCCATCCTTGAGATGCTGCACGTAAGCCTTTTTTTCCAGAATGCGGATAGTAGTCAGAACGGAGTTGTAGGCTAGAGCCGGGCGGCCGGGCAGGGCTTCCAGGATCTGGTGAACGGTCGACGGACCCTTCTCCCAGAGAATCTCCATCAGACGAAGCTCGGCTTCAGTTAGGGTTGGCGATTTCCGCGGCGGCACGCTACTGGCTCCCCATCCTAAGTCTCATTTCCAGTCCTTTATTAGACCCACGCCCAACGAAAAAGTAACTAATTATTTAGTTATACCACATGCGCCAGTGATCGGCACTTAGCTCAATCGGCTCCGGATCTTGTCATTTCGCGTTCTAAGAGAGCGATTTCGAGTGCGATTTCGGAGCAATTTCCCACGTCTTTATCTTCTAAGTCATTGATTGTGCGACCTCGACCATCCATTTGTTCGCCCACCATTCGCTCCCCCCTCCCCCACCCCCCCCTTTCAAGCCACTTCACCCCATGTTCACCCCAAGTCACCCCAGAATCGCATATGCACTACATAATATGCATACCCTACGAGATCAGCAGCAGTCGAAATCGGCTGGTCATACCTGGGCAACCACCCCCGTTTTGTGGATTTGCGCGATCGTTGCATGCCGCGCCCGTCTTCCCGATCACTCGACCACACCCGATTTCTGTACTCCCCTCCCCCCTGTATCCGGGTCCCAAATTTAAAGGACTTAGCCGATTCCTCCCAGAGTGATCCCAAGAATACTGAACCTTTGCCGACGTGTCCCTGGCCTCCCAGGCCATGTCCTGATTCCTGCCTCTTGGCACTTCGCCCCTAGCCTTTTCGAAGTTCGGTTTGGCTAAGTACCAAGTGCTAATGGCTAAGTACTCACTCGTTTGCAAACAAAATCGGCGCTCGAGCCGTTAAGCTCGATGCGCCGATGTACGAATCATGCGCCAGTTCTCAAGAGAAATCAAGCGCGAAAAAGGACAGTGCCGGAGACCATGCCGCAGATGGACGCAGATCATCGCAGATTTGGCTGTGTCAAACAAAATGCATTGCGCCGCGAGACCCGTATCAGGGCCGGTGGCGCTGCATGGTTCCCGAGTCTCTAAGGCACAGCCATGACCCAGGTGGTGGTGCCGCCAGGCTTGCTCTTGCTTGGACGCTTATCGTATTTCCATTTTCCTTTTCCAAGGATAGTATCCAGAACCCTATTTACGTTTTGAAACGCGATTTGTTTCCGTTCATTGTCATTAATCGTTTCT
>DATDGY010000018.1:0-2705 GCA_036521855.1 Candidatus Angelobacter sp.
AGAATCGCTTGCCCAGAAATGAAATGACGTGCTGCCCCGCCGCTGCAGGGCGATGCGGACATTCTCGAGCACGGTCAAGTGAGGAAATATGGCCGAGATCTGAAACGAACGAACCATGCCCTGGCGGGCGATCTCAGCCGGCTTGTGCTTGGTGATCTCCTGGCCGCGGAACCATATGGCGCCGCGAGTCGGCGACACAAACTTTGTCAGCAGGTTGAAAACCGTCGTCTTGCCGGCTCCATTAGGACCGATCAGGCCGTGAATGCTTCCCGGGCGCACCCTGAGATTCACGTCGCTCACGGCGACGAAACCCGTAAACTCTTTGACCAGGTTTCTAGTCTCGAGAATGTAGCCGGAGTTCATTTACCTTTGGACCACGAGTGCGTTGGAACAGGTGGCAGGGAGTCTATGGCGGCTGGCAATGGGTGTCAAGAGTTTGGCAGCCGGCTAAGGCGGAGAGCAGTTGTTCGGCGTTGCCGCGGACTGACTCACGCATGCGGAAGGGAACATTTCCCATTTACAATGGCGGTTCGTCTCAGGAAGGAGAGCTCATGCGCGCAGTGCTGTGCAAAGAATGGAGTGGCCCGGAGAAGTTGGTGGTCGAAGAAGTGCCTTCGCCGGCGATGCGTCCCGGCGCGGTGCGGGTCGCAGTGCATGCTGCGGGAATCAATTTCGCCGATCTGCTTCTGGTCTCCGGGCAATACCAGGAGAAGCCGCCGCTTCCGTTCACGCCCGGGTCGGAGGCGGGAGGCGTGATCACTGAGGTTGGCGCCGGTGTCAGCGGCTTCAAGCCGGGCGACCGGGTCATGGTCCTGGCCGGCGGCGCCTACGCCGAAGAAGTTGTCGTGGAGGCGTCGCGAATCTTTCCCATCTCAGCCAAGATGGATTTTCCCAGCGCCGCGGGCTTCCCTGTGGCCTATGGCACCTCTCATGGCGGGTTGGACTGGCGGGCGCATCTCCAGCCGGGCGAGTGGCTGCTGGTGCACGGCGCGGCGGGCGGCGTGGGGCTGACGGCAGTCGAGATCGGCAAGGCCATGGGCGCGCGAGTGATCGCCTGCGCCGGCGGGCCGGAAAAACTGGCTGTCGCCGAAGAACACGGCGCCGATCATCTGATCGATTACTCGCACGAGGATGTCCGCGCGCGGGTGAAGGAGATCACCGACGGCCGAGGCGCCGACGTGGTCTATGATCCCGTTGGTGGAGACGTCTTCGATGCCAGTCTGCGTTGTATCGCCTGGGGCGGCCGGATCATTATTATTGGCTTCGCTTCCGGACGCATTCCCCAGGTCCCGGCCAATATCGCTTTGGTCAAGAACATTGACGTCATCGGCTTCTACTGGGGCTCCTACCAGAAACACAAACCAGACGTGGTGCGCCAGTCGTTTGCTCAGCTCTTCCGCTGGTTCGATGACGGCAAACTTAAACCGCATGTGTCCCACCAGATGGACCTCAAGGACGTGTCCGTGGCCATGAACCTGCTGGGCAAACGGAAGTCCACAGGCAAGGTGGTACTGACGACTGGCCGCTGATTATTACCATTCGTTGAATACCGCATGAAAAGTTGATTAAATGGTTACCCTTTGTCTTGCCTTGCCCCGCGCGCCGCGATACTGTGGGCTTAAGCAAGACCAAAAAACAGCGGGGTAAGACACTTGATCAGGAAGCCTTTCAGCCGGGCATTTCCACAGGTATCCGCAACGCAGGTGGCGGCGGTTTGCTATCGTGTGCGCGGATTGAGTCTTGAGTTTCTTTTGGTTAACACCAGCGCCGGGAAGTGGACCTTTCCCAAGGGCCGCATCGATCCTACCCTCTCCGGCAGCGAGAGCGCCGAGCGCGAGGCTCTGGAAGAAGCCGGCGCCCGCGGCCAGATTGAGTCGATGCACTTCGGCTGGTACATGGATACCAAGCGCGCCTTGGGACATGAATCTCGCGTTCGCGAAATCCTGGTAGCTGCCTATCTCCTCGACGTCCGCAGCACGGCCGCTCCGGAAGAAAGTGGCCGCAACCCTACGTGGTTTACGCCCGAGGACGCCAAGAGAAAGCTGGGCGAGCGCCGCGCTCCCCAATACTCGAGCCAACTTGCCAGCCTGGTAGATGCCGTGGTCAGGCGCGTGGCCCAGGCGGAAACCCGTCGTTCGCTTGCCGAGACCGGCGAATCACGCCGGCTGTTGCTCCAGCGATAATCCATCGGCTCGCCATCGGGGTTCCGGGCGCCAGGCGATGATCTGGCCATTGCAGGCGATTTCGGCAGTTTTTCTTTCTTTTCATCAAGTCGACCTCTTCTTTCAAAAGTCGCCGTTTTCACGCCATTTTCCTGTTGAAAATGGCATGAATTCGGTCGTGGTTTGAACTGGAATTTGCTGGCAGCAAAGGAGTTAGCGCTGTTGCGTTCGCAAAATCCACGGGGGACCCTCCCCACCCCCCGTTTCACCCCACTTCACGCCAGGTCACGCCACGCCACCCCAACTTTCCGCGCGTAAACCAGAATTGCTCGAGAGCCTTAAAAAGCACTTTGCGCCGGCTAGAGGCAAAGGGCTCTGGTCTTTGTGGTTCTTCTATGGCGCACTGCCAGCTGCTGTTTGCTATTTGTCAAAGATCGTCTTGAGCGTCCGCCTGGGCGGACACCAGCCATTATACTATACCGTAAATTGTAAGTGCACAATATTGTTAAAGGAGTTCCCACGTTTTTTTGTTTCGCTAATACC
>DATDGY010000019.1:0-31975 GCA_036521855.1 Candidatus Angelobacter sp.
TCCCAAGGGACTTCATCCTCCACGCGGCGTTGCTGCGTCAGGGTTTCCCCCATTGCGCAAAATTCCCCACTGCTGCCTCCCGTAGGAGTCTGGACCGTGTTTCAGTTCCAGTGTGGCCGTGCGCCCTCTCAGGCCGGCTACTGATCTTCGCTTTGGTGGGCCGTTACCCCGCCAACTGGCTAATCAGCCGCGACCCCCTCCTTGAGCGAATTGCTCCTTTGATCACAAGGATCTTCCCCTCGTGATGTTATGCGGTATTAGCCCCGGTTTCCCGAGGTTATCCCCCACTCTAGGGTAGGTTAGTCACGTGTTACTCACCCGGTCGCCACTTTACTCATGGATTGCTCCACTTTCTCGTTCGACTTGCATGTGTTAGGCACGCCGCCAGCGTTGATTCTGAGCCAGGATCAAACTCTCGTTTGAAACCTGATTACTCCCTGACGGGTTGCCGGCCATCTTCACCGCACCCGAAAGCACGATGAAAATTTCCGACAGTCAAGGGAGTTGCCATTTCGGCTAATATCCCGAATTGCTAGTTTCCTAGCAAGCCGGGACGGAATTCACCGAATGGCCCTGATTTTGTGAGAATCACTCGGACTTGAATCCTCGTTTCATCTCACGACTGGCACGTTCAACCTTTTGTCAAAGACCCGATAGCACTCCGCCTGAGCGGCGCTTTCAGGTACCCCGGAACTAACCCGGGGCTCCTCGAATCAGCTCCGGAGCGAACCCCGAAGCCTGCGTCTCCACAGTCCTCTCGGACTTTAGAGACGAACCCTACAAATGTACCGCGAGTTGTCACTTTCTGTCAACGCTCTTCGGCGTTGCTCCTCTTGGTTACTATCGGCCAAGCTCGGCTTTCGCCGGTTTCGCGGACAACACTCGCTGCTCACGTCTTTCGCACCCGGGAAAACAGGCACGCTCGAAGACGGAGCTAATCAATGTAATTAAAGATCTTATTGAGGTCGTTAAACCCTTCGGGAATCACAGTTCCCGAATGCTGCCCGCAGGTCACGCCTTGGGCTAATAGAGTGGCTTCCTATCTGATGATCAAGCGGCGACTTTCGATTCACATTCTCTTCGCTCGACGTCAGGCTGCAATGGCTGGCTGCAACTGCCGGAACAACTCTCTCCGGCTCTACTCAGGCCACAATCAATGTCCTGATCATTTATATCAGGAGACGGGGGATTACGCAAGGGCTTGCTTGCAATCTCTAATCCAGCCTCCGGAGTCACGCGCTTTCTCAAGCAGCTTGCCTTCCGATTCGCCGGGCGAGCGCAACCCGCCTAATTCATCGAGTTTCCTTCCCGGGCTCTTCGCGTCATCTCTTCCGCCGCAGCGCGCTGCCCGACGATCATGCCAAATATCTGCAAGGGAGCCATCCAGGCAGTTGACAGTCATGCACAGCCACTCCGGCTTGGGAGAAAGAAGCACGTTGGCGCAGGACCCATCACCGCAGCTCCCCGCCTCCCCGGCAGGGGTCCTATTTTCGTCCACTCGCGCAACCGTTTCGAGCCATCGCCTTCCGTTCCGACTCCATTCCCACCTCCATTCCCATGCCAGCGCCGACAGAGGGAATCAACGCCGGCTCGCGTTATTCCAAGTCAGGAAACCCAAGTTCAACCATGGCAGGAGACTCTTTATGATGGCTTTTCTACGCCCCCTACTTGCCGCATTCGCAGTTCTTTCCATCCCGCTTTTACTCCAAGCCCAGGACCCATGTACCGCCGCGCAAGCCGCGCCACAGCCGGACTACAAGCTGACGATGCAAACAGGGGCCATCGTGCCAGAGTCGGATACCGCCAAGTTCAGTTACACCCTGAAGAATGACTCCAACGTCCTGATTCGCCTGGAGAACATCAATCCTTACGCTTTCAAATGCAGCGCTTCCACGAGCACCACCGACTTCAAGGAGACCGCTATAGCGGGCTTTCTTGGAAACCTCAGCGCTGTTGCTAACGTAAGTGCCTCAGGCCCGGCTGTATCCACCGCGCCGCCGCCGGCGCCGGTAGCTGCATTAACCGCAGGCGTAACTGTGACCCTGCCCGATGGCACAACGACGACCATCCGAGACTCTTGCCAGCAACGGTATCTTCTCAGCCCAGCTCACCAGAAAGTGCAAGCTCTCTGGCAGAATCAGGACCCCATCAACCAAGCACTCGCCGCTGCGACGCAAGCGCAGAAGGACGCAATCAACGCCTTCAACGCTAACGTTAAAGACCTCGTCTCTCCTCCAAGTGAGCCCAAGGTCTGCGAGGCCACGGTCAAAAAAGCCAAAGCTGTCGTCTCGGATTCAAAAAGCAGCTTTGACATCACGACGCCAGACCGCTTCAAATCGGGCGCTACCTTGCCACCGCTGGACCAGGTCATCAACAACATGGCCAACGATGCGCAATTGCTGATCCCACATCTCGCCGACGACATGCCAGAATGCAAGGCAGCAGCCCGCCAGTTTATCGACGAAGATTCCAAATTTCTTTTCGCCCTGGTCGTAGGCGCCAACGGCGCTCCCTCCACTGTGGACACCTGGCGCAGCCAGATCAAGAACCTAAACACGGTGCGGGCCAACATCGACAATGGGAAAAAGAGCGTCGCCGAAGTCCTGAGCAAGTGGCAGAATTTCTTCGTCGACACTGCCATTCATGGCAATCAGCAGGTAGTCACTTACACGGCGACATGCACGCAGATTCTGACAAAGGACATCGCCGCGCCCGATTCCACGCGGTCTTCCTCGACGGCCCCGCCGGACGCTCCAACCGCCCCCGGCGACAAGACCGCTGCGCCGACCGTCAGCACGTGGAAGCACGATTTCAAGTTCGGTCCCGGTCCCCGGTTTGTTCTTGCCGGCGGCCTAGTCGTCTCCCCCTTGCGGCAGATCACCTTCAACACCACCGCCACTCCGGGCGGCTCCGGAACCACGGCCAACACCATCATCCAGCAGCAGAACTCGAGCACTCGCATCCTGCCCATCGCCATGCTGCACGGGCGTTTCTGGGACCAACTTCCCGCCAAGGATTTCCAGGGCTGGCGCTGGGTCCCCAACTATCTCTCTGTGGGCGTGACCGCCAAGTCCAGCGGCACCCAGGGCACGAACATCGAGTACCTGTTCGGACCTTCGTGGGCATTCGCCGACCGCCAGCTGTTCATCACCGCCGGCGCCTACGCCGGCCAACAACAGCGTCTGGCGAATTCACTTACTGTCGGCAGTACGACCAGCCTCAGCGGCGCCAATCTGCCCATCACACAAACCACCATCTGGAAGGCCGGCTTCGCCATCACCTGGGCGCCGGGCGGCAAATAGCATCGAACGACAAGGTTGCGGAGGCTCTGCACCCGCCTCCGCAGCTTTGCTGGGCCTTATCTAATCCCAGGCGAAGATCCGATCCCGCTCTCGGAAAAGAGATTCCAGTTCCCTTCACGGCACTACGGGGTCAATTTCCCCGCCTTGCCTGTCTCCTCCGCAGTTACACCAATGCATTGAGGCGGACCGCCGGGTTCTGAACAGCCGCCAGTCAATCGTCCAGGCACTTGCCGGCGGTCATTCCGGAGCAGACCCCTGCGGCAGCGGAGATCGTCGTGGCTACTCTGATATTCTTGAGATCAGATTCGGATTTCATCGGCCCTTTCCCAAGGAGACTTCATGGCGGGCGCGTGGATGTATTCATTCTGGCAAGATCTGCGTTTCGGCGCGCGGACGCTGCGCAAGAACCCCGGGTTCGCTCTGGCCGCGATCATAACGCTGGCGCTGGGCATCGGCACCAACACCGCCATTTTCACGATTACCAACGCAGTTCTGTTGAAGCCTCTGCCCTACCGCGACCCGCAGCAATTGATGCTGTTCGATGTCCGGCAAAAAGACGGCGAGAGCCATTGCTGCAATCTCAACTGGTTCGATCTCATTCGCGAACGCAATCATTCGTTCTCCGCGGTGGTGGCCGCCGCCAATGACGACTTCAACCTGACCGGCCGGGGCGAGCCGCAGCAGGTGGAAGCCGGACGCGCCTCACCGGAGATTTTTGCCATGCTGGGCGTGAAGCCGCAGCTCGGCCGGTTGTTCCTGCCCGAGGAAGGCCGTTCCGAAGGCAACCGGGTGGTGATGATCTCCGATTCGCTGTGGCACACCCGCTTCGGCGGCGACCGCAACATCGTTGGCCAGAGTATTACTCTGGATTCCACGTCGTACAGCATCGTCGGCGTGCTGCCTGCGGGCATTCAGTTCCCGTTCATTCCGCCGGCGGAGGTGTGGTCGCCGCGCTACTTCGAACATACGTTGTTCACCACCCAACGCCTGCGCATGGGCGTAGGTTACTTGACCGTCCTCGGCCGCCTGCGCCCAGGAGTTTCCCGCGAACAGGCACTCTCGGAAATGCAGGTCCTGGAGCGGCAATACCGCCAGGAAAGCCCCGCCGCTCCGGACGCCGATCCGGATTTCGCCGCAGTGCTAACCAACCTTCAGGACTCGGTAGTGGCCAACCTGCGCACCCGGCTACTGGTTCTCTCCGGCGCAGTGGCGGTGCTACTGCTGATCGCCTGCGCCAACGTGGCCAGCCTGCTTCTCTCCCGCGCCCTGGGCCGGCGGAAAGAGGTTGCAGTGCGTGCGGCGCTGGGCGCCAGGCGTAGCGTAGTCATTCGTCAACTGCTGACCGAGAGTGTGCTGCTGGCGGTGATCGCCAGCCCACTCGGCCTCGCCTTGGGCTGGGCCTTGACCCGGTTCCTCGTGGTGCTTGGCCAGCCCCAAGTGGAACGCTTCGCCATGCAGAGCGTTCCCGTGACCATGGATGCGCGGGTGCTCTTGTTCACGTTGACCGTCTCCGTACTCACCGGCGTGCTCTTCGGGATCTTTCCCGCTTTGCAACTTGCGCGCACCGACTTGAACTCCACCCTGCGCGACGAAGGCCGGGGATCTACCGGAGGCCACAGCCGGACGCAGATCAAGAGCCTGCTGGTGGTTGGACAGGTCGCGCTCACCCTGCTGCTGCTCATTTGCGCCGGCCTGGTGGTGCGCAGCTTCGAGAACCTGCTCAAGGTCGATCCCGGCTTTGATCCCCGCAACGTTCTCACCATGAACGTCTCGCTGCCCCCGGTGAAATACGCCGACGCGCAAAAGCAGATCGCGTTTTTCGACGAGCTGCTGCGCCACGTCTCGACGCTGCCGGGAGTGCGCTCCGCTGCCGTCTCGGCGGCATTGCCGATCCAGCCCAAACGCATCACGCCGGTTTTGCCGGAAGGCGAGCCGGAGGTGCCCCTGGCCCAGCGCCCGTTCATTATTGTTGAAGCCACCAGTCCCGGTCTGCTCGAGACCTTGCGCGTCCCGCTGCGCGCCGGGCGTGCCTTCACTGACGCCGACAACGCTCCGGCGCCCAAGGTGATCATCGTCAACGAAACCCTGGCGCGGCGTTATTGGCCGCATCAGAATGCCGTTGGCAAGCACATCCTGATCGGCCGGCAACCCGCGCCTGCGGAAATCGTAGGCGTGGCCGCCGATACCAACAATTCTGGCCTGGCCCAGGACCCGAAGCCCTTGATCTATCTCCCCTTCCCGCAGCTGCCCTGGGGCAACATGAACCTGATCGTCCGCACCGCCACCGACCCGCGCGAGATGATTTCCCCGGTGCGGGCACAGATCGCCGGCATGGATCCCGACCAGCCGGTTACCGGCATCGCGACCGTGGACGAACTTATGGACGGCTCGCGCGCCCAGTCCCGCTTCATGATGTTTTTGCTGGGCACATTCTCGGCCACCGCGTTGGTCCTGGCCGTGGTGGGCATCTACGGCGTGCTGGCTTATTCGGTGACGCAGCGCTGGCAGGAGTTGGGCATTCGCCTGGCTTTGGGCGCAGAAAAGTCAGACATTCTGCGGCTGGTGGTGAAACAAGGACTCACGGTTACGCTGGCCGGTATCGCGGTTGGGTTGATCGCCGCGCTGGCTCTCACGCGCGTCATGGGCAGCCTGCTTTATAAGGTCGGTACCTGGGACCTGACTACCTTCGCCCTGGCGCCGCTGGCCTTTCTGGCCATTGCGCTCGTGGCCAGCTACCTGCCGGCGCGACGGGCCACGCGCGTGGATCCGACGGAAGCGCTCAGGCACGGCTAGAGTCTCGAACGCCCCCGTGCTTCGGCTGGCGATTGAAACGTGATCCTTTCTACTCGTACCGAAGCGCCACCATGGGATCCACTTTCGTAGCGCGGCGGGCGGGAAGGTAGCTGGCTAGCGCGGCAATCATCGCCAGGAACCCTGCGGCAGCCAGATAGATCAGCGGATCAGCGGCGACCGAGGCCAGCAGTGTGCCGGCTCTGTCCGACATCATAGGTATGGTGCGCGTAAGCGCCAGCATAAGACCGGCCCCAACCAGCAGTCCGGTAGCAGTCAGCACCATGCCGCGCCCCAGCACCAGCGCCAGGACATCAGAACGCTGGGCTCCGAGAGCCATACGCACGCCAATCTCATGGGTGCGCTGGGTCACGGAATACGACATCACGCTGTACAGCCCCACAGCGGCCAGCAGCAAGGCCAGTACGCCTAGGACGCTCAACATGCTGGCCGCGATTTTCTGCGCAAACCAGCTCGCCGCCATGTGCTCAACCATGGGGGCCGCTTCGAATATGGCCACGTTGGGATCGATTTCGCGAACATTACGCCGCAACGGGCCAATGGCCTGACCCGGATCGCCGGCGGTACGGACGAAAAAGAACAGGTTCATGTCTTCGCGATAGACCTGGCGGAAGGGGACGTAGAAGTAGGGCTGAGGGGTCTCGGTGAGGGAGCGATCCTTGATGTCCTTGGCCACGCCGACCACGGTGAACCGCAGTCCCCAGCCGTGCACTTCGCGCCCGATCGCCTCTCCCGTTCCCAGAAAATGTTTCCGGAACGCCTGGCTCACGATCATCACGCCCGGAGCCTTGTCGCTCTCATCGTCATGCTCGTTGAAGTCGCGCCCTTCCGCGAGCAGGATGTGCATCAGGCTGAAATAGCCGGGCGCCACCACGTTGCGGTCGATCTTCATGTTTTCCCCGGTGGCGGGCACATATCCCTGCACCTCGATGGGCTCCCACCAACTGCCCTGGAACCCCAGCGCGCTCCGTCAGCATAGGTGACTGCCGTGATGCCGGGCTCGGTTTCCATTTTCTCGCGCAGCCTCCGGCAGAACTGCTTGCGCTGGTCCAGGTTATAACCGCTGGTGGAGAGATAGAAGCTGGAAACCAGCACGTTGGAAGGTTCGAACCCGGGATCCATCTTGCGCGTCAGGGCAAACGCCCTCACAAAGATTCCGGCGCCGATCAGCGCCACCAGGGCCAGGGAGACTTCCGATATCACCAGCAGCGGGCGCAGGCGATGGGAACCCTGGCCGGCGGTAGCGCCACGCCCACTTTCCTTGAAACTCTCGTCGAGGTTCCCCCGCAAACAGTGGAGGGAAGGAGCCGCGCCGGACAGAAGGGCGGTAATCCCACAAAGCAAAACCGCAAAAGCAAGAACCTCGCCCTTGAGGTGCACATCCAGTGCGGCCGGGAGCGTCGCGTGGACTGGCAGCAGGAAACGGAGAGAGCCGCGCATCCATACGGCCATGGCTATGCCGGCCACGGCGCCGGCGGCGGCGAGGAGGAGACTTTCGATAAGGATTTGCCGAACCAAACGAAGGCGTCGTGCGCCCAGGGCCAGGCGAAGGCTGAAATCTTTGCGGCGCGCGATGAACCTCGCCAGCAACAAGTTGGCGACGTTCGCGCACGCGATCAGCAGCACCACCACGCACACCGCCGCCAGAATCTGCAAGGGCGCCAGCAGCACGCTCCCTGCGCCGCCGCGCGCCTTCCACGTCGGCACCAGGGTAGCGCTCATTCCCTGGTTGGTGGCTGGACTGCCTTTCGCTATCTGGCGCGCCAACTCCGCGATCTCTTGCCGCGACTGGTCGATGGTTACGCCTGGTTGCAGCCGGGCCAGACCGTAAAGCTGGCGGGTCTGGCGGTCCTTCAGCATCTGGTCAAGGTTTTGCAATTGCGCCTGCATTACCGCCGGTACCCACAGATCGAATGCCAAACCGGCCATGCTGCCCCGAAAGTCAGGCGGCGTGACGCCAACAATCGTCATTTCATGCCGGTTGATGCGGACGGTTTTGCCGGCGATTTGCGGATCGGCGTTGAAGCGCGCCCGCCACAGCTTGTCGCTGATGACGACCACGGGAAAGCCGCCCGGCTTGTCGGCGAATTCTTCGCGCAGGAAAACCCGCCCCAGTTCGGGCCTGACGCCCAGAACGTCGAAATAATTTCCAGAAACCATCATGCCCCAGACTTGCTCGGCGTGATCTTCCTGCCCCACATTCAGCGCGATCGGAACGAACATCGCCAGTCCGGAGATGGTTTTGAGGTGATCGCGGTAATCGCGAAAGTCAAGATAGGAGCTCTCAACGTGCTCGCCATCAGCTCGGGTAGTCTCAAACGCCAACAGTTCGTCGGGCCTCGCGACTCCCGGGAAGGGATGAAGCAGGACGACGTCAATCCAGCTGAAGACCGTGGTACTGGCGCCGATGGCCAGCCCCAGAGTGAGCACAGCCACCGCCGAGAAGCGCGGATTGTTCAATAACATGCGCCAGCTATACCGCAGATCTTGCAACAGGGAGCCCATTCGCTTGCCTCCTGAGGTGATACAGAACCAACAGGGTATCAGCATATCCGGGGCCACCGGAGAACGCGTGCAAGTTGTTGATAAATCTGCGGATCATTGAAGGGATGGTGTGAGAAAAGGAGGCTTGATTGTTCGTTTCCGCACAATTCTGTGCGGAAGCGGACGGCCTCAAAACGAGCCCGGGGGTGGAGCAGGCCTTCAGGCCTGCGGTGAGCTGCTGGACAATGCCCGCTTTAGCCGCTGAGGTAGTCTTTAACTATTTCCCCGTAGAAAATTACAACCGATCCCAAAAAGGTTTGTTTATGCTTGGCCATTTTCAATATCCACACGCTCAGCAAATCACTCATTCAAGCATGGACTTGACACCGCAGCGGCTGAAGCCGATTTCTCCGACTTCTTTACCGCAGGCCTGAAGGCCTGCTCCACCCTTATCACGGCAGCTGTAATCGGAATCAACAGCTCTCAGCCCGCCTCCGCTCCCGCCAACTCCACCGCCCGCGCCTTCAGCGCGCGCTGATCGAGTTTGCCGGAGCCGAGGTAGGGCAGTGTGTCCACGTGAAAGAACTGGTCTTTGCGCGGCTTCCATAATGCGGGCAGGTCGCATTCGGCGAGCTTTTCCAGCACCGGCGCCAGCTGGTCTTCGGGAAGCGTGTGCAGCACCACCAGGCGCTCGCCTTTTTTATCGTCGGGCACGGCGGTGACGGTGAAAACCTGGTCGGCGATTCCGGCCAGCTCGTGCAGTTTCTCTTCGACTTTGATATGCGGCACCATTTCGCCGCCAATCTTGCTGAAGCGGCTGAGGCGGTCGGTGATGGTGATGAAGCCATCGTCTTCCATGCTGGCGATGTCGCCGGTGGTGTACCAGCCGTCTTTCAGGACGTCGGCAGTTTTCTCCGGTCGGCCGAGATAGCCCTTCATCACGTTGGGGCCTTTCACCAGCAGCATGCCGGTCTGATTCACAGGAGCCGACTCCAGAGTATCCGGATCGACGATGCGCACGCTCACGCCCGGCAGCGGTTGCCCGATGGTGCCCCGCCGGGAACCGGCTTGGCGGAAACCGGGAGCGCGGAAGTCGCGTCCGTTCACGGCGACTACCGGAGAACACTCGGTGCAACCATAGCCTTCGAGCGGACGAATGCCGAACACGTCTTCGAAGGCCAGGGCCACGCGCTCAGGAAGTTTCTCAGCGCCGACGAGCACATACTGCAAGCTGCCAAAATGCTCGGGCAGGCAGCGCCGCATGTAAGCCTGCAAGAACGTCGGCGTCGCGATGAGAAAAGTTACGCGGTATTTGCCGACCAGCTCGCTGATGGATGTGGCATCCAGCGGATTGGGATGGAAGATCACTCCGATCCCGTGAACTACGGGGAGCCAGAGACCGGCGGTGAAGCCGAACGAGTGGAACAAGGGCAGGATGCCCAGGATCTTGTCCTCGCCGCCGAGCATGAAGACCTGCGTGACCTGGCGGATATTGGCGGCGATGTTGTGATGGGTGAGCATCACGCCCTTGGGATCGCCGGTGCTACCGCTCGAGAAGATCACCGTGGCCAGATCATCCGTGGTTTGCCGGCGCGCGCCCAGGGCCGGCTTGAGCAGCCGGTATGGAAGCGTCCAGGCGAAAAGCAACGCCGTCAACTTTTCCGTGACGCGCGGTTTCTCGAGGACTTCCTCGAGCAAGATCGAGCGGCCGGGGATTTCAATCTTAGGGAAACGTTCCAGGAAGGCCTTCGAAGTGATGACCGTCTGCAGATCGCATTGCCGGGCGCAGGACGCGATGATCTCGTTGTTCGCCGTATAGTTCAAATTTACCGGAACGTGTCCGAGCAGCGCGGCCGCGTAGTTCACCAGAGCGCCGCCGACGGAGGGTGGAAGCAGAATACCCACCATCTCCTGGCCCTTCCAAACCGGCCGGAGGCGTCGCGCCACGAAGATGGTTTTCACCAGCAGGCTCGCGAAGCGCATCTTGGGAACGCGTCCGTCGGCTGCGGCAAAGCGCCAGGGATAGCGGCGGGCGCTGCGTACCAGGGCGCGATCGAGCGTCCGGCGGGGCTTATGGTCGGCGGCCCAGGCCGCGGATTCAAGCTCCTGCACGGCCTGGCGCACCTCAGACGTGCTCGCCGTAGCTGGCAGCGGCTGGCCAAAACTGACGGTGATGGGATACGGAATGCGGCGGGGAAACTTCCACAGAAAACGGTTGCGCTCAAAACTGAAGATGCTGCCCCAGACACCGTACAGGTTCACGGGCACGATGGGGGCATCTACCCCCTTGATGATGCGCTCCATGCCGCGGCGGAAAGGAAGCATTTGACCGATGCGGGTGATCTGGCCTTCGGCGAAGATGCAAACCACCTCGCCCTGGCGGATCGCTTCGCTGGCATCGCGCAGGGAGCGGATCATATCGCGCGGGAGCAGCTCCGAAGAGATCGGAATCGCCTTCATCATTCGCGCAAACGGCTTGACGATGGGGAGGTCATAAATCCCCTGGAACATCAGGAAGCGGATCGGCCGGTCGGTGGAAGCCTGCATCAGCAGCACGTCCACGAATGACATGTGGTTGGAGACGAACAGCGCGCCGCCCTTTTCCGGCACGTTATCGCGTCCCACCACCTTGATGCGATACAGAGTGTGCGTCAGGAAGAAGAGCAGCAAGCGCACGAACCAGTCGGGCAGCAGATAGAGAACGTAGATCGTTCCTGCCAGCGTGAAGAGCGCCCCGGCGAGGAAGACGCCGCGCGCGTTCAGAGCGCCAAAGGAGAAGCTCAGCTTGCCGAGATGTACGGCCAGGGGGTGAGTGAGCAGGAAATACACTCCCGCAGCGCCGGCTCCGGCGATGAACGACAGCAGATTCGCCGCAGCGATCACGCCGCCTTTTTTGTCCGCCGCCGGGCGATACTGGATCAGCGCGTTGACGGGCACGGCGAAGAAGCCGCCAAAAATGCCCAGCCCGGCGAGGGTCACCCCGGCCGAAACAGGAGAATGGTGCAGGCCTCCCACCAAGGCGGCCACCACGGTCATGCCGAATGCGCCCAGTGGGATCAGGCCGTATTCGATCTTTTTTCCGGAGATATAACCGGCCACCAGGCTGCCCAGGCCGATGCCCAGAGCGAGAGCGGCATCGAGCAGCGCGATCCGTTTCGGGCTGAGCACTAATATGTCACTGCCGTACACGATGACCGTCTGCAAGAACAACGTGCCCAGAAACCAGAAATAGGTGTTGCCGATCACCGCCAGCCACAGCGGCCGGTCGGTACGCATCAGCTGTATCTGCGTCCAGAGTTCGGCCACAAAGTTCGCCCGGAATTTCTTTGCCGGAGCCGCGGCAGGGACTTTGTCGATGGCCAGGCTGCTGAGAAGCCCCAAGCCGGCCAGACCCAACAGGACCATGCCGGCATAAGGCTCGCGCCCCTTAAACTTTTCGGCGAACCACCCGGCGGCCATGGCGCCGGAGATGATGGCCATGAACGTTCCCAGTTCGATCACGCCGTTGCCCCAGGAGAGCAGTTTCTCCGGCAGAAGTTCCGGCAGAAGGCCGTATTTTGACGGCCCGAAGAGCGCCGCTTGCATAGCCACGACAAAGAGAACAATGAGCGGCAGCGGAAAATGCGTGAAGAGCAGTCCCGGTTGCCGCCACAGGTCGATCACCTGGCCCAGGCGTTGCGCTTGCGAAGCCGAGAGCGCGACAATCGCCAGGGCCATGGCCCCAATCTCAATGATCTTGGTAGCGACGGTGACCTGGCGCTTGCTGAAGCGGTCCGCCAGGAACCCGCCGGCCATGCTGAACAACACCAGGGGAATAAAAAACAGCATCGTGATCAGCGACACCAGAGTGTCACGCCGGGCGTTGTTCAAGGTCATCCCTACGACCATGAAAGTGAGCAGGTAACGCAGCACGTTAAGGCTGAACGCTCCCTGAAACTGGGTGACGATCAGCGCCCAGAAGCTGCGGCGCCAGTTTGCCGCTGGCGGTTGCAGGGCAACAGCGGGGACGGACTCCACGGGCGCGGAAGGCGCAAGTTCGGCAGCCGGCGTGGTGGACGGATCAGACATGAATTAGCCTCGCCAGCCCGTCACAACGGCCCGGCGGGACATTCTGTCATCAGTCTAATCGGAAAGTAAACGTTACTTGTGGAGAACCTGATCCGCGACGCTATACCGTCATCAACTCCTTCTCTTTGGCCGTTGACATCTCTTCCATCTTCTTGATTTCGGCGTCGGTCAGCTTTTGTACTTCGTCGAGAGCTTTTTTTTCTTCGTCTTCGCTGATCTTCTTATCTTTCATCGCCTTCTTGATGGACTCATTGCCGTCGCGGCGGACGTTGCGGATGGCCGTGCGATGATCTTCAAGGATCTTGTGCAGGTGCTTGACCATCTCCCGGCGGCGCTCTTCGGTGAGCGGCGGCACGGGGACGCGGATCAGCTTGCCATCGTTCTGCGGATTCAGTCCCAGTCCGGCGGAGCGGATGGCCTTGTCGATCTCACCGATGATGCCGGGATCGAAGGGCTGCACCGTGAGTAGTTGCGGATCCGGCGCGTGCACCTGGGAAAGCTGGTTGAGCGGCATCTCGGAACCATAGTAGGGGACGCGTACGGTGTCCAACATGTGAACTGAAGCGCGCCCGGTGCGTGCCGCCGCCAGGTTGGTGCGAAAGTCCTCCACCGCCTTGTCCATGCGCGTTTTTAACTGCAAATAAACCTCTTTGAGAGCGGGAATCCCCCCGAATCCTGACGGCGCCATGATCAATGCCTCAACAAGCAGATTTGCAAACGTCTGATTATACTTGAGTTGTTTTTGGGGCCCGGCAATCTTTCCCCGCCCGCCGCGAGCATCCAACTGTAAGCAGCTGCTCTGCATCAAAATTAAACAAGGTAGTGTAGTTTTTCCGGGCCGGACCGCCGGCCTTTTGAAGTGTGTAGCGCTCTGGAATTTCGCAACTCCGCGACCGCCGGCTGCAACGCTGTGGCCAGTCTGGCATCCCTCGCAAGCTCGTCCGGCGCCAGCCTTCCTCCCCGCGCCAACCGTTTATTCGAAACTGAACGATACGAGGATGTGCCAAGATGATGTACAGTACTTCAAGCTCGCACAGAGGGTGGAAGCTCCTGATGAAAGAAACCCTGCCCGACCCGGTCGCGCACACCGTCCAATTCTATGAGCAAGACCGGTTCTTCCTGGAATCAGCGACTCGGTTCCTGGCTGCAGCTTTGGGCCAGGGAACACCGGCTATTCTCATTGCAACCGAGGAACATCGTAACGGAGTCGCCGCGCGACTTCAGGCTCTGGGCATCGATGTGTCTGGTGCCCGGGACGCGGAGCGCTATATCGAACTGGATGCGGAACAGGTACTATCGGCGGTTATGCGCGAAGGAAAGCCCGATGCGGACCGCTCGCGCATCGCGGTGAGGGATGTCCTCGCGAGAATCAGCCGGGCTTGCGGCGGTAAGCAGCAACCCGTGGCTGTCGCCGGGGAGGCCGTATCTCTCCTGAGCGCCAGGAGTGAACACGAAGCTGCGCTGCAATTGGAGCGGATCTGGAATGACATGGCACGGGAATACTGCCTCACACTTTTTTGCGGCTACGTAGCGCGCAACTTCGACCGGGCAGCGCACGCGGATGTTTTTTGGAGAATCTGCGCCGAGCACACTGACGTGCTTCCCGAAGAGGGTTACCTGGAGCTGGAAAACAGCCCGGACCGTCGTCGCTATGTGGCGCGGTTACAGCAGCAAGCCCGCGCGTTAGAGACAGAGAAGGAAGCGCGCCAGCGTTCGGAAGAGGCCCTGGTCCGATCGGAAAAACTGGCAGCCGTGGGCCGCCTCACCGCCAGCATCGCCCATGAAATCAATAATCCGCTGACGTCCCTGACCAACCTCTTCTACCTGATCAATATGGATACATCGCTCGATGCCACGGTTCGCCACTATGTTGCGCTGGCCGACCAGGAACTGCGGCGCACCGCCCGCATCACCAAGCAGATGTTGGCTTTTCACCGGGAATCGTCAAGCCGGGTCCCCTGCAAGATTGCCCCGATCATCGATGGAGTTTTGGAACTCTATGAGCCCCGCCTGCGCAAAAGCAACATCCGCCTGGAGAGGCATTACAAGGTGGAGGGAGCGATCGAAGCCTTCCCCGCGGAGATGCGGCAACTTTTCGCCAACCTGATCGGCAATGCCATTGAAGCGGTGGGTGACAATGGAAGAATCAGGCTGCGCGTTGCCGGCGGACGGGATTGGACCAATCCTTCGCGGCTCGGCGTGCGCATCGCCATTGCCGATAGCGGGCCGGGAATCTCCGCTGAAGATCGCGGACGCATCTTTGAACCCTTCTTTACCACCAAGGGTGAATCAGGGACCGGGTTGGGCTTGTGGGTAAGCCGCGGCATCGTGCAAAAGCATGAGGGCCGCATCACCTTCCGTAGCCGGCTTAGCCAAGATCATCGAGGGGGCACGGTATTCTCCATATTCTTGCCCGCCACACACACGCTTGAGGCAGAGCATAGGGACAACCTGGACGCATTGGGAGCTACCGGATAAGAGGAGCGCGCGTCCAAGCTTGCAGAGTCACCCGAGCCACGGCTGGGAACACCAATTCTCGGAGAATTCATCCTCCTTTAACCTCTACTTAAACTGCGACTGATATAAGCAAACTACACCGATTGAATGCCTCACAGGGGGAACTCCTCACCTCACGATCCGGGAGTTCCCCCGAACTCTTAAGCCCAAAAAGTAGTTGAAACATGCCCACGGCAAAGGTGTATCTCAGAGAGTCTCAGCAGCGTGCGCCGAGCGCGCCGACTGGCGATAGGTCTGCCAGATGTGCCACATAATCCGAATGGTCGCCAGCACCGGGATGGACAGGAAAACACCGATGACTCCCGCCACCTCGCCGCCGGCCAGCACGCCGAACAAGACCGCCAGGGGATGGAGTTCCAGCGAACCTCCCATGATGCGGGGCGAGCTCACGTAATCCTGGATCCCGCGCCAGAGCAGCAGAAAAAGAAAAAGCCAGAGAAGATGCGGGTAGTCGGAGAGAAAGGCTACGCCCAAAATCACGGCGCCGCCTACCACCGGGCCTACCACCGGAATGAATTCCAGCGCGCCTTCCGCCAGCCCCAGGGCGATGGCGTAAGGAACGTTCATGATGCGAAGCACCAACGTAACCACCACCATGGCCAGCAGGGAGAGCAGTAGCTGGGCGCGGATGAAATGCCCCAGCATGGAATGCATTCTCTCCACCGCATCCGCCACGATCCGGCGGTTGGTTGGGTCTTCCACCGAGTTAACGATGATCTGCGCGAACCTGTTTCCGTCTTTCAGGAAGAAAATCGCCAGGATGGGGATCAGCAACAGCCACCAGGTGTTCTGCAGTGTGCGGAAGGCGCCCAGGGCGAAATTCTGCGTAGCCGTGATCATCTCTTCGCGATGTTGAGAGAGGAAGTCCCGGGCCTGCGCCACCGTGCTCGCACTCCAGCCGTGCCGGGTGCCCAGCTGCTGCGCGATCTGGCCCGAACTCACGCTGCCGGCCCACTCCGGCGCCTGTTTGGCTAGCTTGTGCGTCTCCTCGGTGATGGACGGTCCGAGCAGGGAGAATACGATCACCAGCCCAGCCACAAACAGCAGATAAACCACGGCGATCGCGGCCGGACGGGATCCGCGAAGCCAGCCCTGAAACCTGGAAACAGGCGCTTCCAGCAGGTAGGCGAAAAAGATAGCAAAAAGGAAAGCGATGATCGCGCGCCGCGCGGAATACAGGAAGAGCAGCGCCACGGCGAAAGCCAAACCCGTAAACAGCACCTGCACCGTTCTTTTGTCGAAGAGTTTCAAGATTTGCTCCCGCCCGAAGGACGAGCGTCGCTCAACGCGCGCCTCTCAGCTTAACCTATTCGAAAGGGGCATAGAAATGCCAGACTGCTTCTCGGGATCAAGTCAGTTCATGACGACGGATTGGTAATCAGGCGGGGCGTGGTTCTCTCTTGAGCGGCATAATACCAGGACGATAGTTCACTGCCATTCAGCTCGGACAACTTCAGTAGAGCAGCATAAGGGTCGCCTTGCAGCCCGAGCCAGGTGGCGAATGCCGGCTCGGTCTTAGCGCCTTGCTGCTTCAGCCGGGTAATTTGCGCCTTCATTTGTTCCCCGCCCAGCAGCATCAGCCTGTACTCCACGTCCATATGACGGTAGGCGTGCTGCCGGCTAACCGGTACAGGCTGCCCGAACACTTCTATGGCGAACCCGCCGAAAGCGAAGTTCGCCACGGTCGCCGTTCCTGAGGCCAGATCGAGTTGCCCCACAGAGAAAGTCGGGCTGGCGCCGTACTCTCGCTCCAGCCTCCGGCGAAGTCCTAGGTGGTCATGAACTTCGCAGAGTATATCCAGGTCCGAATCGGCAATGGCCAGGTCCAGTGGGACGGTTCCCGCCAGGAGGGCGTCGTAATCGCGCAGGGTTTCCAGGATTCCAAGGTCAGTAAGGCTCGCGTATGCCTGCCTCTGGATAAGGCTGCCTTGCTGGAGATAAGCAATGTCGCGCCACGCTGGAACCTGATTCAAATTTGCGGTCACCATGTCATGATAAGCCCTTTTAGAATAGTGATCTGAGATACCGGATGCCTCTATGCCTGAGCTGCCTGAAGTCGAAACCATTGCCAACGGCCTGCAGAAGCGCGTCTCCGGCGACCGCATCGAATCGGTGTGGCTGGGGAGCAAGCCCGAGCCCCTGAAATCTACGGCTGCCGAGATTGCCCGCGTGCTGGAGGGCTCGCGAGTGGAGCGGGTGCGCCGGGTGGGGAAGCACATTGTGTTTGATCTCCAAGGCAACGGAGGCGCCGCACGCGGACAATGGATCGTTCATCTGGGAATGACGGGACGGATCCTGGTTGCCAGCGCGGACACAGAGGTCCCCAAGCATACGCACCTGGTCGTGCGACTAGCCTCGGGCAGGGAGCTACGGTTTGTCGACCCGCGGCGCTTTGGTCGCCTGGAGGTGCGTCACAGCGAGTTCAGCGGACCGGGCGCGGAACCGCTCCAGATCACTCCCGAAGAATTTGCCCGCCTGTTTCACCGCCGCACCGCGCCCATCAAGGCCCTGCTCCTCAATCAGACTCTGCTACATGGCGTGGGCAATATCTACGCCGATGAGAGCCTCTTTCGCGCCGGAGTCCGTCCGCGCCGGCGGGCGAACACGCTCACCCGCGACGAGCTGTCCCGGCTGCACGCAGCCCTGCGCGAGGTGCTCCAAAAAGCGATCGCCGCGGGAGGCTCTTCCGTCTCCGACTACGTGGACGCTGACGGCGAAGAAGGTTTTTTCCAGCTCCAACATCGCGTCTACGGCCGCGAGGGCCAGCCCTGCCTGGTCTGCAAGACGAAGATCAAGAAAATCATCGCGGCCGGACGAGGGACGCACTATTGTCCGAAGTGCCAGAAATAGCAGTCAGCAATCAGCCTTCAGCATTCAGCCACGAAATAGACCGTTCTGTGATGTGTGGCTTCTCACGAAGGAGTGTGCCGGGCTGAATGCTGATTGCTGATTGCTGAGTGCTGACTGCTGAGTGCTGACTGCTGAGTGCTTGCTCCGGCTACGCCTCTGGCGTCAGTGTCTCCATATTGGCCTGCAAGCGTCTCATGCCTCGCAGCCAGCGGTCGTAATCGCTGGCCTTTTGCTGGAAGAAGCGGGCGACCTCGGGATGGGGCAGAATCAGGAACCGCTCTTCGCCGATGACTTTGATCGTCTCGTCCGCGACCTGATCCGGCTCGATAGCGGTTTCGAGGAGAAATTTGCCGCCGGCAAATTCCGCCTTAGCCAGCATGTTGGTGCGCACGCCCATGGGACAGAGGGCCGAGACGCGAATACCCTGGTCGCCATAAGTGATGGCCAGCCATTCGGCAAAGGCCAGGGCTGCATGCTTGGTCACCGAGTAGGGCGCGGAGCCGATCTGCGTTAGCAGTCCGGCGGCGGAGACGGTCTGCACCAGGTAGCCCTCTTTGCGCGCGAGCATCTGCGGCAGCACCGCACGCGCGGCATAAACGTGGGCCATCACATTGGCCTCCCAACTGCGCCGCCAGTCCTTGTCCGGCGCCTCCGGCCCTCCGGCCGTGCCGATTCCGGCATTGGAGCAGAAGATATCCACCTGTCCCACGGTGTCATTGATGGAGTCAACCAGGTTCTGCACGTCTTTTTCCCTGGTGACGTCGCAGTGGGCGAATCCGCCGGGCGTGTTCCTGATCTCGGCAGCGACTTTCAGGCCGGCTTCCCGGTCGATGTCGGCGACAACCACGGCCTTGGCGCCGGCGGCGGCAAACTTACGGCAGAGTGCGCGGCCGATGCCGTTCGCGCCTCCCGTAACGATGACTACTTTTCCTTGAATTTGCATGACGAGCAAAGATAATCCCTTTGCGGGAATCCTTCAAACCGCGCCGGGCTACATCGCCGTCTTACAGCAGCTCGTCAAGGGTTAAAGCCTTGTTACGTTTGCCATGCGCGGGAGTAACGTTGGCCCGGGCCACCACTGAGACTAGGATAGGTCTATGGAGACGCGAGTTCAACGCGCCCTTCAGAATCGCTGGGTTGCTATTGCGGCTACAATCGCCGTCGGCTACATTGGGCTGCGTGTGATGCTCAATGTCATCGACGATGCTTACTACGACTACTACTTTTATCCGCACATGAAGGGCGCCGAGTACACCTACCCGGAGCTGCGGTACGCTTTCGGACAGGCGGCGATACTTCTTTGGTCTGTTGCAGGACTCTGAACGGCTGTCTTGGCCGCGCGATGCGCGTTGTTTCGCAAGGGAGCCAAGTGGGCGGGTCGTTCCGCTATTGCGTTTGTGCTTGGGTTCGTTCTACTCGTCGCGGGATTCATCGCGGGAGTCGCAATGAGGGATTTCGGATTCTGACACATCTCATCATGACCGCACAAAGAAGCATGTTGCCCTTGCATAACTGTTGATAAAACACCTTTATCTTCATTCACACACGGCGGGTGAGCGCTGCAGACGCCTGTTTACTTATCCGGTTGCTTTGCAGAGCGTCGACGACTGGACTGATTTAAGCGGACCGGCACTCGCAATCGCCGGTCGGAACCGTTTAAGCTGAAGCAGACGTCTCCGATCGACCCAAGATCGGAGGCGATTCTCGAATGACCACATTCGCCATCGGCGTTGATCTGGGCGGCACAAACCTGCGCATCGCGGCTGTGGAGAGTACGGGAAAGATCCTGGAGAAGATCACCACCGGCACCGAAGTCGCGCGCGGACGAGATCGTGTGATCGACGAAATGTGCACCGCGGTTCGCACCCTGGCGCTAAAACACCGCGGCCTGGGCGAGTTGGCCGGCATTGGCGTGGGCGTTCCCGGGATCATCGATATGGGTACGGGCATGCTGCGCGAGTCGCCCAACCTTCCTGGCTGGCAGGACTATCCCGTGCGCCAGGAAATTGAACGCCGGCTAGCGACCGCCGTATTCCTGGAGAACGACGCCAACGCCGCTGCCCTTGGAGAAAAGTGGCTGGGCGCTGCCGCCGCCGTGGACGACATGTGCATGCTCACCTTGGGCACCGGTGTCGGCGGAGGACTGGTGCTCCACGGACGCGTCTGGCGCGGCATGATGGGCATGGCCGCGGAAATCGGCCACATCAACGTGGAACCCCAGGGCCGCCCGTGCAACTGCGGAAGCCGTGGCTGCCTGGAGCAGTATGCTTCAGCGACCGCCGTGAAGCAGATGGCCCTGGAGGCCATTGCCGGCGGCAAGGCTCCGGAGCTGGCCCAGGCGATGAACGCGGACGCTGAATTCAGCTCCAAGGCCGTTCATCACATGGCGCTCGAAGGCGATGAACCGGCGCAGGAGATTTTCCGCCGCGTAGGCCGGGCGTTGGGCATCGCTCTTGCCGATCTCATCAATATCTTCAACCTGCCCATGTACGTGATCGGCGGCGGCGTAGCTTCCGCCTGGAGCGCGTTTGCTCCGGCCATGTTCGAAACTGTCAAAAGCTACTCCTATATCTATCGAGTTACGGCGCCGCAGCAGATCACGAAAGATGGCGCCAAGGAACCGGCCTCAGCGCTGGGAAAGAACACGGTCATCACTCAGGCGCTGCTGGGCAGCGACGCCGGACTGATGGGAGCTGCGCGCCTGCCTATGGTCGCCCGCCAGGAGACGTGGGAACAGGCATCGCGCCAGAGTTGATACAGGCGATGTTGCGAGTCGCAGCTATTCGTACTTCAAAGCTACAGTCGGGTCCACCGCCGTGGCCCGGCGCGCGGGAATGTAGCTGGCCAAGATGGCAGCCAAGCCGACTAGCGCGCAAACGGCAAGAAACGTCGGCGGATCGGCCGGGCGAATTCCGTAAAGCAAGCTTCTCATGAATCGAGTAAGCGCCAGTGCGCCTGCCGCGCCCCCGGCGAGGCCCAGAAGGGTGAGTAGCGATCCTTGCCAAAGAATCATCTTCAGAACGTCTCCGCGCCCGGCGCCCATCGCCATCCGGATGCCGATCTCGCGCCGACGCTGCTCCACCGAATAAGAGATCACACTGTAAATACCCACCACACCCAGCAAGAGCGCAAGCCCGGCAAAAGCCGAGAAGACCCACATGGTGGAGCGCGGGGTCGAAACTGAATCAGAGAGCACGTCGTCCATGGTTTTCACTTTGCTGACCGGAATGGTGGGATTGAGCTTTGCCACGGCGGCCCTTAGTTGCCGGGCTAATCCGGCGGCGCTGAAGTCGCCGCCGGCTCGCACAAGAACCGCCCTTTCAAAAGGAAGACCTTCAATGCCCTGCGAAGCCGGAAAGTAGACTGCGCCTTGAATGGACTCAACCCATCGGTCCACGGTCCTCGATTGTCCCAACGGAACTTTATAGATAATCACGTCGTCCACCAAGCCTACGACCGTGCGCCATTCGTGTTGCCATGAGGGCTTGAGCCGTTTGCCGATGGGATCCACTCCCGGCCAGAGAATCTCTGCCAGTCTCTTGCTCACCAGAACCACTGAGGGCGCGTTCGGGCCGTCGAATTCCGTAAAAGTTCGTCCGCGCAACAACGGGATGGCCAGGGTTTCCAGGTAACCCGGGCTCACCGTGAACTCCCAAGCCTGGTACGGAGACTCTGCGGACAAGTCGGGCCGATTCTCCACCTCCAAGGCGGTTGCCGGGAGGCCGGTCAGCGGAATGGTATCCGAAGTTGCTGCGGCTTTTACCCCGGGCATTGCCCGCAACTCGTCGACCAGCAGACGGTAAAAGTCAATGCACCCGTTATTGCCGCCACAGAAGGCCTTCGTGGGAGTTACCTGCGCGGTTAGCACATGATCGGCAGTGAAACCGGCCTTGATTTGCGACAGAGCCCACAGGTTCTTGATCAGCAATCCAGCCGCGCTAACCAGAATCACGGAAAGGGCTATTTCGGCCACCACCAACCCGGAAGAAAGACGGCTACGCTTCCGGCTGCTTCCTGCGGCTTGAGTATTGGCTTTCAGCGCCTGTTCGATTTCGATCCGCGACGCGTGCCATGAAGGCGCTAAGCCAAAGGCTAGCCCAGTCAACACGGAGATCACGGCGGAAAAGGCAAGCACGCGCGCGTCAATCGTGACGTCATAGAGACCGGGCGTTTCTGACGGCATCACCGTTTTGATCAGACCGAGGCTCAGAAAAGCCAGCACGCACCCCAGGGCCCCGCCGATCGCCGCCAAAAGCACACTTTCCGTGAGAAGCTGACCGACGATACGCTTGCGGCTGGCCCCCAGCGCAGTCCGGATTGCTATCTCCCTACCGCGCATGTTGCCGCGAGCCAGAAGGAGGTTGGCTACGTTCGCGCAGGCAATCATCAGAATCAGCACTACCGCTCCCAGCATCATCAGCAGCGCCGGTTGAACGCCCGACACGGAATGCTCCTGGAGTGGGACGAGCTCCGCCCACGATCCATACAGGTCGCCCATCGGCCAAGGAAAAGTCTTGACAACTTGCGGCACCATCGCCTTGAACTCGGCGCGAGCGCTAGACAGCTTGACGCCCTCGCGCAGCCTGCCAAACAGCATGTAATAGAACGGACCCCACAAGGTGTGTGAGTCGGAAACGTTGATCTCAATTGGCACCCACAGCTGGCTGGAGGGGGTGGGAAACTGGAATTCCGGAGGCATCACGCCTACCACTTGACGCACAGTGTCGTCCAAGGTGATCGAGCGGCCAATGATGTTACGGTCGCCGCCGAATCTCACCTGCCAAAGTGCGTGGCTCAGAACCACGATCCGTCCGTTCGCGGAAAGTTCATCGCTTGGGACAAAAATTCTCCCCAGCTCGGGCTTGGCTCCCAGGAGAGCAAACATGTCGGATGACAATCCATTTCCCACGAGACGCGTTGCATCGCCGTTACCGCTGAGGTTGAATCCCATATCGACCGTGTACGCTCCCATGTCGACGCTGCGGAGACGCTGACGATACCCGACCACCGCGCCCAGCGGACAACTCATGTCCCACACGCCGACCAGCCGATCTGGCCGGGGATACGGTGGAGGCTGAAGAAGGACCCGGTTCACCAAACTGAAAATGGCAGTATTGGCTCCAATGCCCAAAGCCAACGTTGCGACCACGACCAAAGTGAAGCCTGGATACCTGAACAGCGTGCGCCAGCCGAAACGGAGGTCTCGCAGAATGTTCTCGATTATGCCGACTTCGCGCATCTCGCGGCACTCCTCTTTGATTTGTTCCACTCCGCCCAGTTCGCGCAGCGCGGCGTAGCGCGCATCTTGCGGAGCCATGCCCTGAGCCATGTATTGATCCATTTGCTGCTGCAGGTGGAATTGCAGTTCGGTTGAAAGTTCGTGATCGGCCTGCTCCTTGCGAAATAAAGAGCGAAGCCGCAGGGGCAATTTGTGCATCCAGCGCATGTTTCAAGTCCTTTACTCTAGGAGTTCTCCAGAACGAAGTTGATGGCCAGGGAAAGCCGGTCCCATTGCGCCTGCTGGGCTTCCAGATACTTGGCGCCGGCGCGGGTGACGGAGTAATACTTGGCCCGGCGGTTATTTTCCGAATCGCCCCACTGGGCCTTGATCCACCCGTGCTGTTCCAGGCGATGTAGCGCCGGATAGAGCGCGCCCTGGTTGACCTGGAGGACGTCCTTGGAAAGCTGGCGGATGCGCTGGGCGATGCCCCAGCCGTGCATCGGCTGCAAGGCGATGGTCTTCAAGATCAGAAGGTCCAGCGTACCCTGAATCAGATCGTTCGGTTTGCCCATGTGCGCTCCTGTCAATAGATGACAAGACTATAAGCTCTTCTCCTGTCAATAGTCAACAAGAGACAGTGGGTTGGACTGGGATTGGGAGAAAGGGTTAGCCGGGCGGTTGTCGGTGGTCGCGCTGAAAAACACCGCTCTCGGACGGAAGCCGAATTGGCGGCCTCAAAAAGCCGGGCCGTCAGCTGGTCTTGGCGGCGGCCTGTCCGACGGCTTGCTCGGGCTTACCGCTCTCGCCTTTCTTCCCGTTGAAACCGCCCACGAAACCGATCACGGATCACTGGCGCGGCAATCGAACTAGGTGAGCAACTGCTGAGCAACGGTGCAGTACAAATCCACAGCCTCGTGGAGCTGTTTCTTAGAGATGTATTCGCGCTCGGTATGGGCCACGTGGATGGAGCCGGGTCCCAGCAGCATCGGCGCGCCCCACTTGGTGAGAGCGGGAATATCCGTGGTGAACGAGGCTACCATCGTCGTCACTCCGGGGACCGTGCGGAGTTTGACGAATGGAATCTCCAGCACAAAATCAGCCAGGGCCAGGCCGGCGACGGTCTCGGTGATCTGCCGGCGTAATGCCTCAGCCGGCTCCACCAGGCGATAGAGCAACTGGGCCTTGGCGTGGTCGGGAATCACGTTGGGGGCGCGGCCGCCCTCGATCACGCCGATGTTTACCGTGCACGGGCCGATTTCCGGGTTGCGCGGCAGGCGCATGGCCCGCAGCCGCGCCAGCGCTTCCAGAAGATTTTCGATGGCCGACTCACCCAGTTCGGGATAAGCCGAGTGCGCCATCCGGCCGCGAGCCACGATCTCCACTCGCAACGCACCCTTGGATGCCAGGGCAATCTTGTTCTCGGTAGGTTCGCCATTGATCAGGAAGCGGCTGCCCAGTGGGGTTTCATTGGCGACTTTGGCGCCCAGGCTGTCGCGCTCTTCGCCCACTAGAAAGAGCATCCCCACCGCCGCGCCTTCCTTTCGCAGGCGCTGGCAGGCGGCCATTTGCGCGGCGATGATGCCTTTTGCATCACACGATCCGCGGCCGTAGATATTGTCGTGGTCTTCCGAGGAAGGAATGAACGGCGGCACCGTGTCCATGTGCGTGGAGAAAACCAGCTGTGGCGGGCGCTCATCCAAGGTAGCCACTACGTTGAAGCGTTCGTGAGCGACCGGCATCTTGTGCGCGGTGTAGCCCAGGCGGCAAAGCTCGTCATAGATTTCCGCGCCCACTGCGCCTTCATTTCCGGTGGTCGATTCAATGTCAACGAGCTTGCGGGTTAGCTTCAGGGGATCCATGGTCTGCTACAGGATAAATGGTTCGCTTATCTAGGTGCTTTTTTCTGCAATTCCGAGCGAAGGGGAGGAAACCCTATGACTGGAGAGATGCCGAGGCGAACCAAACATCTTCGGCACAATAGGGCTCCCTCCCCTTCGGCAAGCTCAGGGTCGGGATTTCAGAAAAAGGGCCTCACCGCCGCCCCGGTGTCCTTGTGGTAGAAAATACTGTGGCCCCCGGAATCAAATCCTTCTTCCTCCACGGCCCCGCCGGCCGGTTGGAGGCCCTACTGAATGAAGGCCGCCCGGACGCAGCCCATGCCGCGCTGGTGTGCCATCCCCATCCTTTATTTGGCGGCACCATGCACAACAAAGTCGTGTACCACGCCATGAAGACCTTGCAGTCGTTCGGCTTCCCGGTTTTGCGCTTCAACTTTCGCGGAACGGGATTGAGTGAAGGCGAGCACGACCGCGGAGAGGGCGAGGTGGATGATGTCCGCGCCGCCTTGAACTGGTTGGACGCCGAGTTTCACCTGCCCATCATCTTCTGCGGATTTTCCTTCGGCGCGGCCACCGGACTGCGGGCCGCGTGCAGCGATGGCCATGTTGCCGGACTGATCTCGCTGGGCACGCCGATCGCCGTGGAAGACCGGGGATATTCCTATTCGTTCTTGAGTTATTGCTCCAAGCCCAAACTGTTCGTCAGCGGCTCGCGCGATCGGTACAGCCCGCCGGAAGCGCTGCAGCGGGTGGTAGAGCTCGCGCCTGAGCCCAAGCAACTCGTGGTCATCGAAGGGGGCGACCATTTCTTTGAAGGGCATCTCGCTGCCATGCAGGCAGCCATCCACGAGTGGGTCACCCGGTTCTTTCAGCCGGCGCAGAAGGTGGAAGCAAGCTAATGGCGGAGGCACGCGCCATGCGCTCGCTGGCTCGCGCAATTTTCCTGCATGCCCTGGAGCAAGCTGGGATTGAGGGGGCGTTCGAGCGCCACGTCCAGTGCGAGCGTGGCGTGCTGCGCGTCGGCGACGACCTTCACGATTTGACGAGCTATTCGCGGGTGCTGGCGGTTTCCTTCGGCAAGGCCGGCCATCGCATGGCGGAATGCCTGGCGCGGCAGGTGGGGCCGCTGGTCACGGGCATCATCGCCGATCCCCATCCGCCCTCGCAGCAGCTCCCCGGCTACCGCTACTTTTTGGGCAGCCATCCTCAACCCAACGAAGAATCGGTGCGAGCCGCCGACGCGATCTTGAAATCCCTGGGCGGATTGAATGCGCAGTCGCTGGCTCTCTTCATGATCAGCGGCGGAGGCTCGTCGGTGGTGGAGAGGCCGGTGGATTCCGAGATCTCGCTGAGCGACCTGGTGGCCACCTACAAAACTCTCGTGCTCTCCGGCGCGCCCATCGCCCAGATCAACGCCGTTCGCAAACACCTTTCGGCAACTAAGGGCGGGCGCATGGCGCGGGCCGCGCAGGGCGCGCAACAAGTTTCCATTTTCGTTTCGGACGTGCCCGAGAACGCGCTCGACTCGCTGGCTTCCGGGCCGACCATGCCCGATTCATCGACCGTGGGAGACTGCTATCGGATCGTGAACGAGCACAACATGCTCCAGGGCTTTCCGGCCTCGGTGCGCGAGCTGTTCGAGCGCCGCGCGTTGGAGGAAACGCCCAAGAAAGACGACGCCGCTTTTGTCCGCTCGCGCTGGTGGACGGTGCTCTCGAACGCGACCGCCGAAAAAGCCGCAGCCGAAGCCGCGGCCGGGCACGGATTTCGCGTGGAGATCGACCACTCGTGCGATGACTGGGACTACGCCAAGGCCGCCGACTATCTGCTCGGCCGCTTGCGTGCCCTGCAGAACGAAGTTCCGCGGGCGTGCATCGTTTCCGGCGGTGAGGTCACGGTGAAGGTCCCGAGCGATGGCGGCCTCGGCGGCCGTAACCAGCACTTCGCACTTTACTGCGCCCAGAAGATCGCCGGCGAAGACATCACTGTCCTGAGCGCCGGCACCGACGGCATTGACGGCAACAGTCCCGCGGCCGGCGCCGTGGCCGATGGGACCACACTCCAGCGAGCCCAAATTGCTGGGCTTGATCCCGGCGAACATCTGCGTAGCTTCAATTCGTTTCCGTTCTTTGAAAAGCTCGGTGACGCGATTCACACCGGCCCGACCGGGAACAATGTGAGGGATTTGAGAATCCTGATGGCTTATTGAGATCCCAAACGAGGCGAGAAGGAGCTTTGGCGCCAGTGCCCGCAGGGCACGGTTGATAATAGCCCGCCGTTTCAACGGCGGGAAAACAAGAGGCAATAACCAAGTCCCCGCAGGGGACGGCTGAACTGCTCCGCAATGCCTTACAATTTCCGCCATGTCACATAGATATGCAAGTCTTCTAGTGCATTGCGTGTTCTCCACGAAAGAACGCCAGCCTTTGATACCAGAGCTCATGAAGAGAAAGCTCTGGGCTTACATCGGCGGGATTGCGAGGACCAACAAGTTCAAGGCCCTCGCCGTCGGCGGGATGCCCGATCACATCCACGCTCTGCTGTCCTTGCCCGCAACCTTGCCGGTAGCCAAGGCGCTGCAATTGATCAAAGGCGGCTCTTCCAAGTGGATGAATGATCATTCTGAAAGGCGCTCATTCGCGTGGCAAGATTCGTACGGAGCGTTCTCGATTGGAATTTCCCAAGTTGAGGATCCGATTCGCTACATCAACACCCAGGAGCAGCATCACGCAAAGGTAAGCTTCAGAGATGAGTTCAGGAGATTCTTGAAGCTGCACAACCTCGAGGAATTTGAGGGTTAAGATGCCTCTCGGCCGTCCCCTGCGGGGACTGCACCGATTCGTCTATGCTTTCCCGCCGTTAAAACGGCGGGCTATTTTCATACGTCCGCTTCGCGGACTGGTTTCTTCGCGATGACGATCTTCCTCCATCAGTTCCGGCGTGTTCTTTTGCGGCTGCAATTCCGATAGTTGGTATTCACAAGGGTATGGGCATTCCTCTTCTCCGCTCGGGATTTGAGACTACCGGCCCCTCACCTGCTGCAACGCCACATACAAATGATGGGCTTCATGCACCAGGAAGAACTCCTGCCAAAGGGCCAAGGTCATCTCGCCGAACTTAGGATGGATGCCGGTGCGGGCATAGTCTTCGGTTGACAATGATTTCAGCCTTGTCACCAGCATCTCGCGCAACGAGGCCAGCTTGCCGGCCACTTCTTTGTAGGCAAGAGTTCTCCAGGCCTCCCACTGCGGATCTTCCTCGGCGCGGTAGCGGCTGAACTGGGGGTTTTGTTCTGTAAGAATGCGTTGGATCCGCTCCAGGAAGATCTCATGGTAGCGGCCCAGGTGAGCCAGGTTTTCATTGGCCGACCATTTGCCGGGAACGGCTTGCTCCAGGATCTTTTCCACAGGAACTCCACGGAGAGCTTCGTCAAGAAAATCGCGGAGCTGGGTTTCCGAGCGCTGAAGACGTGAAGTATGGTGGCCGCTCACCTAGCTAGTGTAGCGAACCGAAGCCGGACGCACACACGACAGGCGAATCGAAGATTGCAGGGGGCCTTCATTGCAGGGGTCCATCGCTGCGCTTGGGATAAAAAGACAAACCACTACGGTTTTCTGGCGACCACTTTCAACTCATCGGCAGCCAGAATTTTCTTGATCTGATTGCGGGCGTGGATGGCCCAGGGACCGACGGTATCGAGCCGGGCATAAGCCTGCCAGTGGCGCAGTGCCGGGCGCGGCTGGCGGGCTTTTTCAAAGGCCAGCGCCAGGTTGTAATGAGCGTCGGCGTAGGTGGGAGCCAGCGAGATGGCGGATTGATAGGCGCGGATGGCATCGGCAACGCGCCCGGTTTCATCGAGCACGTTGCCCAGATCGAAGTAGGCCAGTGCGTACTTGGGATCGACCTCGATGGCTTTGCGGTAAAAACGCTCGGCCAGCAGGTAGTCGTGGCGATTGTAGTAAAGCGTGCCCAGGTTGATGAAGGCGGCCGCGTGCGCCGGGTCCAGGTCCACGCAACGTTGATAGGAGACGATGGCCTCGTCGTGCGTGCCCGGCGACTCTTCCAGGGCCACGCCGCGGGTGAAAAAGTCGGCCGCCGATTCCGCCGCCCGGAAAGCATGGATTCGCGCGGGCTCCACCACCGTCCGGCCGGCAAAATCCATCACGAACTGGCCGGCAATCGGTTCCACAGCCGCGCCCTGGTGACGGAAGGCCACCCGGGCCTTGGTGGCGACGAAGGTCCCGGCTTCGAGCAAGGGGTTTTCCATGCCGGCCACCTGCTGCTGCATGGCCCGCAACGAATCCCGAATCACCGCCGAACGCACGCGTTTGGCGCGCAGGTCGCGCAGCTTTTTGATTTGCAGGAGGTCAAAAAAGGAATAGAGATCGCGGACAGGAAACAGGCCCGTTTTCTCCCAGCCTGTAAGCTGCCGCGCCGTGATGCGAAGGATCCGTAGGACGTCGTCTCGATGGTATCGTTCCACTGTGCCCTTGGATTACGCGGTATCAAAGAGATACAGAGCATTATTGCGAGCTGCTCATTAAATAGCAAGGGCAAAGTGGTCATAAGACTGTGGAAAACCGGGTAGTACGGTGGTTCCGTGGTACTCTATGCGCCACCTTTTCCCAAAGAAGCAAAAGGAGAGAAAGCTCATGTCTACAATGGGACTCGGTTTGGGGGGAGCGCCAACCTCGCCCGATCCTCAAGCCGCATATCGCGCGCAGCTAGAGTTGGCCAAGGCTGGTATCAAGCGCGGCGCGAGCTGGTTCGATTGGATTGCCGCGTTCTCCGTCATCAACTCGGTCATCTCCCTCTTCAACGGCGGGATACGCTTTGTTTTAGGCCTGGGTGTTACTGAGGTAGTAAATTACGAGGCCCAGCGTACCGGCGGCAGTAGCGGCCAGATGATAGGGTTCGCGGTGACTGTGGTTGTCGCCGCATTCTTCTGGTTGATGGGGCGTTTCGCCAAGCAAGGCCAGCGTTGGGCCCTGATTCTGGGGATGTTCCTGTACCTGCTCGACGCCGGTCTGCTGCTCATGATGCAACTCTGGCTCTCCGTGGCTTTTCACGCCTACGCCTTGTTCATGCCGACGAAGACCTTCGCCGCCATCAAGCAGTTTGAGGCCGCCAAGCAGGACGCGGAAGCGCACGGCGTCTTCCTGGGCGCTGCCACGAGTTGATGGGCGTGAGCATTGATCGTGGACCCGGTGCGCCTTTACGGCTTTTCGTTCCTCTTTTAGAATCAAAGTACGGAAGCCGACGTAGCTCAGTTGGTAGAGCAGTCGATTCGTAATCGACAGGTCATCGGTTCAAGTCCGATCGTCGGCTCCATCTCTTCAGTAGCTTACCGATCAGTTCACTGAAACCTGCTGCACATTTGCTGCACAAGCGATTTTCGCTTCCAACTGCTTCATGGCATCTACAGTGTCCTCACGCGCAGTCTTGATGTAGAACCTCTGCGTCGTGCTGACGCTCTCGTGGCGGAGGATGGCTTGGATGGTCGTGTCAGGAACGCCGAGCTTTTTCAGGTTCGTGGCCAGACCACGTCGATACGCTTGCCACCCCTTCCACTGCAGTCCGTTTGCTTTGAGGGTTGGCTTGATCACCCGGTCAGCCAGATTTTCGAGGTCGAGTGCCCCTCCAATCGTGTTGCCGAATATCCAGCCATATGCACCCTGGGGACGGATACTGTCGAGCATGAGACGTAGCGGTCGGATGATGGGCACGATACCCGGATCGTCTTCGTCCTCGTGCGTCTTGGTATCCTCCTTCACAGTCGTGCGCCATACCGAACGCCGAATGTTGAGGATTTCCCCATCATCATCTTCCCACCAGATTCCCCTGATCTCGCCCTGCCGCAACCCCGCAAAAGCTGCAACGCCGATCACTGCCCTGACTACGCCTGCAGGAATCTCGGGAACATACGCAGAGCGATCCTCTCGACGAACAACGATAGGGTCACCATTGAACAGTTCCAGATGCTGCTCGATCTCTTCCAGAGAATAGGCAAGGCGCTTCCGTCCGTGCTTCTTTCCCTTTGGAATCGAGACATGCTGCATCGGGTTCACGCCGTCGAACACGCCGACCCGCTTCGCGTGGGTGAAGATAGCAGACAGTGTGACCTTGATGTGCTTGTATGTCCCGTGAGCCAACTTCTCGCCGTGCTCACGTTCGATATCCCGCATCAAGATCTCCCCGTCCACCGTCCGGAAGTCCCTCGCTCGAATACCGGCCACCCTATCCTTGATGTGGCCTTTCCAAGCTTCGCGGTAGCCTCTGACAGTGCTCTTGGCGAGTCTCTTTTCCATCTCAGGAAAGTAGCTCTTTTCGGCGAAGTCCATGATGTCCGTTCCCGCCTCCGGTGTAAATCCGGTCCTGTTCAGTCTTGCCATGAACTCGTTCTTGAGCGGTGTGACTTCCGATTTTTTGGGGTAGTCACCCACACTCGCCAACCGTTGTGCTCGTTGTATGATCGTCACCGAGCCGTCAGGCTGTCTCACCTGCTCCCGGTACCGAACGAACCACGAGCCATGTGATTCGAACAAGTGTCCTTGCTGCTGGGTCATTCATTTCCTCCATTTCTGGTTTTTGTTGACCCAGCTTTGCGTGTTGTGTGGCCAGCACGACGCTCAAGCCATGCGTTCATCTCAGGTGAGCCCCAGCGATAACGACGGTGCTTCCCAAGCCTGAAGACCGGAATAGGGTCAGAGGTGCGCGAACGCTTACCCTGCTCCACGATCCAGCTTTCAGGGACTTTGAGCCGTTCAGCTAGCTCCTCTGATGTTAGTACTTCGTAGTCCAGCACGCCAGACATTTGATCTCTTCCACGGGCTAAGGAGTTTGGGTAAGGCTTGAAGTTCTCGAACCGTAATTGGCTGGTACTG
>DATDGY010000020.1:0-16404 GCA_036521855.1 Candidatus Angelobacter sp.
TAATATCGAGACTTAGTTCCTACGGCGCGAATGTCACACGAACTTTCCAAAACATACGATCCCGGCGCGATTGAGGCCCGTTGGGCGGAGCATTGGGTCAGGGAAAAGCTCTTTTCCGTGAAGACGCCGGAGCCTGGCTCGGAAACCGTGCCCGTCTTCAATCTGCTGCTTCCGCCTCCTAACGTCACCGGCAGCCTGCACATGGGGCACATGTTCGAGCACACGGAGATGGACATCATCATCCGCTGGCGGCGCATGCGCGGCTTCCTTACCCTCTGGCTTCCGGGCACCGACCACGCCGGCATCGCCACACAGTTGATGGTGGAGCGCCAGCTCGCCACCGAGGGCTCCAGCCGCCAGAAGCTTGGCCGGGAAGGCTTCGTCGCGCGCGTCTGGGAGTGGAAGAAGCATTACGGCGGCTCCATCCTTTCGCAGATGAAGCGCCTGGGCGACTCGGTGGATTGGGACCGCGAGTACTTCACCCTGGACGAGAACCTCTCCCGCTGTGTGACCGAGGTCTTCGTCCGCCTGCATGAAGAAGGACTGATCTATCGCGGCAAGTACATCGTCAACTGGTGCCCGCGCTGCATGACCGCTATCTCCGATCTCGAGGTGACGCGCGAGGAGGTTGCAGGGAAGCTCTACCAGATTCGTTATCCGCTAGCCGAGGATCCTAAGAAGTTCGTTACGGTCGCGACCACGCGTCCCGAGACCATGCTGGGCGATACCGCCGTGGCCGTGAATCCGCGCGACCCGCGGTACACGGCACTCATTGGGAAGAAGGTGATACTTCCGCTGCTGGAGCGGCAGATCCCGATCATTGCCGATGACTTTGCCGATCCTCAGTTTGGCAGCGGCGCGGTGAAAATTACGCCCGCGCACGACCCCAACGATTTTCAGGTCGGCCTGCGCCACAGTCTGCCCCGGATCAACGTGATGGACGACGAAGCCCGCATCAACGAGAACGGCGGCCCCTACCAGGGGCTGGATCGCATGGCGGCGCGAGAAAAAATCATCCGCGATCTGGAGCAGCGCGGCCTATTCGCCGGCACTAAGGATCACACCTCTGCTATCGGCAGGTGCGCTCGCTGTAACACCATCGTGGAGCCGCGGCTCTCCATGCAGTGGTTTGTCGCGGTCAAGAAGCAGCCGGCTAAGGGAGGGATGACTCTGGCCGAAGCTGCCAGCCGCGCAGTCAGCGAAGGCCACATCCGGATTACTCCTGAGAATTACAAGACCATTTACTTGCAGTGGATGGAAAACATCTATGACTGGTGCATCTCCCGCCAGTTGTGGTGGGGACACCGCATCCCGGCGTGGCACTGCGGCGATTGCCAAGAGACAACAGTGGCGCGCGAGGCCCCGCAAAAATGCGCGCACTGCGGCAGCTCCCGCCTGGAGCAGGAGACGGACGTTCTCGATACCTGGTTTTCGTCGGCGTTGCTGCCCTTCACCACGCTCGGCTGGCCGCAAGCCACACGGGATCTGCAGGTGTTTTATCCCACCTCGCTGCTGATCACCGGCTTTGACATTCTTTTCTTCTGGATGGCGCGCATGATCATGATGGGTTGCCATTTCATGTCGCCGCCGCACCGTCCTGGCCTGCCGGAGGGAGTTCGACCGACGGGCAGTGACTGCCTACGAGAAAGCGTTCCTTTTCGCGAGGTCTATATTCATGCCCTGGTGCGCGATGCCGACCGCCAGAAGATGTCCAAGACCAAGGGCAACGTGGTCGATCCCATTGCGATCACGGAGAAGTTCGGCACGGACGCGGTGCGCTTCACGCTGGCATCCATGGCCTCGCCCGGCACCGACGTTGCTTTCAACGAGAGTCGCACCGAAGGCTATCGGGCTTTTGCCAACAAGATCTGGAATGCCGCCCGCTTCATGTTCATGAATCTGGACCGCGTGGGTGGCAGCCTGACCGCAGGCGCGTCCCCGGAAGCCATGCAGCGGCTGGAGAACCGCTGGATCTACTCGCGTTTTTATCGTGTTGCCGGCCAAGTCAATGCCAGTCTGTCTGACTACCGTTTCGACGAGGCTGCCAACACCGTCTACCAGTTTTTCTGGGCCGAGTTCTGCGACTGGTACCTGGAGATCATCAAGCCTGCGCTCTCCGGCCCACAAGACGAGGCCCGCGCCGCTTTGGCCGTGCTGGGGAATGTCTTTGAAGGCGCATTGCGCCTGCTCTCGCCCTTCATGCCCTTCATCACTGAAGAAATATGGCATGCCATGTATGAGGGCAAGCCGCCGGCGAAGTCTATCGCCCTGGCGCGGTTCCCGGAGCTGGATAAGAAGCGGCTGAACGACGAGGCGGAGGAACAGATGACGGTGCTGCAGGACCTGATCGTCAATATCCGCAACATTCGCGCCGAGATGAAGATCGAACCCAAGGCCAAAACTCCGGCGAAGATTCACGGCGGAGCAGACGTGCAGCACTTGATCCAGGAAAACCGGGGGATGGTGGAGCGTCTGGCGAGCGTGAACGGAATCGAGTTCGTGTCAGAATCGCTTGCCCAAGATGCTGGCGCCCGCACCACGCCCAAATTCGAAGTCGCCGTCGTCTATGAACAGAAAGTTGATGCGGCCGCCGACCGCGATCGCCGGACCAAAGAGTTGAAGAAGCTGGAAGGGCAACTCGCCAACGCACAGCGCCAGCTTGGCAACGAGCAATTCCTTTCCAAGGCGCCGGCGAAGGTGGTGGATGGCCTGCGCAAGCAGGAAGTCGAGCTCAAGAATCTGATCGGGAGGATCCGGGCCGCATTGGACAACCTGGGTTAAGCTTTTGTTTCGGGAATTATGGACTGGCATAGCCGCAGAATCAGCGCCATTCTCGAGAACGCGCTGCTGGAGGACCGGGCCACCAGCGACGCCACTTCGCGGGCGTGCATCGATCCGCAGCAACGCGCTACGGCCACCATCCTGGCCAAGCAGGATTGCGTGCTGGCCGGCGTAGGCGCGGTGGGCCGCATCCTGGAGATTTACGAACACCTCGATCCGCACGTCATCGGGCATCCCGAGGTCATCAGCCACGGTGAGATTTTTGACGGCGTGCGCCTGCACAAAGGCCAGGCCATCGCCGTGGTCCGGCACAACGCCCGGGTGCTGTTGTCTTGTGAGCGCGTCATACTAAACGTGCTGCAGCGGCTGAGCGGCATCGCCACCCTCACCCGCAAGTTCGTGGACGCGATTCACGGCACGCAGGCGCGCATTCTGGACACGCGCAAGACCGTTCCCGGGCTTCGCGTGTTGGATAAGTATGCCGTGCGCTGCGGCGGCGGCCACAATCATCGCCAAGACCTCTCCGACGGCGTACTGATCAAGAACAATCATATTGCCCTGGCCGGCGGTGTGACTGCGGTATTGCAGAAAACTCTTCAAGGCCGGAGGCAGGAGCAAATGATCGAGATAGAAGTCCGCACTCTGGCCGAACTGGATGAAGCGTTGGCCAATGGCGCCGAGCGGATCATGCTGGACAACATGACCGTTGACGCCGTACGCGAAGCCGTAACTCGGGTGCGCAGCTCCTCACGCAAGGTCCCGATAGAGGTTTCCGGCGGAATCCGCCTGGAGAACGTTCGCGCCTATGCCGAAACCGGCGTGGACTACATCTCCGTAGGCTCCTTGACGCATTCGCTCCAGGCTGTGGACTTGAGCATGAGGATTGTTCCTGCGTAAGCTTGACTATCATTTGCGGATTTCTCGAATAGACAGTGTTCCTGAAGGAGGCGTATTTTCCATGCGTATTCGAACAGTTGTTGGATTGTGGCTGGCCGTTCTCACCTTGGCCGGAGCGGCCTGGGCGGCCGACGAGTACAAAATTGATCCGGTGCATTCCCGCGTGGGGTTCGCGGTCAAGCACATGGTGGTCAACACCGTGCACGGACGCTTTACCGATTACAACGGCAGCATCATTTACGACGACAAGGATCCATCCAAGTCTTCCGTCAACGTGACCATCAAGACGGCGAGCATCAATACCGACAATACCAGCCGTGATAATGACTTGCGCAGCGGCAACTTCCTCGACGCGGAAAAATTTCCCGAGATCACTTTCAAGAGCAAGTCGGTGGAGAAGAAAAGCGACGGCTTTGTTGCCCATGGTACGCTCACCATACGCAACGTGGCCAAAGACGTGGACTTGGCGTTCACGCTCAGCGGGCCCATCGACGGCGGCCGGGGCAAGCTGCTGGGCGCCGAAGCTGGACTGACCATCAATCGCCAGGACTACGGCGTGGCCTGGAGCAAGTCGATGGCCGGCGGTGAACTCGTGGTCGCCAACGATGTACGGATCGAAATCAATGTAGAGGCCCGGCAGGCTCAGCAACCGGCCACGGCAACAGGAAAATAATCTGTGCTGACAGACGATCTTATCTCGCCGGAGAGCCTGGCTCCGCTGGTGCGGAACACGATTTTTTCCGGCAACATCCATCACTGCCAGCAGGCGGAGTCGACCAATTCGCTGGCGCTGGAGGCCGCGTCGCGTTCCGGCAAGCATGCTGAGGGCGCTCCGGAAGGCGCGGTGTTTCTGGCCGAGGAGCAAACCGCGGGCCGCGGCCGCGGCGGTCATTCCTGGCACTCCGAACGCGGCACAGGGATTTACTGTTCTTTTCTCTTCCGGCCGCCCATGTCTCCTGCCGACGCGCTGTGGCTCTCGCTGATCGCCGGCGTCGCCGTCCAGGACGCCGTCCGCGAAGCCACCGGTCTTCAGGCCGATATTCGCTGGCCCAATGACCTCCTGCTGAACGAGAAGAAGTTCGCCGGAATTCTTACCGAGATGAGTTCCGAAGCTACTCGCGTACAACATGCCGTCATCGGCATTGGCATCAACGTTAACCATCGCAATCTGCCTTCGGACTTGGCCGGCCCTGCCACCTCTTTGTTGTTGGAAACAGGCAAGGAGTGGTCGCGGGTCGAGCTGGCTGCCGCACTGATGCGGGCCCTGGACCGCGAATATCGCGCCCTGCTGCGAGCCATGACCGGACCCATTCGCACTCCCGCGCTGCGTTTTGAGCCCATCATGAAGCGGGTGGAGTCGCGTTCGTCGTACGCCCACGGCAAAGTGGTCCGTGTAGACGAAGACGGCGGCTACACCGGCGTGACCGACGGACTGGATCCGCGCGGCTTTCTTCGCGTGCGCACCGACCGCGGTCTGCGCATCGTAATTTCCGGCGGCGTGCGCCCGTTGCCAAGGAGAGCCGATGCTTCTCGTTCTTGACGTCGGCAATACCAACACCGTGCTCGGGGTGTATGAGATCGCAGCGCCCGGCTTCGTCAAGAAATCCGGCGCGCGGCTGATCGCCCACTGGCGCGTGGCTACCATCCGCACCCATACCGTGGACGAATACGGTGTGCTCTTTCGCAACCTCTTTGCCATCGGAAAAGTCGAAGCCGAGGATGTGCGGGCCATCATCATTTCGTCCGTAGTGCCGCCCATGGATTTCACGTTGAAGGACGTCTGCGAGCGCTACTTCCATCTCAAGCCGCTGTTCGTAGAGCCCGGAGTGAAGACCGGTATGCCGGTGCTCTATGAAAATCCGGCGGAAGTTGGCGCTGACCGCATCGTGAACGGCGTGGCCGCGTTCGAGAAGTACGGCGGCCCGTGCATCGTGGTGGACTTCGGCACCGCCACCACCTTTGACGCGGTCTCCCGCAAGGGCGAATACCTGGGCGGGGTCATTACGCCGGGCATCGGAATCTCCGCCGAGGCGCTTTTTGAACATGCTGCCCGTCTGCCCTTCGTAGATATTCGCAAACCGGCCAAGGTGATCGGGACGAACACTGTGGCCAGCATCCAGTCGGGGCTCTTCTTTGGCTATCTGGGACTCGTCGACGGCATCCTGGAACGCCTGCTCAAAGAGCTGGGCGCGGACACCAAGGTGGTGGCCACCGGAGGCCTGGCCTCGCTGATCGGTGAAGACTCCAAGTACATCAAGAACGTTGACAATCTTCTTACCCTGGACGGACTGCGCATCATCTGGGAACGTAACCAGCACGCCGGGCAGAAACAGAAAGCAACCTCATAGGTCCCCGAGGCGGCTGCGGGCAAACGGATACGCTTTATCGCGAAGCGGGTGGAGCAGGGCTTCAGCCCCTGAGGCACTCATACCTCAGCGGCTAAAGCCAGCTATCTCAGATGCTTTAACGCAGGCCTGAAGGCCTGCTCCACCCCGTCAAGAAGAATCAGTGTACTCAGCGGCGCCATGAGACTCGTTGGTGGGGACGAACTTTTTTCCGTGGAAAACTACTTCAACTACTTTACCGAGATCGAAGAGCGCTACCTCGGACGCCGCGGGAGCGGCTTGCTACTCTCCACTCTCGACTGGGCTCTGATCGAGACCTGGAAGGACGCAAGAATTCCATTGGAGGCCGTGCTACGCGGCATTGATGCGGCTTTCGATACTTACGACCGACGTCCGTCCAAGACCAGGAAGATCAACAGCCTGACCTACTGCGCCCAGGAAGTTCTCTCTGCCGCCGAGGACATGAAAGAGGCCGCGGTCGGCGCCACGCGACCTGAGCCCAGACCCATACCGGGCATGGGTCCCGCTGACATCGCGAGCTTTCTTCGCCGGAACGCCGCAATTCTGCTGCCGGCCGGGGCGCCCGGACCTGTGCAAACGGTGGCCCGTGAGTGCTCGGCAGCGCTCGAAGAGATGGCTGCCACACTGGAAGCGGCTGTGGATCGAGCACCGGACCGGCTTGGGGACCGGCCTTATCTTCCGCCACGCCTGGAAGACTTGGAGCGGCATCTCACCGTCCTGGAAGAAAAGCTGCTCGCGGCGTTGACCATGACTGCGTCTGAGGCGGACCTGTTGGCCCTGCGCTCCGAAGCCGACCGCGAGATTGCTCCGTACCGCAGCAGGATGCCCGGATTGCAGATTGAGCAGCTTCGCAAACAATTTGTTCACAAGCGTCTCTTCGAAAAGGCTAAAATGCCACGTCTCAGTCTCTTTTACATGTGAACCTGACCATCGAAAAGCTCGTCTATGGCGGGGAGGGCTTGGCTCGTCTTCCTGACGGCAAGGCAGTCTTCGTTCCCTTCGTGCTTCCCGGCGAAGAGGTGAGCGCCACGCTGGCCCGGGAGAAGAGCAGCTTCGCCCGCGCCAAGGCCGACGAAGTGCTTAAGCCTGCGCCCACGCGCGTCCAACCCAAGTGCCCGTATTTTGCGACCTGCGGCGGCTGTCACTACCAGCACACCCTGCATAATTCGCAACTGGAGATCAAGCGCAACATCCTGCGCGAAACGCTTCTGCGCAACGCCAAGTTCGAGTGGAAGGGCGAGATCAAGACGCACTCCGCCGAGCCGTGGAACTACCGCAACCGCACGCGTCTGAAGGTGCAAGCCGCCGGCCAGGAATTCGCTCTGGGATACCATCGTCTCGCCTCGCACGATCTGCTGCCGGTGAAGAACTGTCCCATCAGCTCGCCGGCCGTGAACCGCGTTATCCAGCTCCTGTGGGAGATGGGTGAAAAGGGCGGCGTTCCCGGAGGCGTCAAAGAGATCGAGTTCTTTGCTGACCATGCCGATGCCAAGATGATCCTCGAGGTCCACCACGTGCCTGGAACCAGGGCTGACGAAATCCGTGCTTTCGCTGCCGAGCTGCAGAAGCGCGCCGCTGAGATCAAAGGTGTGGCCGTTTTCGCCCAGCCCCAGCCGGGCTCCGGCGGACAGCCCCAGCTCAAAGAGACCATAGGCAGCGCGTCTTTGCAGTACCAGGTAGGCGACAAGGCTTTCCGCGTGAGCGCCGGCGCGTTCTTCCAGACCAACCGTTTTCTGGTGCGCGACCTGGCCCAGATTGTGGCCGCCGATTTCTTCGGCAAGATCGCGATCGACCTCTACGCCGGCGTGGGCCTGTTTGCCAATCACCTGGCCCGGCGCTTTGACCAGGTTTTCGCCGTGGAGTCCTCGCCCGCCTCCGCGGCCGACCTCAAGGCCAACGCCCTCAAGAATGTGATCCCGGTGAAGAGCACTACCGAGCAGTTTCTGCCGCGCAGCCTGAACATGCACCCTGATGTAGTGGTGGTGGACCCGCCGCGGTCCGGCTTGGGCGCCCGCGTTTCGCAACTGCTGGCCGCCTTGCGCGTGAAGCAGCTCGTGTACGTGGCCTGCGATCCGGCGACCTTGGCCCGCGACGTCCGCACCTTCCTGGACTTCGGTTACCAGGTGGAGGCCGTCCACCTGGTCGACCTCTTTCCGCAAACGTTCCATCTCGAAAGCGTGGTCCGGCTGGTGCGGTGAGCGTTTTCTCGCCGCTACCGCGCCCGCCCCCCAGTCTCAACCAGCTAAATCCTCACTTCCGGTCCGCGGTGAGGTCCTCCGTTATGACCGGCAGCAGAATGTGCGATGGATACTTCTGGCTGTGAAAGATCGTCTGTTGAGCCGTCACGTACTTCGTCTCTGTTTCATTGTGGCCGCCGGTGTTCAGGTTCCGGGAAAACAACGGGAACTCGGCGCTGCTTACTTCAACCCGCAGACGCGATCCCGCAGGAATGGTGATGCCTGTATGCCAGAGATCGAGCGTGTACTCATACACTTCATTGGGCTTCAGCAGCTCCGGTGTGTGCATGGATTTGCGGAAGCGAGCGCGGATCTTGCCGTTCACCAGCGGGAAGATGTCCCCTTTTTCGTCAACTTCCATCAGGCTCACAAACCAGTCCGTATCGCGAGCGGAAGAGGACGCGTAGAGAACGGCTGAGAGCGGCCCGGCAAACGTCAGCGGCTTGGTGAGCACATCGGTCTGGTAAACCAGGATGTCCTTCCGCTCCTGGGTGAGCTTGTGATGATAGTCTTTGGCGTCTTTCTTCCGCTCTTCCGCGGAGCGGACCTTCTTCTCATTTTCCTCTGACTCCTCGTAAAATCCCGGGGCGGGTGTAGGATCGCCCGGATCGTAAGTGTAACGATCGGGCACAGCCCCGGCCGGCGGCATCTCGAAGGTCAGCTTGCCGTCCCCCTTCTCCGTATTGGCCTGGCCGGCGCTCGCGAGATAGAGTTTCTGCGGCCGCGTGATTTCCAGCGGATACGTCTGGCCGTGCAGCCACTTGTTGGATCCCATCACGAACAGGCTGACCAGGGGCTCTTTGTCAATGCCGTTGTCCACGCCTTTCAGCCAGTGGTCAAACCAGCGCAGGTAGTCCCGCTGCAGATCAACGATGGCGCTTTCGGTAAAGTCGCGGTCCCCGATCTTTCTAGCCGCTGTGTCGGTGTGACCCCAGGGCCCAAGCGTCAGCTTTTGGTTGGGATGCTTGTAACTTTCCATTCGCAGATAGCTCAACTTGGTGCCGATGCCGTCACCATCAAACCATCCCGACTGATGAAACACGGGGATATTGACGTCCTTCAACCGGTCGAGAAAGTCAGCTGGCTGCCAGTACGCATCATTGTTGGGATGCTCGATCCATTTGCGCCAATACGGGTTTTCCTTCCCGAGCACGCTTTTGTCCAACTCCACCACAGGAAGCTCGCGCAGCAGCTTGGAATATTTCTTCTCCCCGATTTTGCTGAGTGCCACTCCCGAAATATCGGCCGTCGCCTGGCTCTCCAGAATGTCCGCCCACCAAATCGCTCCCCAGAGAAAAAAAGCTCCGTACTCATAGGGGATGTTGTAAAACGGGTCTGGAGGAGAGACATTGGGAATGATAGTCACCAGATGCGGAGGATGCTCTCCTGCCGCCCACCACTGCACCCAGCCCACATAGGAACCTCCGATCATCCCTACTTTGCCGTTGGCATACGGCTGCTTGGCCAGCCACTCGATGCTGTCGTAGCCGTCTTTGGCTTCGTTGACAAACGGCTCCCAAACTCCGCCTGAACCGAACCGCCCGCGGCAATCCTCAACGGCATACACATATCCGCGGCGCGCATAGAATCGGGCCTGTAACTCCGCCATCTCTTTCTTGTAAGGGGTGCGCACCAGGATGATCGGCGCCTTCTCCACCCCTTGTGGCCGGTAAACGTCTGCGGACAGCTTGATTCCATCGCGCATGGGCACGCTGACGCCGCGGTCCACCTGGACTTCATACTTGGGAGTAGAAAGAAGCGGGTCATCGGCTGCCGCTTTGCGCAAAGCTTCGTAACCCTGGCGAACGAACGCTGCTTTCTGCGCCGGTACTTCCGCAAGATAGATTTTCCCTGTGCTGTCCGCGGAGACGTAGACGTCCACTCCCGGCAGGCCGCACAGAAATCTCGTGAGCGACAGGTCTTTTCCGGCAACGGTGTGTTCCGCGGTGTCCTTGGCCTCGAGAGTCAGGTCGAGTGCCGCCCCGGGGATTCCGAACAGCGGGAACTTCTGGACGCCGGCTTTGCCGCGGTCGTACGCGCGGATGCTCTGGGCCATTAGCGCCGGCCCATAGTTGTCATACAACAGCGCTCCCTCGCGGGTCTCAAAGGTAGTGGTCTTGTCCTTGAAGGTCCGCTTCGCCGAAATGCCTTCGCGGGTAACGGTTACCGGACCGGTCGGGGCCTCCAGTACGATCTGCTTCCAGCGGCCGTCGGCATCAGGGGTGACTTTGGTGGTGATTTCCAGGGTTTGCCCCGCCAGGGTAAGGGTGGCGTGGTTTTCATAACTCCCGTCCTTCTTCCACGACGACTTCATCACACCGACTTGTTCCTCATTCAGGATGAGGGAGAAGATTGCTTCATCTTCAAAACCGGCCAGGCTTGCTGGCAAGCCTTTCGGAGTGGTGTCGGCGGAATCCTTGTTGCCTGCGCGATGGAGTACCAGGGGCAGCGATCCTCCGCCCTGCTTCCACTCGCCGTTGATCTCCGAACCGGCGGCATTCATCTTGCCTTGAAACGACGCTGCGATCCCGGCCAGTTCCAGCTTTACGTCTTCACCCGTCTGATCGACGGAGCTTACGGGGATGCCCTTGGCGCCCTGGTCCGGGCTGTCAATGGTGGCGGTGACCTTGCCTTCGCTGTTTTTGCTGACTTTCAGCACCAACCGCAGCTTGGTGCCACCGGCATCGAGTGTGCCGTTCCAGTCTCCTTCGAGGCTGTGTGCCGCTTGGGCATCCGCAGAGCCCTGGCTGGCTGTATGAAGGTATGCCGCGATTGGCGACGACCAACTCTGAGCTATAGATTCTTGCGGGCCGAGCCATATCAAGGCAAGAATGGCGCTGACAACGCTCCTGAGCATGTATCCCCTCTCTTTACTTTCAGCTATTCGGAATTGTCTTGAAACTGGTTATTGCTGTCCAGTTCTAAATTCATGCCGTCCGAGCGGCACGCTGAATCTCCCAGGGACGTATTGACTTCCGTGGGGAATCCGACATAATCCTTTGTACCTGCTTAGGGGGGCGAAAAAATGAAATATCGATTCCTGTCGTCCGTTCTTGGCGTAATTTCCGTGCTGATCTTGTCGCTAATTTGCATGGGACAGTCAAGCCCGCCAGGCGCCGCACCTTCTTCCAGCAAGAACATAGTTAACATCTTTTTTACCGTGGACGACGGCCACGGCATGCCGGTTCCCGATCTCTCCCAGGACTCGATTCAGATCCGCGAAGACGGACGTCCGCAAACCATCCAGAGTTTCAAAGCCGGGTCAGATGTGCCGCTTACCTTGGGCGTCTTGCTCGATACCAGCGGAACCATGCAGGCCGCCTTGCTTGCGGAAAAGTCGGCAGCGGGAGACTTTCTGCGCAAGGTGATCAGGCCAAAGGACGACCTGGCCTTTGCTATCAGCTTTGACGTGACGGTGGATCTCCTGCAAGACCTCACCGGCGATGTTGGTCTCCTGCGCTCGGGAATGAACACCGCCAAGGTCAATGTGGGCCTGCGGGGAAGCCGCGCCGGCGGGGCATTGAACGATGCTATTTACCTGGCGGCTGATGAAATCCTGAGCAAGCAGGTGGGACGCAAGGCCTTGGTGATCTTTACCAGCGGATGGGACCAGGGCAGCAAGCTGAAACTTAAGGATGCAATTCAAGCCGCGCAGAAAGCCGATGCTGTTTGTTACGTGGTCTTGTTTTCACGCACCATATTCGGACAAATGGTAAACGACCTGGCGGAGCAAACCGGTGGCAGGGTCTTTACGGTCAGAAGTGTGGAGAAACTGGAAGAAGCTTTGACCCAGATCGAGCGTGAGCTGCACAACCAGTACAGCGTGGGGTACTTGCCGGACAGCGCCAGAAGTGACAGCGGTTTCCATACCATTGAAATCACGACAAAAGAGGGCTACAAAGTCCGGGCACGCAAGGGATATTACGCGCGTAGCGGCAGTTAACACGCTTTTCGACTGATTCCAGTTGCACCATCGACCGCGTGCCGTTGCCCTCTTCCGTGTCTCGATCGTCGATTTTGTTCGATAATGTATGCGTGTCTGACCTCCGCACTCTCTTCGCCCGCGCCAATGAAGAAAAATCCGGTGACCAGCTAGCCGGCATCGCCGCGGGCTCAGAACAAGAGCGCGTTGCCGCCAAGCGGGCACTGGCGGAGGTGATCCTTGGGCATATCGCAGCCAACCCGCTGATTGATCCTGATGAAGATGACGTAAGCCGCCTGATCCTTGAGACGCACGATCAGCAGTCCTTCGCTGCCATCAAGAGCATGACTGTGGGCGAGTTCAGGGAGTTCATCCTTCGCGATGAGACAACGGAGGCGGACCTCAAGCGCCTGCATTGGGGCACAACGCCGGAGATGGCTGCCGCCGTGGCCAAGATCATGAGCAACAAGGATCTCATCCTGGCCGGCGCCAAAATCCGCGTGGTTACGCGCTGCCGCAACACCATGGGCCAGCGCGGTGTGCTCGGCATCCGGCTGCAACCGAATCATCCCGCCGACGATGTTGCCGGCATTCTGCTCTCGGCTTTCGACGGGCTTCTCTACGGCTGCGGCGATGCGGTTATCGGCGTGAATCCGGCAACGGATTCGGTGGTCACGGTCTCAGCCATCCTGCAGGCGCTGCACCGTCTGATCGACGCCTACAACATCCCCACGCAGGCCTGCTGCCTGGCCCACATCACCACGCAGCTGTCTGCGCTCGACCGAGGCATGCCCGTTGATCTGCTGTTCCAGTCGGTCGCGGGAACACAGAAGGCGAATGAGAGCTTTGGGGTTACCTTAAGCATGCTGAGAGAAGGTAGAGAGCGTGTATTGGATCACCATCGACAACGTGGTGAGAATCGGGTGATCGCGAGATCCGGTGACCACCCCAGCCCGCCAAAAACGGGCGGTCTGGGGACCCCGGCGGGTGATCGGGTGATCGAAAAGACAGATCGGGTTTCCCATCAAAGTTCGTACGTGCAAGATGCCGGCAGCAAGGATTTCAGATCACCTGATCAACCGATCACCGGATCACCGGATCCTTCGCGAAACGCAAGTTCTTCCACGAGTCCAATACCGTCAGAACTGCCCAAACTCAATGTGACTTACTTCGAGACCGGCCAGGGCAGCGCCCTTTCCGCTGAGGCGCACCATGGCGTTGATCAGCTCACGCTCGAAGCGCGCGCTTACGGAGTGGCCCGGGTGTTTCAGCCCTTCCTGGTGAACAGCGTGGTCGGGTTCATCGGCCCGGAGTATCTTTACGACGAGCGCCAGATCATCCGCGCCGGCCTGGAAGACCACTTCATGGGCAAGCTGCTGGGTCTTCCGATGGGCTGTGACGTGTGTTATACCAATCACGCGGCCGCCGACCAGAACTCCGCGGACAACCTGCTCATGCTGCTTGCTGCCGCCGGCTGCAATTACTTCATGGGCGTCCCCTGCGCCGACGATGTCATGCTCAACTACCAGTCCACCAGTTTTCACGACGCTCTGGCCGCCCGCCGGTTGTTTGGCCTGCGTCCAGCGCCGGAATTTCTTGCGTGGTTGCAAGCGATGGGCATATTTAAAGGCAACGACCCGGCGCCGCTTGACTCCCGAATGCGCAGGCGGTTGGCGGCAGGCTTTGATCAGGCCGTGAAGAGCCTGGCATGAAGTTGGAATGGGCATTACCCTGGCGCCGCTATCGCGACGCCCAGTGCGACGCCGAAGAGCAGCAGTATGAAGGCGGGACAATCGCCTCGTCCATCCGGCCGAGCTGCGTGAAGGAGTCATCCAACCGACGCCGGGAAGAGTGGCAAAAGAGTCACGCTATTAACTTGCAGCCATGACAGAAAGTGACCAACGCAGCTTACAACCGGCCTCCTGGCCCGATCTGATTGAGCGCATCCGCTCACGCACGCCGGCGCGGGTGCTGGCAGACCGCGCCGGCGCCGGCTATCGCACGGCCACGCAACTGGAGTTGCGCCAAGCTCATGCCGCGGCGCGCGATGCCGTTCGCACCGAGTTGGACCTCGAAAAGGATCTTGGCGCAGAGTTCCTGAGCGCCTGGAAGCTTTTTGAAGCAACCACCCAGGCTAGAACCAAGGACGAATACCTGCTTCGCCCGGACCTGGGCCGGCGGTTCAGCGAGGATGCGGCGCGAACCATCCAGGCGCGCTGCCCGCAAGGAGTTGACTTGCAGATCGTGATTGGCGACGGCCTTTCTGTCACTGCCGTCTCCACGCAGGTCCCCATGCTTCTACCGTTGCTGGCACGAGAGGCGACTGAACGGGGATGGAAGCTGGGACAGCCGTTCGTGGTGCGCTATTGCCGCGTCGGCCTCATGAACCAGGTCGGCGAGCTGCTCCATCCGCAAGTGGTCGCGCTGCTGATCGGAGAACGCCCGGGACTGGCCACGGCGGAGAGTCTCTCAGCCTACATGGCGTTCCGCCCCCGCTTCGGGCAAAGCGACGCTCACCGCAATCTGATTTCAAACATTCATGCGCGCGGAGTGCCTGCCGGAGCCGCAGCACAACGCATTTTGAACCTGGCCTCACAAATGGTGCGCGAAGGCCGCAGCGGGGCCGAGCTCAAGGAAGAACTGCCGGCAGCGATCCTGAAGCCCCCAGAGTAGCTTTTTTGGGGATCCCTGTTGCTGCTTAAGGATTTTCATAGAAATACTTGCGTTACCTTCGTTATCTCAAAACTTGCGGCCAGACCGGTTAGACTCTTGTCATTGTGCCGAAGGTATTCAGGGGAGAAAGCTTTCGTTCCCCCATCGTTCTTCCCGTCCGCGCAGGGAATCCGAGCGGCGGAAGAGGAATCAAGTCGCTGTTAAGAGATCTGGTCTCCTGGCTGAGGAATTGGAGATCGGAGCAGAAGCGCCGTCCTTCGCCGAGGCCAGCTCCGGCGGGGCGCGTCATTGAATTTTACCGCCCGGTACGGCCTCCAGCCGGGCCTTCACCATCTTGTAAAACAACCACACATCGTCGTCCGGGCCCTGGGTAAGACGGCGGTGAACCTTCATCGTGGGAAATAGTTTGTTGCCGCCCACGTTCAACGTCAGAGTGGCAAACTGCTTTCCGGGATACGTTTCTATCGTCCAATCGCCTCCGAAGCGCCGCCGTACCACCTCGCCCAGGTAGCTGCCCCAAATCTTGCAGATTTCGGCCACGTCGTCCGATTGCGGCCCCGCCGCAAGCCGGGTGAGGATGGTCTCAAGCTCCAAAACAGACTGCTCGCTGTAGTCCAGTTGCGCACTGAACTCGCGCGCCGTTTGCACAGCTCTTTCCGCATAATCACGGGCCATGGCGTCGACGGATACGTGGGATTGCATGGTGGTAAGAGTTTATCTTAGCCGCCTGCGTCGTCGAGAAATAGGCACTCAGCATTCAGCATTCAGTCCCTGACACATTCCCTGTAGCCCATCCCACGCCTACCTGTGGCATTTGAGAGGCGGCAGAAGCGAACAATGGTCCGGGTGGCTGAAAGCTGGGTGCTGATCGCTGAGTGCTTCTCACAACGGCGCTGCGGCCGCATCGGCATTGCACACGAGGCTGGTGGGTTGGGTGGCCGGCATAGGCGGATTGAGGTTGGGTACGTTTACAAAGTCGAAGAACTCTCCCATGTCCGGCTGGACGGCATCGCGCTGCGTCAGGCTGGGCAGATTGAACCGCTTCTCCACGAACTTGAGCACCGCAGTGTAGTCCATGGGCGTGTGGGAGACGAAATGCGGCTTGGCGAACGGCGACACGATAATCAACGGTACGCGAAAACCGGTTCGGGTGAAATCGCCGGGCGGATCGCCGGCCCTCAGTTGGGGTGGGATGCCGTCCGGACTCGGCACATGTTGCGACGCAGCATCTGTCGAGTACATGCCCGGACCCACCCCCTGGCCACCGGCGCCCACAGCCAGTTCCTGGATGGGCTGGCCATCGATCATGGGACCCACATGGTCAAAGAGCCCACCGCCTTCGTCAAAGGTCTCGATGAAGATGGAATCTTTCCAGGAGGGGCTGTTGATCAGGGCCTGAAAGAGACTTGCGACGAACTGAGCGCCTGTCTGGATCGAGGTGCCTTCGCCAGGATGCTCGTCGCGGTTGCTGACAAACCCCGGCTCAATGTAGGCGAATTGCGGCAATGTCCCGTTTTGAACGTCAGTG
>DATDGY010000021.1:0-5664 GCA_036521855.1 Candidatus Angelobacter sp.
ACCCATCTGGCCAGCGCCGGCTTTGAGAAGCTGAACGTGAACCTGGTGGGGACAAAGTCCCTCGAGGAGATGCTGCAGCGGATCGCCGCCCGCGCCAAGACCGCCGGCGCCGGCGAGTGGGTTTTGGGCGAAGGCTGGGACCACACGCTATGGGTCAGCCAGAAGCTGCCCACGCGCCAGGACATCGACGCCGTTACCGGAGACCATCCTGCAATCTTCTCCCGCGTGGATGGCCACATCGCCATTGCCAACAGCGCTGCATTGAAGGCCGCCGGCATCACCGCCCAGACTCCCGATCCTCACGGCGGCAAGATTGACCACGATGACCGGGGCGAGCCTACCGGTATCCTGCGCGAGACCGCGCAAGGCGCGGTGCGGACGAAAGTCCCCAAGCCCACCTTGGAACAACGCCGCCGCGCTTTGGAACTCGCGATTCAAGATGCGGCGCAATGGGGCATCACCTCGGCGCAGGACAACTCCGAGTGGGACGACTTTCTGATCTACGAGCAACTGGAGAAAGAAGGCAAGCTTACCCTGCGCATCGCCGAGTGGCTGCCCTTTGATATGCCTGTCGATGAGTTGCGCCGCCGCCGCGAGCATCACCCCGCCGGCGATTCCCTGCTGCACACCACCATGCTCAAAGGCTTCATGGATGGCTCGCTTGGCTCGCATACCGCGGCCATGCTGGCGCCTTACACTGATGATCCTAAGAACTCCGGCCTGCCCCGCTACGAACAGGACACCCTCAACCAGAAAGCCGCCGAACGCGCGCAGGCCGGCTTTCAAATCGGCTTTCACGCCATCGGCGACCGCGGCGCGCGCATGGCCCTGGAAGCTTTTGCCTATGCGGAACAGCACAGCCCGGAAGGATTACACGACTTTCGCTACCGTATCGAGCACGCCCAGGTGGTGGCGCCGGACGACTTCAAGCAGTTCAAATCCCTGGGCGTGATCGCCTCCATGCAGCCCAACCATCTTCTGACGGACATGAATTGGGCCGAAGCACATATCGGCGCCGAGCGCGCCCAATACTCCTACGCCTGGAAAGAATTTCTGGACGATGGCGTGGTCCTGGCTTTCGGCACCGATTATCCGGTTGAGCCGATCACGCCCTTCCGCGGTCTCTATGCCGCCGTGACCAGGAAGAACGAAGCCGGGACCAAAGAATATTTTCCCGAGCAGAAGCTTGGCATCCAGCAAGCCATCGCCGCTTACACTACCGGATCTGCCTACGCCGAATTTGAGGAAAAGGAAAAGGGAATGCTCGCGCCGGCCATGCTAGCCGATTTCGTAGTGCTCGACCGCGACATCACCAAGGTCGAGCCCGCGGAGATTCTAAAGACTAAAGTTCTGCGCACAGTAGTGGGTGGGAAGACGGTCTACGAAACGAAGTAGGCCTCGTCACGTGACCACAGCTTCACGGGCCTGTTTCCTTCTCCGGTAAGAGTCGCGGAGCAGCCAAGCCAGATAGAGCACGATCACGGCGTTGATCGCCAGAATGCCCCCCTTAAACAGGGTGGGACGCCGCGCCAGCTCATAAATCTCAAACGGCATATAGGCGGCGCCGGAGATCAGGGCGAACCACTCCGCCCATTCTTTCCCCAGCCATAATCCCGTAGCTTCCACGAAGCGGATCACGGCGTAAGCGAAGATCAAGGCGGCAATCAGATGCAGCCCGCGGTGCGTGAGCCCTCCCAAGGAACGCTGGATCAACTGGAAAAAATGGCGGTCGGGATTGACGTGCAGAGCCTTGTGCAGCCATTCAAGCAGGCTCTCTGCCACCTCTTTCATGTCTTTGTGACGGAGAGTAAGGATCCAGGCGGCAGCTAGAATGGCTAGTCCGCCTTTGCCGGCCTCGAACAGCGCGACGCCGCGAAGGCCAAAATGTCTGACGAAGAAGCCTTTGGGATGCTTTTCCATGCCCGGAACGGGAAACAGCCTATTGTACTTGCGCCTCCCTCATTGTAAAGAAAAGGTGAATCAGAGGCAGGAATGTCCGCGTCAACCAGAGCGGCTACCAATCACGCCGCCCCAGCATTTCCCTAACTGGTATGGACAAAACTAGTTTCTTGGGCCACCACGTACGCGACGAAGGATTCTTTGCCGTCCATATCGCAATTAGTACCAATAAGGCGTCTCCTTCGCCCACTTGGAATTTGGATACCTTTCATGCAGCAGCGTGAAGGCCTTGTGACTCAGGCTGGAGACCTTGCCGGCATCGCAGCCGAAGCGTGTGCTGCGGACCGCGTAATGCAACGCTTCGGCAAGGCGCGGGTCTTGCGGATGTTCCTTCGCCCAAGCCAGCGTCTGCCGTGTAAGGTAGCCACCGCCGCCTCCTGACGCGGCCAAAGTCTGCCACTCCGCGCCTGCCTTCTTGGCCTGCTCAGGAGTGAGAAATGCCGGAGACGGCGGAGCGTCCCGTGGAAAGGCCGGTTTCGAGCCGGCGCTACCGACTTCGCCCCTCCCAGAGGTCATCGTCCCCACGTCAGCGCCCATGTCGCCGCACCACCAGTTGTCGCGATAGTTATCGATGCTCTCTATCTTCGTGTTGCGCGGTTCGCCGGTGTTCACGTAAGGCCGCATCCCCGGGAAGTGCAGTATCACGAACCAAGCCGCGTGCTTCTTCTCCTCAGGCTTAGCGGCCAGATAGCTATCCAATTGTTCTCTCAGCACCGGGTAGGCCTTTTTCATCTCGGGAACCAGAGTTGCAGCAAGGTCATGACGTTCCAACATCACAGCCCGGGTCCATGCGGCCACAGCCACCTCGCCGCGCAGGGGCTCGGGCAGTTCCTCGCCTGTGGCCGCGCGCGCCATCAACTCCAGCGGCAGGCGCAGGTTCAACGTCAAAGCCGCGTCGCGGTCAAAACGAAGCTCTGACTTCTCTTTGACCGCTCCGCCGTAGAGCAACTCATCGCAGGCCTTGGCGGCACAAGAGCCGAAATATCCATCCTCGTAATCATCGTCCACAACGGTGCGCGGCGCGTAGGCCAGGAAGTCGGGATAACTCGTGGGCAGGCGCATCCGCTGGGCGATGAATAGATTGCGCGAAGAGGATGTGAACTGCGGGGAGTTCAAGAACTCTTGGAGGAGCGCCCGCGCTTTGTCATTCTCCCCAGCTTGAATGAGGAGACGCACGCGATGATGCAAGACCGTGGCGTAGGCCGGCGAGGCGGGCGGCACCTGTTCGGCGGCCCTTAGCAATTCCCTGGCGGCCTGGTCCATGGCGTCGACCTTGGCGAGGGCCGCCACCAGCCAGGGCAGGCTATGCAGTTTGCGCCAGCGTTCGATGGCGTGGTCCAGCCAGCCGGGACCGGATTCCTGGAAGGTCATGAGCCAATCCGTCATTTCGTTGGCGTCCCGCGCTTGAGCCAAGCGGCTTTGGCTCTCGTCGAAGTCCGGCGTGCCGGATACCGGTTGATCGCCTATCAAGCGGTCCAGACTCCAGGCGTAGTCAATCAGATCCTGGGTGAAATCACGATCCGGCTTGGGTCCGGCGAGCGACTTGGCGAGTTCGACATTCCGCTCCTGGGGACGAATGCGCAGCGCAAGGTAGGTGAATATGCGCCGGGCCGCATCGTGCATGTTCGACGCCGTTGGGTCATTCATGATCTTGGTGAGGCGTGCTTCGGCGTTGTGCAATGCATCTTTATCCAGCGTGTCGGGAAGGGTGCCCTTCCGGATCATGGACCGTGCTGCCAGATAGGGCGCGATCCCATGCCAGGGCGAGTTGGAGTCGCGCGCGATCTCGTCATATCCCTGCGCCGCCTGATCGAATGACCGCGAATAGAAGTACGCGGCCGCGACCTGGTAATGGCGGTCGGCCTTCAGCCAGGCAGGACTAGCTTCCGGCAGCGCTTCGGGAATAGCTTTGTCGTTACTACAATCGGAAAAGACCATGTCCTGGCCTTTGACCCACTCCACGACAGCGGCTCGATCGCCGCCGAAGCGGCGAGCACGGTCGGTGAGCGTAAGCGCGGCGGTGTGAAATGAGTCGGCAAGACAGTTTTCATAGCCTCCATAGCCGGCCAGGTCCCGCTCGTAGGTGGGGATGCCTTTCGCCGTGGTCTCCGCCCCGACGGCCAGTTTGCGCGCCGCCAGCCATTCCTGTACCGGATCCTTTTCTTGGTTGCCACCCTCGCTAAAGGGACTCTGATAGCTCCATCGCCAATAGCTTATGGCCTGGTCGCGCTCGCCAGGGGAGAGGGGACGCCCGGCCAGATAGCGATACCCAATCACCAGGTACGAGGGCGTAAAGCTGGGCAACAGCACTCCCAGATGGCCCTCCGCATACCACTTCAGCGGCCCTCCTGGACGCTTTTGATAAGTAAAAACCGCGTCGGGAAAAAACGGCCCGCAGGAATTCCCGTTGGGCGGGAACAGCAGAAGGGCAGCAAGTAACAACAGGCCAGACAGCTTCTTCCAATGTTTCATTTCTCGATTTGCTCCAAAACGCGCGCCAGGGACTCCCGGCTCCACGGGCGCGGATCAAAAATGTAAAGACGTTTATTCCCCAGCTTCTTCGGCCAGGGCTCATCTGCGGACACCCCCAGGCTGCCCGTACACAGCGGCTCGCGCAGCAGCGGTCCCTCCTCACGCGACCGAAACAGACTCTGCTCTTTTCCCATGCGGAACAGCATGGGCACGGCTTCGTCCACGGGCATGCTGGCGAGCCAGCGGTCATAGGCGCACCAGGAGGCCAGCGCGGTCACGGACAGCGGCATATGCGACGGCATCTCCTGACGTACCTGCTTCAAGAGGTCGCCATAGAGCATTCGCTGCGAGCGCACGGCATCAAAATCCAGTTGCAAGGCGGTGATTCCCGGCCGGCGCGCCGAGTGCAATACGGCGGAGACAAGCTGGGCCTGGATTTCAGGGGAGGCGTGAGCTGTGGCCGGCATCTCGATACGGACCACGGCGATCACGCGCGTACCCGCGGGCACGCGCATCGGCTGCAGCCGCGGCCGGGCTCGCACAGCCTGGCCGACGTAGACGGTTTGGTCCAGATATGCGACCGCGATCTGCTGTGGATCGATGAAGTCCAGGCGCTCGGGAACCTCCCACGCCCAAAGGATCAGGCGGGGCAAGCGTGATAACACTTCTCCCGTTGGCGTTCGCGCGGGAAGGTTGCTCAACAACGGCGGGGTGAGGAGCAACAGGAGCAAGGTCCGCAATGCGGATTTCATGGGAGCGCGTAGTAGCCGCCGGGCAAAACGTAGTTTAGACCTGTTTTAAGAATAGTCAAGAGATAGAACGCAGCTATTCGCTAGTGACGCCATTCGGAACGCCCTCAGACAACTATAATGCTGGCCATGCTGAAAACCATTCTTGCGCGTCTCTTAGTGCTGAGGTGTGCCGGGGCGCCGGCCCAGGACAAGAAGCCCGCCTGGGCCTTCAAATTCGAGGACTATGCAGTAACGAAAGTGTTCCAGGGCAAGCCGGCGCCGCCCATCCTGGCAACGGCGGCCCACAGGCTATTCCGCACCATGATCCGCCAGGGCGCCGCCAAAGGCCCGGACTTCGCCGGCCTATACGCCATCGCCGAGTGGGGCTGCGGCTCAAGTTGCATGTCGATGGCGGTGGTGGATGCGGCGGCCGGGCATGTTTACGATCCGCCTTTTCACAGTCTTGTGATGTTCAGCACCGCCCACCCACGCGACTACCAAG
>DATDGY010000022.1:0-1651 GCA_036521855.1 Candidatus Angelobacter sp.
GTATTCAGCCAGGACTATAACATAGCCTTTACCGGCGGAGCCGTCACCCTCGCCAACGTCGACAGTAAAACGGGCTTGCTGACTGACAACGCCCAGGTCACCGTGCCGCCGGACAATTCCTTCATCACTTGCTTTCCGAACAGTCCTCCGGGCTCTTATTTCGTACCCTGCGGCACGTTCTATAGTCCGAGCACTTCTTATCCCGGCGGCGTCGCGCTCTCAAGCGATGGCAAGACCGCCTATGCCCTGCTGAACCAGAACAATACGCTCACCCAGATCGACCTGGCCTCGTCGCCGCCGTCGCAGGGTACGCAGACCCGCGTCGGCAACGCGCCGCACAGCGTCGTGATCAGCAGCGACGGTACTACCGCCTACGTCAGCAACGAAGGTGGCCGGGAAGCTACGGATGCAGACTTCCAGATCTGGTCCGCCGGCACTGAAATCGTCGCCGACCCGGTGGTTGGCGCCGCGATCACCGGTACCGTTTCTGTGGTTGATCTGGCCTCGATGACGGTCACCGTTACCATCTCGACCGATCTGCACCCGACGGGGCTGGCGTTCTACGGAAAGTACCTGTTGGTCGCCAAGACCTATAGCGACACCATCTCGGTGATCGACACGACCACCAACACGGTGGCGTGGACGATCGACGTTGGGCTGCCGATTGGGGTACCCGGCACAGGCCAACCGGCCTATGGCGCGGCGCCGAACGCGATCGCAGTCGACGCCAACACAGGCGTCGCCTACGTCGCGCTGTACACTGCCAACGCAGTCGGGGTGGTCAACCTCACCAAGGGGGTGAAGAATCCCGTCATGGGCATGATCCCGGTAGCGTATGCGCCGAGCTCGGTCGTGCTGGACCAGGCCGCTAACGTGCTCATCGTTGCCAACGACAAGGGCATCGGTACGCGAAACTCGTTCGAGTGTGACTGGGGCTGTGGGTCGTCAGAATCCGACTGCGTCCTCAAGAACGAACACGGTGAAAAAGACGGCGCGATTTCGTCAGCGCCTCGGGCCTGTCTTCCGTGACCGGTGCCACAACCTAACGCGGGATTCGCGACCAGTGAGGTCTAGTCCTGACTCTCCCTCACGTTCAGGCTTTGATTCCGTCGCGAAGGACACAGCAGGGCAGCCGAGGCTTGAACCAGCGAGATTCAGGCGGCGGTTTGCCAATGATAACGGTGATGCAGGCCGCCGACGCGGGGCATTCCTACCACCTTGGCGGTCCCCCTCGGCCTGCTTTCGATTACCCGGAGAGTCGGCGTCTCCTTCTTCAAGGCATCGTGAATGCGATCGTCGTGGTAATACTCGAGGTAATCTCGAACCAGCCGACGAAGATGGGATTCGTTCAAAACGATCACGTGGTCCAGCAGTTCCCGCCGACAACTTCCCACCCAACGCTCCGCCACGCCGTTCTGCCAGGGACTGCGATAAGCCGTTCGGATCAACTCGCTGCCAAGGTATTCCAGCATCGTCGCCACCTCTCCCTGGAACTTGCCGTCACGGTCGAGGATCAAGTACTTGGGTGCCCGGTCCTCCGGGAAGGCCACTCGCAGTTGCTGCACGATCCAGGAACCGGTGGGATGCTCTGTGACGTTGAAGTGCAGGATGTTGCGGCGGCCGTGGCTGATCACGAAGAAACAGTACAGTA
>DATDGY010000023.1:0-4866 GCA_036521855.1 Candidatus Angelobacter sp.
GTTCATCACATGTCCACTCGCCTCTCAGCCCGCGACCGTCGCGAGCAGATCCTTGACGCAGCCTCCGGGATCTTTGCCCGCAAGGGCTACGAAGGCGCCACCACGCGGGAGATCGCCGAGGAGGCCGGCGTGAATGAAGCGCTGCTCTTCCGCCACTTCCCCAGCAAAGAGAACCTCTACTGGACCATGCTGGAGCAACTGTGCCACGCCGGCGGCCGCCGCGACCGCATGAAGAAGATCCTGGCGCAGGGTGGATCGGACTTTGAGGTGTTCCAAGGCATCGCCCGGGAGACCCTGCGGCGCAGCCTGCGCGACCGCGAGCTGACCCGCCTGCTATGGTTTACCGCGCTCGAAAAGCACGAACTTTCGGTGCGCTTTTTCAACGCTTTTGTCGCCGAATACTATGAGGCGCTCGCCGGTTACATTCGCACGCGCATCCGCCAGGGGGCCTTTCGCAAGACTGACCCCCTGTTGGCGGCGCGCGGCTTTCTGGGCATGGTGGTGTATCACTTCCTTATCCAGGAGCTCTTTGGCGGCGAACAGTACAGAAAATTCGATCTGGAGGAAGTCGCGAACACGCTGGCGGAAATCTGGCTGGCCGGCATGCAGGACCAGGCGGCGCGCCGGACGGCGAACGGCGCTAACGGCCATCACGTTCGCGCGGGGAACAAATCCAAATGAGAAGCAACAACATTTCACACACGACTCTTGTCCTGGTTCTGGCCGCAGGCCTCGCCGGATGCAACGGCAAGAGCGACGTGCAGGCGGCCAAGCCGCAGCAAGCTCTTGCGGCTCCGGTCACCGTGGCCACCGTGACTTCGCGGACCATGCCGGTGGAGCTGCAGGCGATCGGCAACGTGGAAGCCATCTCCACCGTCAGCATCAAGGCGCAGATTTCCGGCCAACTGGTACAGGTGAACTTCAAGGAAGGCGACTACGTCAAGAAGGGCCAGCTTCTGTTCAGCATCGAGCGGCCTCCGTTTGAAGCCGCGCTGCGCCAGGCCGAAGGCACGCTGGCCAAAGACGAAGCCCAGGCACTCAATACCCGACTGGATGCAGAACGCTACCAGGGGCTGGGCCGCGAGGGCGTGGTCTCCAAGCAGCAGGTGGACGCTGCCCAAGCCGCTTACAGCGCCATGCAAGCCACAGTGGCCGCCGACAGGGCCGCCGCGGAAACAGCCAAGATCAATCTCGAATACGCCAGGATTTACTCGCCCATCGACGGCCGCACCGGCAGCGTGGGCGTGAAGGAAGGCAACTTGGTCAAGGCCAACGACGTGCCGATCCTGGTGACCATCAACCAGATTGAGCCTATCTATGTGACCTTCGCCATCCCCGAGCAGCAACTGGCGGAGTTGAAGCAGTATTCCTCGCAGAAAGGGTTGAAGGTCGATGCCACGCCCCAGGGGAGCAGCCAGCACTTTGCGGGACGGCTCACGTTCATCGACAACTCCGTGGATTCAACCACGGGTACGATCAAACTCAAGGCCACGTTCGACAACCAACAGCACGTCCTCTGGCCGGGCCAGTACGTCGACGTGAACCTCACGCTGAAGTCCCAGCCCAACGCGATCGTCGTGCCCACGGCGGCGCTGCAGACCAGCCAGCAAGGCACGTACGTCTACGTGGTGAATCAGGACATGACGACGCAGCCGCAAGCGGTCAAGGTAGCCTGGACTATCGGCGACGAAACCGTGATTGCCTCCGGCTTGCAGCCGGGGCAGCGCGTGGTCACGGACGGCCAGCTTCGTCTGACGCCCGGGGCCAAGGTGGATATCAAGAGTGGGACATAATTCAAGAAACCCGGTTTAAGCAGAGCCGGTTTGAGAAACCGGCAGCGAGGCAACAGAAATTGTGAACACGCAACTCTTTATCCGGCGGCCCATTACCACGACGCTGATTATGGTGGCAATCCTGCTGTTCGGCATCTTCGCCTATCGTCTCCTGCCGGTGAGCGATCTGCCCAACGTGGACTTTCCCACCATCCAGGTGAGCGCTTCGCTTCCCGGCGCCAGTCCGGACACCATGGCCTCGGCCGTGGCCTTGCCGCTCGAGAAACAGTTCTCGACCATCGCGGGCGTGGACTCTATGACCTCATCGAGCGCGCTCGGTTCCACCAGCATCACTTTGCAGTTCACGCTGGAACGCAACATCGATGCCGCCGCCCAGGACGTGCAGGCGATGATCGCCAAGACGCTCTCCCAGCTTCCGCCGGAGCTGCCCACGCCGCCCTCATATCAGAAAGTCAATCCCGCCGACCAGCCGGTGTTGTACCTGGCTCTGAGTTCGGCCACCATGCGCCTCTCCGACGTGGACGAGGCTGCGGAGACCACTGTCGCTGAACGTCTCTCCATGGTGAGCGGCGTGGCCCAGGTGCAGGTCTTCGGCACGCAGAAATATGCGGTTCGCGCCCAGCTCGATCCGCGCAAGCTGGCCATCCACCAGATCGGCATTGACGATGTTTACAATGCGATCAATAACGCTAACGTTAACCTTCCCACGGGGACGCTCTTCGGCCACTCCACCGCCTATACCGTTCAGGCCACCGGACAACTTTTAAGGGCCCAGGAATACCGTCCGCTGATCGTGGCTTACCGCAATGGTTCGCCGGTGCGGCTCGGCGAGGTGGGCACGGTTTTTGACAGCGTGGAAAATGACAAGACGGCAAGTTGGTATACCGGCGACCGCGCCGTGGTGCTGGCCATCCAGCGCCAACCCGGCACCAACACCGTGGAGGTGGTGGACAGCATCAAGAAGCTGCTGCCGCAACTCAAGCAGCAGATGCCGGCGGGTATCAAGCTGGGCACCCTGTATGATCGCTCGCTCTCCATCCGCGATTCGGTCAACGATGTGAAGTTCACGCTGCTTCTCACTGTCGCCCTGGTGGTGATGGTGATTTTTCTCTTCCTACGCAACGTTTCCGCCACCATCATCCCCAGCCTGGCGCTGCCCATGTCGATCGTAGGTACGTTTTCAGCAATGTATCTGCTGGGCTACAGCCTGGACAACCTGTCCCTGATGGCGCTCACGCTCACGGTAGGCTTCGTGGTGGACGACGCCATCGTGATGCTCGAAAACATCGTGCGCCATATGGAGATGGGCAAGCCTCCCTACCAGGCCGCGGTCGAAGGCGCGAGAGAGATCGGCTTCACCATCGTCTCCATGACCATCTCGCTGGCCGCGGTTTTTATTCCCGTGCTGTTCATGGGCGGGATCATCGGGCGGCTGTTACACGAGTTCGCCGTCACTATCGGAGTGGCCATCCTGGTCTCCGGTTTCGTCTCGCTCACGCTCACCCCCATGCTGTGCAGCCGGTTCCTGAAGGCCGGCAGCCACCAAAAGCACGGCGCCTTGTACAAGAAGAGCGAGGCCATATTCGACGGCATGCTGCACGGCTACGACTGGAGCCTGAAGAAAGTCATGGCCCATCCTTTCGCAACGCTCATGCTCTCGTTCGTGGTGCTGGGCGCGACCGCGTGGCTCTTTATCGCCATACCGAAAGGGTTCCTGCCCAGCGAAGACCAGGGCAATCTGTTCGCCTTCACCGAAGGCATTCAGGGAATTTCGTATGACGACATGGTGCGCCACCAACAGGAAGCAGCCAAGGTCATCGGGTCAAGTCCCTACGTGGTTAACTACATGTCGACCGTGGGTGGCGGCGGCGTGAATGCCGCGCTCAACTCCGGACGCATCTTCGCCCGGCTCACGCCCCGCAATCAGCGCCCGCATGTGGACCAGATCATCCAGGAGCTGCGGCCCAAGCTGATGCAGATTCCCGGCATCAACGTCTTTTTGCAGAATCTGCCACCCATCCGCATTGGCGGACAGCTTACTAAGAGCCAGTACCAGTTCACGCTACAGAGCCCGAACACCAACGAACTCTACCAGTACGCACCGCAGCTGGAACAACGCCTGCGCAGCCTTCCGCAGTTGCAGGATGTGACCAGCGACCTACAGGTCAAGAACCCGGAGGTCACGGTACAGATCGACCGCGACAAAGCGGCCGCGTTGAACGTTGATCCACGGACGGTCGAAGACGCGTTGTACAGTGCCTACGGCGCGCGCCAAATTTCCACCATCTACGCTCCCAACAACCAGTACAAGGTCATCATGGAATTGCAGCCGCAGTTCCAGCTCGACCCTGCCGCTCTGAGCATGCTGTATGTGCATGCCAAGACCGGACAACTGGTTCCGCTGGGCTCGGTCGCCCTCTTTAGGAAGGAGGTCGGCCCGCTCACGGTGAACCATCTGGGCCAGTCGCCGGCAGTCACCATCAGCTTCAACCTGAAACCGGGCGTGTCCCTGGGCGATGCCATCAACGACGTCAACCGCGAAGCCACGCAGGTACTGCCTTCCACCATCACCTCCACGCTGCAAGGTACGGCCCAGGCGTTTCAATCGTCATTCCAAGGGCTGGGCTTGCTGTTGCTGATGGCCATCCTGGTGATCTACATTGTGCTGGGCATTCTGTACGAGAGCTTCATCCATCCCATCACCATTCTCTCCGGGCTGCCGTCGGCCGGCGTGGGCGCGCTTCTCACGCTGATGATTTTCAAGACCGAACTGAGCCTCTACGCCTTTGTGGGCGTCATCATGCTGGTGGGACTGGTCAAGAAGAACGCCATCATGATGATCGATTTCGCTCTCGACGCCCAGCGCGAAGAAGGCAAGACCGCGGCGGAAGCCATTTACCAGGGCGCGCTGATCCGCTTCCGTCCCATCATGATGACCACCATGGCGGCGCTGATGGGCACGCTTCCGATCGCCTTGGGTTTGGGCGCGGGCGCCGAATCGCGCCGCCCGCTGGGCCTGGCCGTGGTCGGCGGTCTGATCTTCTCGCAGACGCTTACACTTTTCATCACGCCG
>DATDGY010000024.1:0-50829 GCA_036521855.1 Candidatus Angelobacter sp.
ACAAGGGAACTGTCGCCATGAGCAGCATCGATTGGAGCACTACCACGAAACTCAACGTGGCGCGCAACGTGCGCGTGATCCTGCGCAACGCCCCGGCCGACCTCGACGCCGGAGCCAACTAACTTCTTTTTCCGGGCGCCCTCGGCAAGGGCCGGGCGCCCGCAGAACAGACCTAACAGCTCAAGATCGCAACGGAGCGGACCAGTTCAGCGTCGGTTTTGGGGTTTTCAATTACCCAATTACCAACTTACTCAATTACCCGATCTTCTTCATGCTGCTCCTCCCCCCCCCGCGCGCGGTGCGACTGCGCGCGTTGGGGTTTTTTGAGGGCTGGCCTTGCCTTGACCCGCTGACCGAAACCACTGCCTAGGTCTGTCATCTCGACCGATCACGAGGGAGCCTAGCGGCTGAGTGCGAGTGGAGAGATCCCGAGGATGATTCAGGGAATTCTGCCCAGGGACTGTCCCCGGAATCGCATTTCCCGGCCCCAATTTTCCGCAAGGTCCTGCCACCGCGGATTCATCTTTTCAATCAATGCAATTTTCTTTTCGCGACGCCAACGCTTGATTTGCTTTTCACGTCCGATCGCCACATCCACGTCCTGGTAACTTTCGTGGTAGACCAACCGATGGCACTGGTATTTCTTGGTGAAGCCTTCAATCGAATCGTCCTTATGCTGATGGATGCGTTGGTCGAAAAATCCGGTGATGCCGACGTAGAGCGTGCCCGACCGCCTGGAGAGGATATAGACCCAGAATTTGTAATACAGACCGTCGCGCACGCTGAGAAAAGTAGCACACACAGTTTCGGTAGAACACCTAGTATCGGCATGACAGAGGACACACTGTCGGGATCTCTCCACTCGCCCTCAGTCGCGTTCGCTCCTTCGCGCTCGGTCGAGATGACAGCTCGCGGCGGGCTTGCGCGGTTTTCCTTTTGCGCAAGCCCCGGCGGTAGCAAAGGGTGGGCGCGGCAAGGTTTCCCGCACTGTCTTTTTTCGCGCTTGCCTTTTTGAGAAAGCCGGCGCATCATTCATCCATCGGCGCAACGAGCTTTAAGGCTCGGGCGTCGATTTTGTTTTTAGGAGCGTCTGGCTGCTGGCTGGCGAGGCGATCGAACTCGAAGATTTCGCCTGTCGAGACACTTTATTATGCGAACTGTGCTTGCATATGCGGTTCTGGCGTGACTTGGGGTGAACATGGGGTGAAGTGGCGTGAAATGGGGGGGTGGGGGAGGGGGAGGGAATAGAGAATAAAAAGCGAATTGCATGCCTGCCGGCAAATAGTGAAAGTTAAGAAAATAAATGGCTTATCGTAAATAGAACGACAATCAACAGGACGAAATGCACCAGAATTTCACCGAAATTGACCCCGGAACGGCCCAATGCTACGGCGGATCAAAACTCCGGCGAACGCGGATCGTCTGCTTGCCGGAGATCGCAGGCCCAGGCCGGGACATCGATACGCGGGTGCTCGCTTGCTGTAAACTAACGCGTCAAAAGAGAAAGCACTTGGCAATCACCAAGTCGGCAGTCAGCACTCAGCGGTCAGCCAAATCGGACTAAACACAATTCGGCACTCAGCAATCAGCAGTCAGCCAAATCGGGTAAACACAGTTCGGCACACAGTACTCAGCAATCAGCCAAAATCGGAGCAACCAGAGAGCCATCATGAGCATTAACATTCCTCGCATCGTAGCTGTTGTAGTCCTGATCTCGAGCGCGGTTTTCGCGCAGAATGCCGGACCGTCGGCTGGCGCTGGCGCCTCGGCCACCACCGAGAAGCCGACCTCAGCGCTGCCTTACACGCCCAGCCTCGACGTTCCTTCCTTGGACAAGTCCGCCAACCCCTGCGTGGATTTCTACCAGTACACCTGCGGCGGGTGGATGAAGAACAACCCCATCCCCGGCGACCAGGCGAGTTGGAGCGTGTATGCCAAGCTGGCCACGGACAACCAGCGCTTCCTTTGGGGGATTCTGGACGATTTGGCGAAGAAGACCTCCGGCCGCACGCCCAACCAGCAAAAAATTGGCGACTACTTTGCCGCCTGCATGAACGAACCCGCCATTGAAAAGCTGGGTGCGGCGCCGTTGAAGCCAATGCTGGATGAAATCGCCGCCGTGCAGCACAAGCGGGAGCTGGCCGAGTTGCTGGCGCACGAACATCTCACCAACGCCACCGGCGGCCTGTTTTTCAATTTCGGCTCGGACCAGGACTATGCCGACTCCTCGCAGATCATCGCCTTCGCCGAAGCCGGCGGGTTGGGCCTGCCTGACCGCGACTACTACACCAAAGACGATGCCAAGTCCCAGGAAATCCGGCGGAAATATCTCGTGCACGTGCAGAACATGCTGAAGCTGCTGGGCGACTCGCCGGACGTAGCCAAGAACGAAGCTGCCACCATCATGCGCATCGAGACAGTGCTGGCCAAGTCGCAACTCACGCGGGTACAGCAGCGCGATCCCCATAATCTGTTTCACACCATGGACCGCAGCGCCCTGCAGGCCCTGGTTCCGAACCTGAACTGGGACACGTACCTTAAAATCTCCGGCATCGACGGCGTGGACGTCTTTAACGTGACCGAGCCCGAGTTCTACAAAGAGCTCAACCGGCAGTTGCAGTCGAACAGCCTGGACGACATTAAGACTTATCTTCGCTGGCACATGGCCAGCGCCAATGCGCCATATCTTTCGAGTGCTTTCGTGAAGGAGAATTTCGACTTTTACAGCCACACGCTGCGCGGCGTGCAGCAACTGCCTCCGCGATGGAAGCGCTGCGTGCGGCTGGTGGACCGCGAACTGGGCGAGGCCCTGGGCCAGGAGTTCGTCGCCCGCACCTTCACCACGAAAACAAAGAAAGATGCCGTAGAGATGACCCGCCAGATCGAACAGGCCATGGAAGACGATATCAATCACCTCACCTGGATGGGGCCGGAGACTAAGAAACAGGCGCTCGAGAAGCTGCACGGGGTAGTCAACAAAATCGGCTATCCCGACAAGTGGCGCGACTACAGTTCAGTGACCATCCGCCCTGATGATTTCCTAAGCAACGTGCAGCACAGCGTGGCTTTTGAAGCGCACCGCCAGCTCGATAAGATCGGCAAACCCCTTGACCGCGGTGAGTGGGGCATGACGCCGCCCACCGTCAACGCCTACTACAACCCGCAGATGAATGACATCAACTTCCCCGCGGGCGTGCTCCAGCCTCCGCTCTACGACGTAAAGCTGGATGACGCGCCGAACTACGGAAATACCGGCGGCACCATCGGCCATGAACTGACTCACGGCTTTGACGATGAAGGCCGGCAATTTGACGCCAAGGGCAACCTGCGCGACTGGTGGACCAAGGAAGATTCCGGACAATTTGAAAAGCGCGCCCAGTGCGTTGTGGACCAGTATGCCAAGTACACCATCGTGGACGACATCAAGATCAACAGCAAGCTGACGGAGGGCGAAGACGTGGCCGATTTGGGCGGGCTGATCCTGGCTTACGTAGCCTGGAAGGCGCAGACCAAAGGCCAGCACCTGGAGAGCCGCGACGGCTTCACGCCCGACCAGCGTTTCTTTATCGGTTACGCGCAATGGGCCTGCGAGAATGAGCGCCCGGAGAACCTGCGCGCCAACGCCATCACCAACCCTCACTCGCCGGGGATGTATCGGGTGAACGGACTGGTAATCAACATGCCCGAGTTCCAGCAGGCCTTTGGCTGCAAAGTCGGCCAGCCCATGGTGCGCGAAGATCGCTGTCGTGTGTGGTAGAAGGCGCTTCCGTACCGGGCAAGAAATCAACGTCGTAGCGGACTTTTGCCGGAGAAGGCTCCGCCAATCACATCTTCGAGATTTCGTCGAGGATTTGCGCCAGGATTTTTCTCAAGTCCGCTGGTGATTCGGCCACGTGGGTGCGGATTTTCAGCGGCTTCAGGACGCGCCGCACGTTATCAAATTCCGCCGGCGAGAAGCGGTAGTGCAACGCGATCGGGCTGTACCTGAGGTAATAGACCAGGCAATCGCATTCGGCAGGCAGGGAGATTTCGCTGAGGTCGGCGAGCGAATCGAAAAAGTCGGAGCTGCTGATGAAGATCAGTACCTGCAGGACGTTTCCAGTTTCGCCGCCGGGCTGGATGCGCCGCGCTATCTCGCTACGCAGGAAGGCTGCCGTATGGCGGACGTCCTCCAGCGCCTTGACGTCCAGTTTCGTGGGATCGGCCCCGTTGGCGAGTCGCGCCACACGCCGGGCAGAGGATCCTTGCTCAGTGGTTCCACAACCAGAGATCGAGGGCGAAGGCATGCTTCCCCGTGGCCTTGTCGAAGATGGCAACGTCCACGCTGTAGTGTCCGGGCAAGACAAACATCCGCCAGTCGAAGAAGGCCTCTAGCTCGCGCACGGCCTTGTTGGTGTTGTCGATGCGCGGCAGCTCGCTGTGGTCCTGGTAGACGCGCCCGTCGCTATCGGTGATTTGTACCAGGGCAAACACATTGCCCTCACCGCGGCGCTGGGCCAGATAGTGGCCATCGATATCAATATGAATCAGGGCGAGCACTCTCTGATAGGCAGTGAGTCCGGCCGAAGCTAGGCGAAGCTTCCAGGGAATCTCCGGTTGGCGCGTGGTCTCGCTGGTCCATTGGGCAAAAGGCAGTTGGGCAAAGAACGGGTCAGATCGCTGCGCAAGACTCGACCCAGCGCACAGGACCACGAGCAAGGCGAGCGTAGGCAAGCTTGAGCGCATGTTGGAGTGCCGCAACTTCACACTATAGCGCAGGGCGGACGATGTGCATCCTGCCGTTTGCAACCCAGAGAAGCGAATCAGTTTGACGTTGAAATGGGTTGAAAGTTCGGCTAGAAAGGTTCACAATTGCACCTGTCCATTCATCCAGGGAGTGAGAGGAACATCTCTTCCTTGGACTACCAACGCGGTAGCGAGACCATCCTCCTGGTCGAGGACGAGGAGTTGCTGTGTCATGTCGTGATGGACATGCTTACTGAACTTGGGTACAAGGTATTCGGAGCCACGAGCTATCAAGAAGCCGTGGACTTGTCCCAAGGGTATTCCGGCAAGATTGATGTCCTCATCACAGACGTCCTCATACCAGGACTCGCCGGCCCCCAGCTGGCGGATACGCTTCGCCTCTCACGGCCCGGCTTGAAAGTAATCTTCGTCTCCGGAGATACCGAAGCCAACGGTGTCCTGGGCCTGGGTGACGCGATCCTGCAAAAGCCCTTCACCATCAAGATGCTTGCCAGCAAAGTGCGTGAGGTCCTTCAGCTCTAACAGCCCGGCTGCGCTCATGCGGAGATGTGTGTGGAGCTTGACACTATTCTCGCCGCCAACGGGACACATTCATGGTCCAGTCTCGGCTCGTATGTCCTTTAGAATCAGCATTGTTATCCATGGGCTACCTCGTGCACTCTTCTTGGCATCGCAACCAGGGAGAACGCTCATGAAGCAGGCCAACACTACGCAAAACGTTACCGGGACCATCATCTGGATTGGATTGTGGATCGCAGCTTTGCTGGCTTTGCTTCCACGCTAAAAGCATTTCCACAATTGGCGGAGTTGCGTAGCCCGCGGCGTCCCTCCGCCGGGGTTTAAAAGCCCTATCATTCAAAAAAGACGTGCTTTCGCGGCCATGAATGGCCGCACTTCCACCCGTGCTCGGGACCCAGCAGCGTTGCGTGGAAACTGAAGCCAGGCAGCTGATCCTAGCCGATTCGAAGAGAAGCAGTAGTGCCGCATGGCACGGATAACGCGGCTGATTCTCCCGAGAAATATTCTTCTGATTTTTACCGGCATAGCCTTGCCTTCTAACACCATCCTGAGTTGTAATAGGAGTCCCTGCCCTATGCCGCACCCAGCCAGTGCGCGCGGAACTCAAAGTGTGTAGCACTGCGAAGCCTAAGACCTTGAGCCTGCATCTATTACGCAGCAAGAAATAAGACTGTATGGATTTCCGGCGGGGAGCCAGCCGCATCTCTGCCGAGGAGTAGCCACCGATGCTTTCCAAGTGTGCCAACCCATCCTGCTCTACGCAGTTCATCTATCTCCGGGAAGGCAAGCTCTTTGCCATGGAGCACACGGCCAAGCCTAAGCTCAGGCAGCAAGGCCCGGTCCTGGCCAAACCTGCCAGCCGCCTGGAGCACTTCTGGCTTTGTGGACGTTGCTCCGAGGACCTCACGCTGGTTTACAACAGCGAGCGCGGTGTCCAGGTGGTGGCCAAGAAAGAGGCCCGGCACATTCACGCGGCGGCTTCATGAACCGCAAGGCCGGCCGCCGGTTCAGGAACGGTACTTGCCAGTCAAAGCATAGCCGCGAATTCTGAGTGTGTCCCAGGCCATGCGCGCGCCGTCGCGCCACACGTGAAGGCGTGAACCTTCTGCATGGCCCCAGGCGACGGGGACTTCAGCCACCTTCAGCCCCAGGCGATGTGCCAGGTAGAGAATCTCCGGATCGAACCCCCAGCGGGTGATGCGCTGCCGGGGAAAGATCATGGCCGCTGCGGCGCGGGTGAAAGCCTTGAAACCGCATTGCGTATCGCGATAAGGAAAGAGCAGCATCGTGCGCAAAAAGAAGTTGTACGCGCGCGAGAGCGCTTGCCGTTTGAGCGACTGTCGCTGAAACTGGAGGGAAGAATCGAGCCAGCGGGAGCCGATGGCGACGTCGGCGCCGGATTCCAGGGCGGCAAAGAGCTTACCCGCTTCGGAGATCGGCGATGAGAGATCGGCGTCAGTGAAAAGAAGGATCGTTCCCCGGGCCTCCAGCATGCCATGGCGCACGGAATAGCCTTTGCCCTGGTTGCCGGGATTCCTGAGGATGCGCACCACGGGATGTCCAGCCGCGAACCGGCGGGCGATTTCGAGGGTGTCATCGCGGGAGCCGTCATCCACCACGAGCACTTCAGCGTGCCAGTTCTGGCGCCGCGCGTGGTCCAGAATTTGCTGCAGCGTGGCGCCGACGCGCGCGCTCTCGTTGTATGCAGGCACAATAATGCTGTAGCTGGGCTGTTCTGTGGGAAGGCTGGAAGAAGTTGACGGTCCAGCCGCGCTCATGCCGCTTGTTCTTTTTTCCTAAGCATGGAAAAGAATTCCGGGACAAGTTCCGGGTCCCAAATCCCGTTGCGGGCTTCTTCCGTCATGGTGCGTTGGGCCTCTTCGTGGGTCAAGGCCGGTTTATATGGGCGCGCCGTGCGCAGAGCGTCATAGACGTCCACCACCTGCAGCGCGCGCGCCAGCAGGGGGATATTGTAGCGAGTCAGGCCGTCGGGGTAGCCGGTACCGTCCCAATGTTCGTGGTGATGACGGATGATCGGGAGCACGTTGCGGAAAGAGCGTAGCGGACGGCAGATAGATTCACCGATCGCCGGATGCTGCTTCATGATCAACCACTCCTCCGGAGTCAGGCGCGAACCTTTTTTCAGGATTTCGTCGGGAATGGAAACCTTGCCCAGATCGTGCAGATAGCCGCCTCGCTTCAGGGCGACAATCGCGTCTCCGTCCAGGCCGATATGCTGGCCGAGGTCGGCGGCATACTGTGACAGCCGCTCGCAATGATTGCCGGTATAGGGATCGCGGGCCTCGATGCCCAGGGCCAGCGCCACCAGCACCGACTCGGCGTTTTCCAGTTCGTCAGTGAACTCCTTCAATTTCAGCAGCGACTTGACGCGGGCAAAGAGTTCCTCCGGGTACAGCGGCTTGCTCAAAAAGTCGTCGGCGCCGGCTTCGATCCCGCGCACCCGGTCTTCGCGGTCGGTAAGCCCGGTGATCATCACCACCGGAATGAGCCGGGTGGAGGGATCTTCTTTCAGTTCGCGGCAAAGTTCGTAGCCGGACTTTCCCGGCATGATCACATCCAGCAGCACCAAGTCAGGCTTCTCGGAATGCACCAGGTCCTCGGCCTCATTGGCCTCGGTTGCCGTGATGATCTCGTAACCGCGCGAGGAAAGTAGTTCGCGAAGGAGGATAAGGGTGTCCAGCTTGTCGTCTACAACCAGGATCTTCGGCGCCCTCAGCTTGAGCCACGCCTGTTCCTTTTCGGAAAGCAAGGCCATCCGAAGGTGAGAGGAATGAGGGAGGTTGCGGGTTGCATCGTGCAGCTTGCTTTCAGAGGCCGGACGCTTTTTCATACCAGCATTTCTCGAATCAAGTTGTACAAAGCTGGCTTGATTCTGAGGGAGAGCCATAATCTTACTTCCGCCAAGGTCAAAAAAGCAAAACCCCGGCGGGGAATTTCATATAATTACCAGGCCATGCCCTTCGCCCGCTGCTTTTCTGTGCTTTTGCTACTGGCCGGCAGCGGCTTGGCCGCTCCCAGACAGCGTGCGGTGGTCCTGGGAACGTGGCACACGGTTAAGACGCTGGCGGACTCCGGCGAAACCGGGGAAGTAAGAATCCGGAAGTTGCTCGTGGATGGCCGGGTGGTCGAGTACACCTCCGGCTTGCCTCATGATGTGACCGACCGAGTGTTCGTGATCCGCCGCGCCTACCGGATCAATGACGCGCTGCCTCCGCGTCCGGAAAATGAGCCGCCACCCCCACAGTGGGTCTGGCGCCTGGATGGATGGATCAGCGTGGACCGCTTCACCGGCCGTGTGATCCCGTTGAACCTCCCCGCGTTTGATTCGGAAACTTCCCAAGCAAGCTGGTACCGCGATTACGCGGCTTATTGCGGCACCTCAGAAGACGGGGCCAAGGGCTACCTGGTGGTCTGGCAACTGGGGAAGAGAAGGCCTATCCTAAGCAAAGAATCTTCCGGTCCGGGCTGCGCGCCGCCGCAGTGGGAGCGCACTCCCAGCCGGGTGACTTTCATCGTTGCCGGAGAGAAGTCCAGCTTCGTCATCCGCTCGCGCGGGGCCGATCCCCAGCCGGAACCGAGAGAAGAAGAAGGACCGCAATGAAAACGCTCGAGGAATATCTGCAGGACGCCGCAGTCGCTCACGGGCATCTCTGTGCGGGACAGGTTCTCGGCGTGCGCATGGCCATGCTGGGCCTCAGAAAACTCGGCCTGGAAGACCCGCAGGGCGCGGACCGCAAGAGGATTGTCACCTTTGTCGAGATCGATCGCTGCGCTACCGACGCGGTCATGGTGGTGACGGGCTGCCGCCTGGGCAAGCGTGCCCTGAAATTCCGCGACTGGGGCAAGATGGCTGCGACTTTTGTAGACGCGGAGACGGGGAAAGCGGTGCGCGTGTGCGCCAGGGAATCTTCCAAGGCCCTGGCCAAGGGGATGCACCCTGCAGTCACGGATAAGAACCAGGCGCAGATGCTCGCTTATCGAGAACTGTCCGACGAGCAGATGTTCCAGGCCCAGTGGGTGCACGTCGAGCTTCCGCCGGAGGAGTTTCCCGGATTCAAAGGAGAACGCGTGGTCTGCGAGCATTGCGGGGAAGGTGTTAACTTCCGGCGAGAAGTGCGCCGCGCGGGCAAGGTGCTGTGCCGGGCCTGCGCGGGAGAACGCTATTACGAACCCATCGTCTAATGCGTATTTCATAAATGGTGATGAGGATTGATCGTCGTTTTTAAAGCAACGTCATCCCGAGGGTCGGCAGCGAGCACAAGCTTTCTTCATTGTGCGAGTCGACCCGGAGGGGAGCAGGCTGGGTGGAGCAGGCATTTATGCCTGCGTCTCGGCTACAAGAATGGACCGGCTTCAGCCACCGAGGTGAAATACAGGTTTCACCATTTCTGGAGATGCTCTAAGCCGCCGTGAGAATGTTGACGGGAACTTCTTCCCGGCCGGGCGCGTATAGGGATGTTAGCGGGGGTGCATTGGCTTTTGTCCCGGCACGCCCAAAAACCACGGGGAAGGAAAAACGAAAAGGGAGGTTCCAGGATCTCCGACAGTATTTTGCTTGGAGGCATTATGAGCAGCAGGCCCGATTTTCGCATCCTGGCGAGCGCCTTTCTGGCGATGATCGCCCTGAGCGGGTGCAGCATCTATTCGTCCCGAGACCACCGGACTGGTCAGGACAAAGACGTGGACATCCGTACGCCGCTCGGTTCCATCAGCGTACACACGGGCGAATCTGATCCCAAGGCCACCGGTCTGTCCCTCTATCCCGGCGCGCAGGTGAAGAAAGATATTGCGGACCGCGATAGCAGCGCCAATGTCAACATCTCCAGCTCATTTTTCGGCGTCAAAGTCGTGGCCCTGAAATATCAAAGCAACGATTCTCCCGACAAAGTGCTCGGCTTCTACCGCAAAGAAATGGCCAGGTACGGCAAGGTGGTGGACTGCACCGGGGGTTTCACCCTGGGCTTTCATCACCATGATGACGACTCGGAGGTCACTTGCGATGATCGCAACGGCTCCGGTCACGAGTACAGCGAAGAACTGAAGGTCGGGACCCAGAAGAACCAGCGTATCGTGGCCATCCGGCCGAACGGCAGCGGGTCAGAGTTTGCTCTGGTCTACGTCCGGGCCAGCGATGCAAGGAACACCATGTAAGCGCTCGCCGGCAGCCTGAGGTTTGCCATGACCTCCGCGGTTCCGGTAACGTGAAGAAGTGGAACGTGTCTGCTATGGCTGTGGGAGCGGGGTCGAAGAGCAAACTTCGTTTTGCCCATCGTGCGGCGCTCCACAAATCAGGGTTTCCGTCCGCGAGTCTCAGGTTGCGAAGCACCCGGATACTGCGTTGCCACCGCCTTTGGAATCGGTCCCGCCGCCACCCACCGTGGTTCACCTGCGAGTAGGCCAGCCGAACCCGATTCACTGGAAAAGCTTCTTACGCGTGGCCGTGCCTCTGGCCGTCGCCTTGGGCTTATTCACCGCTTACGGCCCCCTGCAGGGGTGGCTGATTCTCCTTCCGGTGAGTGTTTTTCTCGCAATTTACGTCTATCAGAGGCGGCATACGGGCCCCCTGAAACCGGCGCAAGGAGCCAAGATGGGGGCCGTGATCGTCCTAATCAGCTTCGCCCTTCCTGTAATTATCGTTGCGGTTTCAGTGGCCCGTGATCCGGCGGGATATCGACAACAGATTGAGAATCAAATCAAGGACGCTGTGGCCCACAATCCCAACCCCCAATTCCAGCAGATGGCCCAAACGATGTTGAGCGGAACTGGGGGAATCGCGCTGGTTACAGCCGTGGGGATGACGATGGTGCTGTTGTTCCTGCTGGTCATTGGTGGGGCGAGCGGCGCTTTGGCTACGGTTTTTTTCAGGGCGAAATCGCCTTGAGTTTGGCGAATCCGCCGGCATCGGCTATGATGCGGTGGACTTATGACTGGCGGCACTCCATCCCGCATGCCCAACCTGCGCGAAAAGGGGCGCATCATGTCGGCCTCGGAAATCGAGCGCACCCTGGTCCGCCTGGCCCACGAAATTGTGGAGAAGAACAACGGTGTGGACGACCTGACCCTGGTGGGTATCAAGCGGCGCGGCGTCCCTCTGGCCGCGCGGTTAGGACGGCTGATCACGCAGATCGAAAAGCGGCCCGTGTCGGTGGGTACGCTGGACATCACCCTGTACCGCGACGATCTCTCCACCGTCGGCGCCAGCCCGGTGATTCAGAAAGCCACGCCCCTGGGAGTGGAGATCGGCAACCAGAACGTAATCCTGGTGGACGACGTGCTCTATACCGGACGCACCATCCGCGCCGCCATGGATGCCCTGTTCGACCACGGCCGGCCCCGGCGTGTGCAGCTCTGCGTGCTGATCGATCGCGGCCACCGCGAGCTGCCCATCGAAGCCGCTTTCGTCGGCCGCACCGTGCAGACCACGGACAATGAAATCATCGAATGCCGGCTCACCGAAGTGGACAAAGAAGAACAAGTGGTGCTGGTGGAGCGTACCGCATAGCTAAAACCAAGCGAACTCGTTCGTTGCTCGGCCTTGAGCATCTCACCGCAGACGACATTACTTCTTTTTTTAAGCTGGCCCGCAAGATGCACTCCCGCGAGCCGCGGCCCGTGCTTCGCGGCAAGCGGATCGCACTGTTGTTCTACGAGCCTTCCACGCGGACCCGGGTTTCGTTTGAGTTCGCGGCCAAACTCCTGGGCACCCACACCTCGGTGATCAACGCAAGGTCCTCGAGCATTGAAAAAGGCGAGACGCTGGTGGATACCGGCAAGACCCTGCAGGCGCTGGGCGCGGACTGTATCGTGGTGCGGCATCCTGCGTCGGGCGCGCCCAACGTTCTGGCCCGCAATCTGCACATCCCCATCATCAACGCCGGCGACGGCATGCATGAGCATCCGTCGCAAGCCCTGCTCGATGCCTACACCATGCTGCGCCATAAGCGATCGCTCAAGGGGCTGCGGGTGACCATGGTCGGCGACATCCAGCATAGCCGCGTGGTGCGTTCGAACATCCATTTGCTCTCCCGTTTCGGCGCCGAGATAGTGCTCTGCGGTCCTCAAGAACTGCTGCCGGAGACGGCAGGCATGCTCGCCCCCGGCATCAAAATCTTCCGGCACATGGAAGAGGCGGTGCGCAAAGCTGACGTCATCATGATGCTGCGCGTGCAGAAAGAACGCCTGGCCGGGCTGAAGCTGCATGCCGGCCGGTACATCGCCCAGTATCAGCTGACGGCCGAACGCCTGAAGCTGGCCAAGAGCGATGCCATCGTGATGCATCCCGGGCCCATGGTCCGCGGCATGGAAATCCAGAGCGAACTGGCCGATTCGTCCCAGTCGGTCATCGAGGAACAGGTTCATAACGGCGTGTACGTGAGGATGGCGATTCTGGCAATCTGCATGGGCTTAGGATGAGTGAGCCGCGAATGAACGCGAAAGAAAGCATTGGGAACTGTGTCACGACATCGTTGGTGTCTTCTATTCGGTCTACAATGAGCTTGGCTACGGCTTTCTTGAAGTTGTTTATGAAGAAGCTCTCGCGATCGGTCTCACGGAAGCAGGTCTCGCGGTCGCTAGGCAGGTTCCAACCCCGATTTGGTTTCGCGGAAGAGCGATCGGTGACTACAAAGCTGATCTCATCGTGAAGGGGGTGGTCTTGCTGGAATTGAAGGCGGCTCAAGCACTCGATTCATCGCATGAAGCGCAGACCCTGAACTACTTGAGGGCCACGGATATTGAAGTCGGCCTTTTACTGAATTTTGGACCCAAGCCGCAATTCAAGCGCTTTGTCTTTGAGAATACCAGGAAAGGAATTCGTGTTCATTCGCGTGGATTCGCGGCTAACGAGTAGTCTTTCAATCCGCAACGGCTACCTCATCGATCCCCTCCAGAAGCTGGAAGGCAAGTACGATCTTCTGCTCAAAGACGGACGCGTGGCGGAGATCGCCGCGACCGGCAAACTCCACGGCAAAGGCGATGAGAGTATTGACGCGCGCGGGCTGGTCGTGGCCCCCGGTTTCATCGACCTTCACGTCCATCTGCGCGAGCCGGGGCAATCGCACAAGGAAACCATCGCCAGTGGCACCATGGCGGCGGCCGCCGGCGGCTTCACCTCGGTCTGCGCCATGCCCAACACCGCGCCCGTCAACGATTCCGTGGAGATCACGCGCTGGCTGCTGGATCCGGCGCGGGGCGCGCATGTCAACGTCTTTCCCATCGCCGCCGCCACCGTGGGCAGCAAAGGCGTCCAGCTTACGGACTTCGCCGCCCTGCAGCGGGCCGGGGCCGTTGCCGTCACTGACGACGGCAAGCCCATCCTCGACGATCAGCTCATGCGCACCGCGCTGCTGGGCGCGGGCAAGCTGAAGATTCCGGTGATTCAGCATGCCGAGGACACCCGCATGACAGCCGGCGCTGCCATGCATGCCGGTTTCACGGCGTTTCGACTGGGTCTGCGCGGCTGGCCTCCCGAAGCCGAGGCCTCGCTGGTGGAGCGCGACATACAGCTCGCCGCTGAAACCCGCGCCCACTACCACGTGGCCCATCTTTCCACGGCGGCGGCGCTCAAGGCGGTGCGCAAAGCCAAGCGCGACCGCTTGCGTGTGACCTGCGAAGTCACCCCGCATCATTTCGCGCTGATCGATGAAGATGTGGGCGATTACAACACCAATTTCAAAATGAATCCGCCGCTTCGCACCCGTGCCGACCGCGAGGCCCTGGTGGCCGGACTGGCTGATGGCTCGGTCGATTGCGTCGCCACCGACCATGCTCCGCACGCCTTCAACGAAAAGAACCAGGAGTTCGATCGTGCCCCCTTCGGCATCACCGGTCTCGAGACCGCGCTGGGGTTGTGTGTCTCTATCCTGCACCTCCGTCACAAAGTCCCGCTGAGGCGCCTGGTCGAACTGCTCTCCGCCAATCCCGCCATCGTGATGGGTTTGGAAGGCCGCGGCACGCTGGCCAAAGGCTCCCACGCCGACGTCACCCTCTTCGACCCCGCCAAGAAGTGGACCTACCACGCAGCTCAGTCGCTCTCGAAATCAAAGAACTCTCCCTTCGATGGCTGGCAGTTGCAGGGGAAGGTGGTGGCGACAGTGGTGGATGGGGCTGTCGCATTCCGAACGAAGTGAGGAATCCCCACGAGCTAGTTTGCCGCTGATGCAGGCAGATAGGCGCAGATCAGTCTGCAAATCGGCGCAGAAGGAGGTTAGCGGTCAATGTTAAAAGTCACAGTAACCAGCTCACTGCTGACATTGCTTCTTTTCACGGCTCAAATCGGCTTGCCTCAGAAGCCGGGAGCGAACACCGTGACCACTGCAGAACCGGGCATCTACAAGCTCGAGGACCTGTATCAGAAGGCCGATACCGTTGCGCTGGTAAAGATTCTTTCCGGGGATACAGAGCATTACGACGTTGCCGTTTACAAGGCCGAAGTGGTGGAAGGATTTAAGGGTGCCGCCGCGAAACAGATCGTCTATTTCGGCCCATTCATTGGACACCGGCTTGGGTGGGAGTACGTCGTTTTTCTGCGCACTGAGAAAAAGCCGCATACGCCAAATCGGACTCCGGGCGCCAATTATGGAGTCGTCGCCTATGCGGCGGTTTTCAACCAGGGATACACTTCCATGGAGACCGGTTATCAATGTGTGTTCGAGGGTAAAGAGACTAAAGAGCAGTGCGACTATGGCGTTAGAGTTTGTACCGACTACATCTTGCTGTCGAAGTCCACCCCAGTCTTTCCTCCAATGAGCGAAAACACGGCATTCGGTTGCCGATGGGTGAGGAAGACAGCTTTCCTGCCCCTACTGCGATCCTTCGAGCGGTAGAGCTCCGCTACGCTCGGGATGTTTCAAGAGATAATCCCCATCTTTGTCCCCACCTTCTTCATCACCTCCAGCGCTTTCGTGAGCTGCGCCTGAGTGTGGGTGGCGGTCATAATGGTCCGCAGGCGGGCCTTGCCTTCGGCGACAGTCGGGAAGGCGATGCCGGGAACAAAAACGCCTTCGTTGAACAGCTCGCGGCTGAAATCCATGGCCAAACGACCTTCGCCGACGATGACCGGAGTGATCGGCGTCTCGCTGGCGGGTGTCGTGGTTCCACCGATGTTGAAGCCCAGCAGCCCCAGCTCTTTTTTGAAGAAGCGAGTGTTGCCCCAGAGCTTGTCGATCCGCTCGGGTTCCTGCTCCAGCACGTCGAATGCGGCGATGCAGGTAGCCGCGACCGAAGGCGGATGCGAAGTTGAAAAGAGGAACGGCCGTGCCCGGTGGTAGAGAAAATCAATCAGCTCTTTCGACCCGCAGACGTAGCCGCCCAGCGCGCCGATGGCCTTGGAGAGCGTTCCCACCTGAACATCCACGCGGCCGTGGACGTTGAAGTGATCGGCGGTGCCGCGCCCGTTGCGGCCAAGGACGCCGGAAGAGTGCGCGTCATCAATCATCATGATGGCGCCATACTTCTCAGCCAGATCGCAGAGCGCGGGCAGCGGGCCGATGTCGCCGTCCATGGAGAAGACTCCGTCGGTGATGACCAGCTTGTGGCCGGGCTCGCCCGCAACTTCTTTCAGCAACTCTTCGGCGTGGGCCGTGTCCTTGTGACGAAAGACTTTGATCTTGGCGCGGGAGAGGCGCGCGCCGTCGATGATGCTGGCGTGGTTCAGCTCGTCGGAGATGATGAAGTCGTCTTTGCCCAGAATCGCCGAGACCGTGCCCGCATTGGCGGCAAAGCCGGACTGAAAGACCACGCAGGCTTCCGTATGTTTGAAGCGAGCGATCTTTTCTTCGAGCTCCATGTGGATGGTCATGGTGCCGCTCACCGTGCGTACCGCGCCCGAACCCACGCCGTATTTCTTGATGGCCGCTTCCGCCGCCTCGCGCAGCTTGGGATGCGTGGTCAGCCCCAGGTAATTGTTCGAGGCCAGGTTGATCACGTGCCGGCCGTCGACGGTGCACTCCGGGGCTTGCTCGTCTTCGAGTACGCGCAGCGCAAAGTGCGTGCCTTTTTGCTTAAGCTCATTCATCTGGTCTGTGAGATAGGAAAGTTGGGGACGGGAGGCTGTCGTAGGCATCAGGTAAATCCTTTCTTGCCGCAGATGAACGCAGAAAAACGCAGATCAGGAGTTTAGCCGCGAATTAATGCGAAAGACGCGAATTTCTTTCAAACCAGAAAGCCAATTTATTTACATCTCGAACGCTGCGTCTCTTTATACGTTCAGGCCTGCTCCAACTTTGATCGTGATTCGTGTTCATTCGCGCAATTCGCGGCTACCCCTCTTCATCTGCGTTCATCAGCGTTCATCTGCGCAAATCTGCGGCTAACTCTTCTGCATTCCATTCGGATACAAAAGAATCTTGCTCGCTTCGCCGCTTTTCAACCGATCCATGCCCTTGGTGAAATCCGACATGGCCATGCGGTCGGTGATCACCGGCGACAAATCCAGTTTGCCGGCCTTGAGCAGCGCGTTCATCTGGTACCAGGTCTGGTACATCAGGCGGCCGTTGATGCCCTCGACTTTGGCGCCCTTGAAAATGATGTCGTCGGCCAGGTTCAGCTCCATGGGCCGCGAGGGGATGCCCAGCAACGAGGCGCGGCCGCCCAGTCGCAGAATCTTGAAGCCCAAGCGGATGGCGTCGGGATGGCCGGACATCTCCAGCACCACGTCCACGCCGGTGCCGTCGGTTTTGGCGAGAACCGTTTCATAGACGTTATCCTGCGCCGGATTGAGGACGTAATCGGCCTTCATCTGTTGCGCCAGCTTGCGGCGGTGGTCATTGATTTCGAGCGCAAAAACGCCGGTGGCGCCGCAAGCCCGGGCCACGGCGATGGCAAACAGCCCAATCGGTCCGCAGCCGATCACGGCCACGGTCTTGGCGGCGATCTCGCCGGCCAGCACCGTGTGCACGGCGTTGCCGAGAGGATCGAGCACGCTAGCGTAGTCGGGGGGAATCGCCGGATCGATCTTCCAGATGTTCGACTCGGGAATCTTCACGTACTCGGCGAATGCGCCGTTCGAATCCACTCCGATGATCTTCACGTGCTGGCAGATATGGGCCTCGCCGGTGCGGCACTGGTAGCACTTGCCGCAAGCCACGTGCATCTCCGCCGAGACAAAGTCGCCTTCTTTCACCGCAGTCACGTTCTTGCCTGTGGCCACCACATACCCGCAGAATTCATGCCCGGGAATGAGCGGCGGACGAATGCGGTTCTGTGCCCACTGGTCCCAGTTGTAGATATGCAGGTCGGTACCGCAGACCGAGGCCACCTTCACCTTGACCAGGACGTCATCTGGGCCGATCTGGGGGACCGGCATCTGGCGCAAGTCCGCTCCCGGCGCGGCGTCCGGTTTCACAACGGCAAGCATGGTCTCAGACATTCAACTTCCTGGCGGACGTGGATGAGGAAGGCAAACAGTTGATTCTAGCAAACTCAGCGTGCTTAACTTCGGGAACGCCTCTTTCTGAAATTCCGAGCGAAGCGAGGAATCCCTATTGTGTCGGAACGCCGGATGGGATACGCCGCATTCGATACCCTTTTGAATGTCGTGTGGGTAGGGGTCCCTCCGCTCGCCGCCGACCCCGCGCCAGACCGGCGTCCGGTCGCTCGGCTCGCGTTCGGGATTTCAGAGGCAAGGAACTTACTTGCCGATATAACTCACTCTCCAAATCGACCGCGAACCATCGTCGCTGACGAACAATGATCCGTCTTTGCCCACGGCCACGCCCACGGGCCGTCCCCAGACCTCGCCCTTCTCGGTCACAAAGCCGGTGAGAAAATCTTCGTACTCGCCGGTGGCATGGCCGTTCTTCAAGGGCACGCGGACAACCTCGTAGCCGGTGCGCTTCGCGCGGTTCCAGGAGCCGTGTTCGGCGGCGAAGACATCGCCGCGGTACTCGTCGGGAAACTGTTTGCCGTCGTAGAAGGTCATTTCGAGCGAGGCAAAGTGAGACTGAAGGAGAACGTCGGGCGTAATGACCTTGTCCTTGAGTTCTGGATGTTTGCCGGCATGGCGCGGATCGTGGATACCGCCCATGTAGTACCAGGGCCAGCCATAAAACCCGCCGTCCTGGACGTGGGTGATGTAGTCCGGCACCAGGTCGTCGCCCAGGCCGTCGCGTTCGTTGGTGGAGCACCAAACTTCGCCGGTCTGGGGATGGACTTCCAGACCCACGCAGTTGCGAATGCCGTAGGCGTAGACGCGGCCGGCGCTGCCGTCAGGATTGAACTCCAGCACGTCGGCGCGATGAAATTCCTTGGGATTATTGTCGGTGTCGTTGACGTTCGATTGCGAGCCCACCGAGACATACATTTTCTTGCCGTCACGCGAGAAGACCACGTCGCGGGTCCAGTGGCCGCCGCCGGTGAGGCGTCCACCGCTGGGGATGTCGGGCACAATCACCTGCGCGGGGCCGCTGGCCTTCAGGTCGCCGTTGTGATAGGGAAAGCGAACCACCGAGCCGGTGTTGCCGACGTAAACCCACTGCGGGTCAGGACCCGGCGGATAAAACGCGATGCCGAACGGCTGCTCCAGCCCCGTGGCAAAGACCTCGGTGGTTTCCGCGTGCCCGTCCTTGTCGGCGCCGCGGAATACTTTGATCTTTCCCGTTTCGCTCTCGGCGAGAAACAGGTCACCGTTGGGCGCGGTGCGGATCAGGCGCGGATTGTCCAGGCCGGTCGCGTAAAGCTCGACTTTAAATCCGGGAAGAGTTTGCGGCCAGGCGTCGGCAGGGCGGGCAACCACCGACGGCATGTTGAACGCCGACTTGGTTTCAAACGGCGGCGGCAGATCGGCCACAGTGATCTTGCGGAAGGTCCCAGGTTTCTCCGTGCTGAAATCATGGAAGGCGGCTTTGCCGGTGAGCACCGTGGGAGGTGTTTTGGGCGCGGCAGCGCCCGGCAAGTACACGCCAACTAAGATCAGCGACAACACAGCCAAAGCCATAAAGCAGGAGGAACGCATGAGGCCCACCTTCCGAATGCGAAGATTTGTAACGAACCATCATTATAGGGATGGTGGAGAGCCGAGTCAGCTTGCCTTTGACGTTTCTGGGATGCCATGAGCTTCCAGCCCCCATCCCTGGGTTTCCTGAGCGTAGCGCCTGAAGACCGCATCCGCATTCGAGTGAAGCGCGCGGAGCCCAAGGACCTCGGAAATGTTTCGAGTGTGAATGCGCCGTCAAAGCGTTCTCCCGAGACAGCCTTGGGAGAATTCCCTAAAGCAACATAGCAGAAGGGACATCCTAGGGGTCCTTCGACTCCCCTCAGTCGTCTAGCTCCTTCGGGGTCGCTCAGGAAACCCAGGGTTAAAAAGTCTCAAAAATATCAGGTAGTGGGCTACTTTGCTAGCCCACTACCAAATATCAGCATCGTTTGCTCATTTTTTTGAATTGCGTGAAACTATTCGCTTGGGCGATAATCTAACTAACTAGTTAATTAAATGCCTGTAACATCCAAAATCGGCCGGCCGGGCTCGCGCGGCGAACCCGAGAAGACCCGCGCTGCCATCCTGAAAGCTGCCCTCGAGGAGTTTTCTCATGAGGGCGTCGCCGGGGCCCGCACCGACGAGATCGCCCGCCGGGCCGGCGTGAACAAAGCATTGCTCTACTACTATTTCAAGGACAAAGAGGGCTTGTACGCCGCGGCCCTGGAACAGGTCTTCTCGGGATTATCTGCGCGCATCATGGCGGTGCTCGAACGGGCCGACCTGACGCCACGCCAGCGATTGCTGAACTACGTAGAGGCGCATTTCGACTACATTGCCAGCGCTCCGTTCTATCCCCGGCTGGTGCAGCGGGAATTCATGCGCTCCACCGGCCGCACACTGTCGCCGGTGGCCGGCCGCATTCTGGAACACTACGGCAAGCCCATCTACTTGAGGCTGGGCAACGTGATTCGCGAGGGCATGGCCAGCGGCGATTTCAGGAAAGTCGATCCCGCGCAGACGGTCACCTCGCTTTTGGGGATTATTGTTTTTTACTTCATCAGCCTGCCGGCACAGCAGGTGATGAACTCGGGCGACCCATCGTCGCCGGAACGCATCGCCACGCGGCGAGCGGCGGTGCTGGATTTTATCTCCGCGGCGCTGTTCGCTCCGGCGCGCGCGGAAAAAGGAAATAGCCGGTGAGCCAGAGAAACAGATTCTTCGCATTCTTGGGACTGCTGCTGATCATCGCTGTGGTGTATTACTTTTTTTCGACCGACCGCACGCCTGATCTGGTCCTGGTCGGAACCGTAGACGCCAACCAGGTCGTGGTAGGCCCCAAGATCATGGGACGCGTGGAGCGTTTGGCCGTGGATGAAGGCGACGAGGTGAAGGCCGGCCAGACCATTGCCGTTCTGGACCAGCAGGAACTCACCGCCGACCGTCAGGCTGCCGAAGCTATGTTAGTCAGCTTGCGCCACCAGGTGGCGCAGACGCGTTCTGCCGAGCAGGATACGGCCGGCGAGACCTCCAGCGGCGTAATCAACGCCCAGGCGCGGCTGCGCGCGGCGAACGCCACGCTGGCTCAGGGGCAGGCTGACCTGCAGCGCATCGACTCTGACACGCGGCGTACGGTCGCTCTGGCCAAGGACGGAGTTGTCTCGCAACAGCTCTCTGATCAGGCGGAACAGCAACTCAAGGCGCAGCAGGCACTGGTACGCTCCGAAGAAGATACAATGCACGCCGCCCAGGCGGATCTAGTGACCGCCGAGGCGCGTCTGCATCAGGCGATGGCCGCGCAGAGCACAGTGGAATCAACCCAGGCGCAGGCCTTGAACGCACAGCGGCAGCTTGAAGCCGCCGAAGCCCGGCTGGGTTACACCACGGTGACGGCGCCGGTCAACGGCTTCGTCACCGTCCGCGCCGCGCGCGAAGGCGAAGTCGTCAGCCCGGGCCAAGCCATCGTCATCATCACCGATCTCAGTGACACCTGGGTGCGCGCCTCCATTCCGGAAACCGAAGCCGTCAACATCGCGCTGGGCGACCAGCTCAAAGTGCGCTTGCCCTCGGGTGACATCGCCAACGCCAAGGTCATCTTCAAGGCGCCCGAAGCGGACTTCGCCACGCAGCGTGACGTGAGCCGGCGCAAGCGTGACATCAAGACCATCGCGCTGAAGCTCTCCATCGACAACAGGAGGAAAAACCTGGTTCCGGGTATGACCGCAGAGGTGCTGGTGCCCAAGTCCAAAACCAAGGTCAACACAACGACGGGAGGCTCGTGATGGCGGAGATCCAGGCCGCAGCCGGCAAAGCCATTCAGGTCGTCAACATCGTGAAGAAGTACGGAAACTTCACCGCCGTGGACGGTGTCTCTTTCGACGTGAAGGAAGGCGAAGTCTTCGGGCTGCTGGGACCGAACGGAGCGGGCAAATCCACGCTGATCCGCATGATGACCACGCTGCTCGAGATCACCAGCGGCCAGGCGTTCATTGAAGGCTTTGACGTGAGCAAGGAGCCAAACCAGGCGCGGCGCTCCATCGGCGTGATTCCCCAGGCCATGACCAGCGACGGCGACCTCACCGTCTGGGAAAACCTGAGCATTTATTCCAAGCTGTACAGCATTCCCACGGCCGACCGGGAAAGCTCCATCGACGAGCTGCTGGAACTGGTGGACCTCACGCAGTGGCGCGATGCTCCGGCGAGAAATCTCTCCGGCGGCATGAGGCGGCGGCTGGAAATCGCGCGCGGTCTGGTGCACCGGCCGCGGATCTTCTTTCTCGACGAACCCACCACCGGCCTGGACCCGGTTTCGCGCGTGGCCGTGTGGGAGATGATCACCAACATCAAGCAGAAGCGCCACCTCACGGTGCTGATCACCACCCATTACATGGACGAAGCCGACCGCCTATGCGACCGCATCGCCATTGTCGATCACGGCAAACTCGTGGCCCTCGATTCACCGCGGGCGCTCAAAGCCAGCATTCCCGGCTCCAGCGTGATTGAAGCCCAGTTCCTGAACGCTCCCGCGGCCTGGCAGCAAACCCTCAACGGGCTGGCCGCGGTGAACTCCGTGCAGTCCGAAGGCGCGAGCATGTACCGCATCCTCACCGACGATGGCTCGCGCACCACCACCGACCTGGTGGAGACCGCAGTGAAATCGAACGTGGCCATCAAGTCGCTCACCGTACAAACCACCACTCTGGACGATGTTTTCGTTCACTTCACCGGGCGTGCGTTGCGCGACCAACTGGCGGACGCGCCGCTGTATCAGTCGCCCGTCGCATGGGGCAAATGAATATGGCCGATTTCTTCAAAAGCGAACGCATGATGGCCATTGTGGAGCGCGATCTCCGCAAATTCTTCCGTTCGCCCGCGTTGATGATCGCCGCCATGGTCTTTCCCCTGGTGCAGTTGATCGTCCTGGGCAACGCGTTCGGCGGCAAGATCCGCGACGCCAAGCTGGGCATTGTGGACCACGACAACGGTCCCCAGGCCGTCCGCATCATCGAGTCGCTGCGCGCCGTCGAGAGCAATGCCCGCACCTTCAAGCCGATTGTCTATACCGATGAGAAGCTGATGGTCAACGACGTCCGCAAGGGCGACCTGAATGCCGGCATGGTCATCCCTCCGGAATTCTCCCGCGACGTGTACGCGCAAGCGCGCCCCAAAATCGGCCTGGTGCTGGACAACACCGACAACTTCATGACCTCCACCTTTGAAGGAACCATGACCGACCTGGTCACGGCGCTCAATCAACCGGAGGTGCAGCCGCGCGTGGTGCAGCAGATTGCCTTGCAGGTGGTGGAGCTGTATCCCTACATCGAGTACATGAAGTACCTGCTGCCCGGGTCCATCGCGCTGGCCATGTTCGTGAGCGTGATGATCGGCGGCGGCATCGTTTATATCGACGACAAGGCTCGCGGCGTCCACGAAGGATACCTGGTCACGCCGATCACTAAGATGGAACTGGTGGCGGGCCTGAACCTGGCCGGGGCCCTCAAAGCCATGGGCGCCGGCATTGTGCTCACCGTGATCGGCTCGCTGATCGCCGGGGTGGGATCTACCTTTCAGCCGGCCAATCTGTTCTGGCTGTTCCTGCTGATTGCCGGCACATCGTTTGCATTCATCAGCATGATGTTTCTCATGATGGTGCGCATAAATGATCCCCTGGTCCCCCGTGCCATCTTCGGCATCCTGAATACGTTGCTCTATTTTCCCAGCGGCGCCATCTATCCCGTTCAAGCTTTTCCCAAGTGGCTGCAATGGATCGCCTGGATCGATCCCTTCAGCTATGCCGTACACGGGTTCAAGGCTGTGTTGCTCAAGGGCGTGGGGCTGGCTGCAATCTGGCCTGACCTGCTGTATCTTGGTGTGTTCGCAATCGTGATGTTTGCGCTCTCAACCTTGCTGTTCAAACGCACTCTGTAAGGACGCTTTCATGGCACTGATGGACGCAAAGGAATACGATCCCCGGCCGGCGCAGCGGCGCAACCGGCTGATCATCGCCGCGATCGTGCTGGCCGTGGTGGCGCTGATCGTCTGGCGGGTCTATCGCTATTGGCCGGAAGAGCACGTCGTCAACAAATTCTTTGAAGCGTTGGAGCGCAAGGACTATGACGCGGCTTACGGCGTCTACAACGCCGATCCCGACTGGAAACAGCACGCGGCGAAATACAACCAGTATCCTCTGCCGCAGTTCACGCTGGATTGGGGACCATCCAGCGAGTACGGAGCGATCACCTCGCACAAGATTGATTGCGTCAAAGAGCCGGACAAGAAGGGCTTTCAATCTCCCAGCGGCGTGATCATCACCGTCGTCATCAATGGCCGTTCTCAGGGGACATCGCTCTGGGTTGAGAAGAAAGCCAAGACCATCACTCTCTCGCCCTGGGAGTTGCAGTGCCATCCGGGAGGTTGAGTCGATTCCAGAGACAAATGTGATTTTTCTTAGAGTGAATACATGGCTCGCCTGGCGGTTGCTTACTCTTTGGCCGCCGCGACAAACAGATTCGTCACCCTCTGTAATGATGTTTCGTCTTCCACGTTCATTGCCGTCTGGGCGCGATCGATCTGGCGCATGAGTCCGGTGAGGACTTTGCCCGGCCCGACTTCCACGAAGGTGGTCGCGCCCATCGCGATCAGCTTGCGCACGCAATCCACCCATCGCACCGCGCCGGTTACCTGGCGCACTAGGGCGTCGCGCGAGGCGCCGGCTTCGGTCTTGGCTGCAGCGTCGATGTTGGCCACCACCGGCATTTTGGGATTGGAAAAGGGAAGGGCTGCGAGATCTTTGGCCAGGCGGGCTTGCGCCGGCTGCATGAGCGCGCAGTGAAAGGGAGCGCTTACCGGCAGCATGATGGCGCGCTTGGCGCCGCGCTGCTTGGCCAACTCGGCGGCGCGTTCTACGGCTTTGGCGCTGCCCGAGATCACGATCTGGTCGGGCGAATTGATATTGGCCGGTGAGACGACCTCACCCTGAGCTGCGTCGACGCATACCTGCTGAAGCTGGTCGAGCGCCATGCCTAACACCGCGGCCATCGCGCCCTGGCCCGCGGGGACGGCCTCCTGCATGTACTGGCCGCGACTGCGCACCGCGCGCACCGCGTCGGCGAAGTCAAGAGTCCCGGCGGCCACATGCGCGGAGTATTCTCCCAGGCTGTGTCCAGCCACGAACTGCGGAACAATGCCCTTTTCTGCGAGCACGCGGGCCGCCGCCGTGCTCATCGCAAGGATGGCCGGCTGGGTAATCTCCGTCATCTTGAGTTTGTCGTCCGGGCCCTCGAAGCAAAGCTGGGAGAGCGCGAAGCCCAACGCGTCATCGGCTTCCTCGAGAGTCTGGCGGGCTACTTGATAGAGAGCGGCCAGCTCTTTGCCCATGCCTGCGGCTTGTGATCCTTGTCCGGGAAAAAGGAAGGCGATGGTGGGCAGGCTCATGCGTTCTTTTCGATGGCAGCCGGCACTCGCGCGATGCTGAGTTCTTGCTCGATCCGTGCATTCACCCCGGACTCATAAAACTGCTTGGCCACGCGGATAGCATTCTTCATAGCGTTGGCATTGGAAGCACCGTGCCCGACGATGGCCACGCCCTTCACGCCCAGCAGCGGCGCACCGCCATATTCCGAGGGATCCAGCTTGCGGCCGAAATCGGTAAATGCTTTGCGCGCCAGCAAAGCGCCCACCTGGGAGGTGATGGTGGAATTGAGGGAGCCTTTCAGCAGGTAACGGACGGCCTCGACCAGTCCTTCAGAAATCTTCAGGGCCACATTGCCGACGAAACCATCGCACACGATCACGTCCACGCGGCCGTTATAGAGATCGCGGCCTTCCACGTTGCCCAGGAACTTAACCGGCAGCTCTTTGATCAAGGCGAAGGTTTGCCGCGTCAACTCGTTACCCTTGGTTTCTTCCTCGCCGATGGAGAGCAGCCCGACCGTAGGTTTGCTCTTGCCGAAGATGGAGCGGTAATAAATCTCTCCCATCACGGCGAACTGGACCAGGTTTTGCGGCTTGGAATCGACGTTAGCGCCCACGTCGATCAGGATCGAAGGCTGGCCCGTCGAGGTCGGGAAGACGTTAGCCAATCCCGGGCGGTCGGCGCCGGGCAATGTTCCCAGCACCATCTTGGCTGTGGCCATGGCGGCGCCGGTGTTGCCCGCGGTCACAAAGCCGATGGCCTTCCGGTCACGCACCAGGCGCAGGCCCACGTGCATGCTGGAATCTTTTTTGCTGCGCACGGCCTGCACCGGCTTTTCGTCCATGCCGATGACTTGGGTGGCATTGACCACCTCCAGGGCGGCGCTGCCCGCCGTCGGATGACTGGCCAGCTCCTGCCTGAGGCGTTCTCCCGGACCCACCAGCAGAACCCTCACGCCGGGATAATGGCGCGCCGCCAGCAGCGCTCCTTCGATCTCCGGCTTAGGCGCCCGGTCCGACCCCATTGCATCGACAGCGATGACAGTTTCCACGGATGTGCGCGCTTACTTCGACCCTTTGACTTCCACGACTTCCCGGCCTTTGTAATAACCACACTTCGGACACACACGATGCGGCAGCTTCCGTTCATGGCAGTTCGGACATTCGGATCCCGAAGTCGCCGTCAGGTAGTCATGGGCGCGGCGCCGCGAAGTACGCGCCTTGGAGTGCCGCCGTTTGGGATTTGGCATGGGTTCAACCTTTCCTGGCGCGTGGCTATCGGCCACAACGCACGATCCTAATTCATCTTTCCAGCTTCTTGCGAATCTCTTCGAGCGCATTCCAGCGCGGGTCAGACATGGTGGTCGCGCAGTCGCAACGTTCCACGTTCAAGTTGCGCCCGCAATGCGCGCACAGCCCCTTGCAACTTGCGCTGCACACTTGTTTCACCGGCAGGGCCAGCAGGATCTGCTCCTTCAGCACCTCTTCCAGAAGCAGGCCTTCGCCCCGGTAGTATCCAATCTCGGTCTCGGCCTTGCCCAGGGAAGCGTCGTCACCCACGGCGGCGTCCGCGCCTTGCGGACGGTACAGCAGATCAAAGGCTTCCGCAATAGGATTGTTCACCGGCTCCAGGCAACGCGCGCAACGAAGCTCGATGGTGGTCGAAAAACTCCCCACCACGCGGATGTCGTCCACCACTTTGCGTGCGCCCCGGTTCTCCCGTACCAGCTCCGCCCGCCCTGTCGATCGTAGCGGGCCCTTTTGTTGCGTGTCCTCGCCCAAGTCGATGTCGCCGGGCATAAAGGTTTCATCGAATCCCAGTTTTCGGAGGTCAAGATCCTTTATTTTTATGAACATAGGGCCGCTCCGAAAACCATTCATTCTAGAAAGGCCGAGCAGGAGGTCATGCTGGAGACAGCTTTAAGAATAATGGGGGCGTGAAGATAGTGTCAAGGAACAAGGACGCAAGGTAGTGTCCTAGGAGCGAAAGGCAGCAATCACGCGGCAGCAGTTGCCATTTCACTCTTATCCACTTTATCCACACAATTTTGCTCCGATGCACAAGACCCCTGAGAATCACGCCAGCAGGCATTTCCGATCACTGTTGTCGATGGAAGAAATCGCGACTCTGTCTACAGAGAAACAGCTTGATTTGTAGCGATTTACGGATGAACATTAAACCGTCGTTTGACAATTTGAACCTGAGTAATCCACAGATGAATCAATGTAAGCTATTGACAATGCAAGGCTAAGTGATTATTATCGAGCAGGTGAAGGGCTCGCAGTAAGCCGAACAATAAGCGAAAGGTCAGCATACCCATGGCAGACAGAAAACAATTTCTCGGAGACATTAAAGCCGATCCTGAGCTAAAAAAGGTCCTTGAAGCATCGCGCCAGACGCAAGCGACAGAAGAAGAGTTACAGGAGCAGAGGATCAGTTTCGCCTTCGGCAATGCTCCCGCTAACGCCAAAAACATCACCAAGGAAAGCGTCAGGCAAACATCCAAGAAACTTCGCCTCTTATAGAAAGAATCATTGTAGCCCGCTTGGATAGCGGGCTACTCTTCCAATCATGTCCGTTCGTGAAAGAGACAATCCCGACCTCTTTAGAAGAATACAGGAACAAAATTTATTGCGTCAGTACGATCTGCTTTCCAATTGCATTGAGATCGGTCTGGCGGCGGGAAAAAGGATCGAAGCCTTCGACAAATACACATTATGGGCCTTGACTTATGCAGCCGTCTCCAATATTGCCCAATTTGGAGGAAGATACCGGGAAGAGCCGGTTTATGTTGGAACTCACATCCCCCCTCACTTTGAGAAAGTCCCCCATTTGATGGACTTGTTTTTCTCTTTCATTCATGAGAATTGGACAGTTGATGAACTTGGAGAGCATCCAACCGCCCTCGCTGCCTATGCTCTTTGGAGGCTCAACTGGATGGAAATGGAAGAACCGCTAGGGCCGCCTGCTATTACTTGATCTGTTTGAAGCAAGGCAAGCTGCTTACGGAAAAAAAAATCGTCCCCGAACGAATCCGTGAAAACCGCCAACCATATTATGACGCGCTCAGGGCAGCCGACCAAGCTTGGGATGCTGGCCACATTGATGTATCTATGATGGCGAATTATCTTGAAGGACTTCTGCTGGGGCAGCTCACAGAAGCGTAAACACCCCAACTGAGACTTTACCGGAACCAGGAACAACGACCCCCAGGCTAGGCCGCTGCTGGCTCCCCTGAATACATCATCTACAGATTGCGGCCCGGCTCCGTGCCGGTCGCTTCCCCGTGGCTGGCGTACCTGGACGCCTTGCCCCGGATCGCCGAAACCGTACTGCGCACGCGCTCGCGTCCCTGATCCACCAGGTCGCGCGCACTGTCCTTTACTTTACCGGCGTGCCGTTGCAGATGGCCCCGAGTCTCTTCTCCGGTCATGGGAGCGAAGATCAGTCCCAATCCAACGCCAATACCTAAACCTGCCAAAAAAGATTTCATACCCAACTCCTCGATAGTGGCTTTGTTCGCCAGAGAGAAGAGATGCGAACCTGCGGCTAAGGTTGGCCGCTGGCAAGTGTGCATTAGAAACGGGCACGATTCCGCTCGCGTCGCAAGCGCCGTGATTTCTTTCAGAGTGTTGTCCCGACCACGCGCTGTTGGAAACTTCGGCAACCAGCCGCGCAGAGAGCGGTAGTTACTTCACCGTGGCCATCCTGGAGGAAGCAATTTGTGCGGCGGCGCTGTTCGGGTTGTCTTTCTGGATCTGTTGATAGATGCTGGCAGCCTGCTGCGGATTGGTGCTCTCATACATGGCCGCCATCTCCAGCTGCACCTGGACCTTGGAGACGGTGGCGGTGGGATGATCTTCCACGTCTTTGTACACGCGGACGGCGTCCGCCAGCCGATCCAAGGAACGATACAGGGAGCCCAGAGCCATTTTCGCCAACGCGGCAACGTCCTTGTCGCGTGAGTCCGCGACCGCCTTGAGCTGCTGCTCGGCCGCCGCGTTGTCGCCTGCCTGCATCGTAGTCACGCCCTGCATGTAGCGCGCAATCTTGCCTGGCTTGATGTAACCATACTTGTCGGCGACTGCCTGGAACTGTTTGCCGGCGGCCTTGGCGCGCTCGGCCACCGTGGCAAAGCTGGCGTCGCCTTCCGCGGGCTGAACGCCGGCGGGACGCAGCGGCTCAGTCAACGTCCGCATGGCCACGCCCAGTTCGATGTTGGCTTGCTCGCTCTTGTGGTTCAGCCAGGCGGCAATGCCGGCGTAGGCCAGGGCTGCGACCACTACCACGCCGATGCCCCAAATCACCGGGCGGCGATGTCCTGAAGCCCAGCTCGCGGCCTCTCTGGCGGTTTCGGCGAATCGATCTTCTTTCAGTTGACGGCGGGTGTAACCTTGCACTTGAAAAACCTTCTTGGGTGGGATAAGTGGCTATGAATCCTTGAGTTTAGCAGGATCAGGCGAGAAAGGTCAAATCTCGGACTAGAGGGCGGAGCAGGCCTTTATTTAGGCCTGCGGTAAGGCAGTCGAAGAAATCGGCTTGGTGATGCAGTCAAGAGGGTCGTTGAACGCCGGGCTCCCCGGCGGCGATTCTTCATTTGAATGAAGCCCTCACCACGGAGACGCGGAGACACGGAAAAGAGCTTGGGATTCACGTTCTGGTTCTGCTAGGGCAATTTCTCCAGTTGCTGTGTGCTTTTGTCGTTAGCCGCGAATTGCCGCGAAAACACGCGAATCTGCAAATCGTTGGTTAATTCGCGTTCTTTCGTGCGATTCGCGGCGAGTAACCCGGACAGCCAGTCTTCATTTAGATGAAAACCTCACCACGGAGACGCGGAGGCACGGCGAAAAGCTTGGGAATTAGGGTCTGGTTTGTTAGGCTCGGAACAGCTTGGTCCGCGTTGTCCTCGCCAAACCAATGCTGTCAACCGAATGATGCGGTGGTTGCGCGGTAGAAAGAATACAATCCGCGGTCATCAGCGTTGATCCGCGGTATGGTTTTCCTGTCCTTGCGGCCCCGAGAGCTCCGCCGCGATCAGCGGCACATAGATTCTCGACCGTCGCGAACGAATCCAGCATGACTGACCCCAACGAAATCGTCGCCCGGCGGCTCCTCAAACAGGCGGAGTGGTGCGAGAGGCTGGGCTCGCGGCTGTATTCGTCCCTGTTGCGCCAGGCTGCCGCGGATTCGAGAACCGGCGGCGTGTGCTGGACGGTCTTGCGCGGCCACCACGACGATCCGCCGGACTCCGCGCTGGCTTTGCGCTTCCTGGGGGCGGTACATCGCCTGGCGCTGCAGGGTCAGGCGCCGCAGCTCGCAGCGTTCTATCCCTCGCTGGGCGGCGATCCCAATGGCGGCGATGCCGATGCCGATCGTGGCGATCCTCGTAATAACGACCCCTGGCCGGCATTCCTCGCCGTGGTGCAACAGCATACGACGGCGCTGCGCGAACTGGTCCGCCATCCCGTGCAGACCAATGAGGTAGGCCGTTGCGCCGCGCTGCTCGGCGGATTTCTTGAAGTGGCCCGGCAGACCCGCCTGCCCCTGCGCCTGTTTGAGGCCGGGGCCGCCGGCGGCCTCATCCTTCGCTGGGACCACTACCGCTACCAAGCCGGAGATGAGGGCTGGGGCGACGTTCATTCGCCGGTGCGCATTGCCGGCGCCTTTGCCGGTGCGCATCCGCGCTTCGACCAGACTGTGGAGATTGTGGAGCGACGGGGCTGCGACGCTGCACCCATTGATCCATGCAGCGAGGAAGGCAGGTTGACGCTCCAGTCGTATGTGTGGCCGGACCAGGTGGATCGCCTGCGCCAGCTTTCGGCCGCCATCGCGGTGGCGCGCCGCGTTCCCGCCCGCGTGGACCAGGCCAACGCGGCCGACTGGATCGAGGCAACGCTGGCGGAACGAAGCAGTAGCAATGGGGCGGCCACGGTGGTCTATCACTCGATTACGTGGCAGTACCTGCCGCCCGCCGACCGCGACCGCATCGCGGGCGCGATGGCCGCCGCCGGACGAGCCGCTACTCGCGAACGTCCTCTGGCCTGGCTGCGCTTTGAGCCGGCCCACGACGTCGCTGAAGTCCGCTTACAGCTTTGGCCCGGCGGAGAAGACCGGCTGCTGGCCCGATCCGGCTTCCATGGCAAGCCCGTGGAATGGCTGGGCGGCTAACTAGAGCATTTCCACAATTGGTGTAGCCCGCGGCGTCCCTTCGCCAGGCTTACAGCTACCCAGGCCTGCCGGCCTGGGCTAACTCATTTCGCGCCTCCGGCGCTCAAGCTCTACGACTTCAGCGTGCTAAAAAGATTTGCGGGAAGCGATACAAGTATCAGGGCACGAGTTTACTCGGGCCGTCCAGTGCCTTAAAAAGGATCGCGCTTTAGCGCCTGTCATGGGTCTCACCTGGCAAGAAAATCGAGGAACAAGAATGAAGGGCAGCGGCTAAAGCCATATTCTCGAAGACTCTGTCGGCCCGACTGAAGTCGTGCCCTGATACCTGTATCGATCTGGGATACAGGATTTAAGCTAAATTCATCTTCAACCCACGCTCGCGGCATTGACGGCGAGGCCAAGCAGCTTGCCGTTCAGCCGTAGAAGGACTTTGGCGTCGCACAAAGCGGCAATCGCCGGATCAAGGTCGTCCATGGACATCGCCGCTGCGCTTCCCGTTTGCTGGGACAACCGGCTGAACAACGCGGCTGGGGTTTGCGCAGAGTCGCACAAACGATAGATCTCCGACTCCAATTCTTCCGCCGTCCAGCTGCGCCGGCCAGCGCAGGGACGCGTATCAAAAAATTGCAGGCGCCGGCCGTCATCGCGAAACTGCAGAACCGGTCTGGCCGTTTGCCAGAGATCGTTCCATTGCCCCACGAGTTCCTGGAGCTCCTGCCGGCCGGGCTGGTCATGCACCCCGCGATGGACGTGCCCCGGCTGTCCGCTGTCCTCAAACGAGTACGCCAGCCGCATCAGCGATTCCTGGGGCAGAGGATAGACGTAGGCATAGGCGCGGCTGGGCGCGAGGGTCAGGCCGAAATCTCCGGGGCGCATGTGATAGGGACTGAAGCGGTCGTAGCGAACCCGGTTTACTCCGGATGGCGGTTGCAGATGAAAGATCGCGGGCAGCCACTCGGCCATGCCCGCATACCAGGCGTCGGACTCGCCGGGAAGTCCGCTGAGGATGTTCCACGATGTGTGAATCCCGAACTCGCTCGACCACTTCAGGAGCTGGAGGTTCATGAGCGCCGAGTTGCCCTTGCCGATGAGCGAGAGCGCCTGATCGCAAAGACTCTCGATGCCGGGTTGGATCCAGCGCACTCCGGCCTCGGCCAGCAAGCGGACCTGCTCCCGCTTGAGATTGGCCTTGGTCTCATAAAAGAGCGCGTATTTGTCATGCGCCGGGACCTCCGCGAGACGCGGCAACACAGTCTTGAAATACGACATGTCGAGGATGTTATCCACAAATTGAAATCCACGCAGCCCATAGCGCGAAGAGAGATCGGCCAGTTCGGCCAGAACCCGGTCGGGCGACTTGGACCGGTACTTCATGCCGGTGCCGTTGAGCCCGCAAAACGTGCAGTGCGATTTTTCTCCCCACCAGCAGCCGCGCGAGCTCTCCATCAGCAGCCCCGGCTGGATGAAGCCGGCGAGCGGCGAGGCGGCGAGCGCCTGGAAGTAGCCGTCATAGTCGGGCATAGGCAGGGCGTCCATGTCGCGGAGCAGGGGGCGTGGCGGGGTGGTGGCGTATTGAAGTTGGCCTCGCACATGGCCCTGCGAAATGGCGCCGTCGGGAAGCCCGGCCGGATCGGCGTCGCGGCCCTGCTCCAGCAAAACGCGGCACAGGCTGGGGAACATGGCGTCGGCTTCGCCGGAAACCACGCAATCCACCCAGGGAAATGCGCGCAGGGTTTCCACGCCCATTTCGCCTTCACAGTTGGCTCCGCCCATCAGCAGCACAGTTTGCGGGCTCAGCTCGCGGATGCGCTTCAGCAGGGCCAGAGAAGCGCAATGCTGCTGGAAGACGGAGCTGCAGCCGACAATGCGCGGAGCGCGGGCCACGATGGCTTGGGCCGTCTCTTCGACGCATGCGGCGCCGCGCGCACGCACCCAGCGCATCAGACCTTTACGGTCTTCGAGTCGCTCGGGGAAGCCGGTGCAACGTACGTCCAGGACCAGGTCCAGATATTCGTCTTCTCTTCTTTTTTGCGCGGCGCCATGCGCGGAAGTTTCAGGGAGCAGCCCGGCGGAGAAGCACCATTCACCCAGCAGATGGTCGGTGGGAGCGGACTGCATGGCCTGGTAGGCCACCAGCCCGATGGTCTCAGCGAACAGGAAATTTCCGTAGACGACTTCGCTGCCGATGCCGGTGCCCACCAGAGCGGCCTGCAGGAGGCCCAGTGCGATGGAGGGCCGCTGGACCTCGGCGAAAGGCATGGAGACAAGAACGACGTCCATTACGATTCACATGGAGTACGCGTCAGGCCGCGCCCACACCCGCGGCCTCGCGGTCCCCTTCATAGAAGGTCCACGACTTATCAAACCCGCCCACCGGACCCGGGATCGGAGTGTGGTCCTGATGGACCCACTCGTAGTACTGCGCGACTTCGTTGGTCAGGCGCGCTTCTTCCCGTTTTTCGTGCGCCGTCAGGCCGTCGAGATAACCCGTGTCCTGTTCGAGGCGGGCCAGTGGCGTGGACTCGATGTGGTCCACGGCGCAACGCAGGGTGTAACAGGCCACGCGGTTGCAGACCGCGGTCAGGTAATGCAGGTACGCTTTCTGTCCTTCCGAAACCCGGCTTCGTCCGGGCAACCGCAAGTGGGCTTCAAAGAGCATGCCGCGCAGGATGTGGCAGAGTCCCCGGTTGGTAAAGTTCCTCTCGTAGAACGTCCGCACCATCCAATCGTAGAAGTGGTCCAGCTTCGGTTCCAGGAACTTGTAGTCGGGCTCGAAGGGCGTACCCAGCAAACGGCCTTCGGCTTCGAGTTTGCGTTTGATGGGCGTGCCCGCGTAGGGCAGCATGCGGCAGAACGGGGCCACCGTCCAGCCGTCGCCGATAAAGGCTTCCAGGAAATCGACGTTCTGGCGGATGCTGCGGAAGGTCGAGTAGGGTTCCACCAGCATGAAGCCGAAGTCGAAAGAGAGACCTAATTGTTTCAGGATGCGGCCGGCCCGCAAGTGGGCTTCCGGTTTCATCCGCTTGCTCATGTTGATGAGACCTTCTTCGTCTCCCGACTCTACGCCCATGTAGACGTGGGTCAGCCCGCCGGCCATCAGCCGCTGCAGGACGTCCTCGTGGATTTCGTCGGAGCGGCAACTGATCTTGAAGGCAATCTTGCCGGCGAAACCGGCTTCCACGATGAGATCGGCAATCTGCATCGCCCAGACCTTGGCGTTTTTCCCGCCGGCGAGGAAGTCGTCGTCCTGAAACAGGAAGATGGGGACGCTGCGGTTGAGGTGCAGATCGATCATCTCATCGACCACCGCCTGCGGCTTGCGCAGCCGGCGCAACGCTCCGCCCTGCTCTTCGTAGAATGGCCGGATGCTGCAGAAGGAGCAATCCCACGGGCATCCGCGGCTACCCAGAACCGAAGCCGTGGGCATGGGATGGCCTTCGTAGTCAATCGTTTTGCGGTCGGGTTGGGGAAGCAGGTCCAGGTCGTCGACCACGCGCGCCAGCGCGGCCACGTTGATTTCACCCTGTTGCGAACGAAAAGCGATGCCGGGAAGAGTGCGCCAGTCCGCGCCCGCACCCAGACAGTTCAGGAGTTTGACCAGGGTGATTTCGCCGTCGAAGCGCACCACCGAATCCAATCCGGGCGTGCGCTTGAGAATTTCCGCCGGCTCGAAACTGGCGTAGTGGCCGCCCATGGTGAAATGAGCGGTTACCCCGGCTTCGCGCAGGGCCGCGATCACCCGGCCGAAGTCCGGCGCCATGTACTGAAAGATCAGCGAGAACCCCACCACGTCCGGCTTCTCCCGGTGAATGCGCTTGAGGATGGGATCGGGATCGGAGCCGTAGGTCATGATGGACGCGCGATGACCGGAGGCGTTCACGGCCGAGATCAGATAACGCAGGCCGAGATTGTCCTGATCCTGGAAGCCGATGAGCAGGATCCTCTGCGCGCGGCCTTGGGGATCCAACGGTGGGATTGCGACTGGAGTGGATGGCTGAATTTGCATGTGCGCACCTCATTCTTCCCGGGCAAGATCAGATCAAGATCTGCCCGGGAATCCGCAGAAATATTCGAGTTTCCCTAACCCTGCTGCGCCTGCTTGGCTTTGTCCAGTTGCTGCTTGATCAGCGTCTCCATGGAGGTCAGACGAGCCTTCTCCGCATTGATGGAATGGAGCGAAGCTTCGAGCTGGGCAATGGAAAAGCGGCTGACGTCAGGGGGCGGTGGATCGCCGATAGGGCCAATCCTGCCCAGGGCCTCCGCCGATGCCTGGTGTGAGGCCCACGCCGCAGGATCGACAATGGGATGCGGCCAATGCGGCCAGCCTCCCCATCCGCCGCCTCCGCCCCACGGCGCCGGATCCACGACTGCGCGATTAAACACCGCCGGATCGACGACCGGCCGGTGAAATGCCGCAGGATCCACGACTGGCCGGTGGAATACGGCAGGATCCACAACGGGACGTGGCGGCCAACCCGGATGCCATCCTCCCCATCCTCCCCAGCCGCCACCGCCGCCCCAGGGTGGCGGATCGACCACGGCTCCGCCCGGAACCGCTCCTGCTCCAGGGCCTACTCCTGCGCCTTTCGCCTGAGCGGCTTCCAAGCGCGTCAATCGCTCCTCGATCTTCTTCAAGGTATCGTCAGCTGCCATAGTGCCTCCGTTCTTGTTTCTTTATGTTGTGCAGATAAACTGGCCAGCGTTTCAGCCAAGAATGAGTAAAAAGCAGGGCACAGAGTGGCACTGCTGGGATGGTGGAAGAGCGGCCATTTATGGCCGCGAAAGAGGATGTTTAGAATATGCGCTTTAGCGCTGGTGGCGCATCAGGGATGGATCCGGAGCCACCGCCACCAGGGCTGAAGCCCTTTTTCTAAATGCATTCCTATCAGGGCCCTGAAGGGCCGTTCTTCCACCATTTCATCTTCGCGCCCCAACATCATTTCGGGCGTCATCTTGAGCTCATTTATCAATCGCCGGATCGCAACTCATATATGGCTTTTCGGGCGACGTCAGCCAACGCATTCTCAACCCTCATCAATCTTCATCGTCGGGGGCGGGATCGTCCTTGGTGGCGGGTCGGTTTTCAGCGGTCGCCGTGATCTTGCCGCTTGAATCTAGGAAATAACTCCTGTTGCCGGTCTTTCCGAACTCGATGGGAGCGGCGATGAGCTGGAAGTCGCCTATGTCGAGCCTGCGCTCTACCGCCATTCCCAGGCCGGCGCGCGTGAGCGTATAACGAAACTGATAGCCGTCCATGATCAGGGGCTCGGCCGCGAACCCCTCATCGAGGAGTCCTGCATGATCTACCGAGGGCTCTTGCCCCTCGTGTCCGGCGAGCATGGAGAGCCGGGAAGGAAGGCCGACTTGGGGATATTGTTGGGCATAACGGTAGAGCGCCATGAGTATGTTTTGCAGGTCTGCCTTGGCCGCGGCCTCATTCTTTTCCAACTCCGAGGATTGGTGGACGAGCTGGCGCAGATGCAGGTTCGTTTTCTGCCAGGGACCGAAGTCATCGATGCGCCAGTCGTCACCTTCCAGACGCATGGCAACCATGAATGTCTGCGAGTCGTCTTCCGATTGCAGCTGGAGCGAAACCAAAGCATCCAGCCCCGAGACAAAGACGTTGCCTAGCGTAACCTTGCCTTGGCTCTGGCCATCCTCGTCGATGATCTCCCATCCGTCGGCTCTGCTGGCACGACGGATGGTGTAGCCGCCAAGATGCTCGCTCTTCATGGACAGCAGCTTGTCCAATACCTGCTGCTTCTGCGGCTTGGGAAGTTCATCAATACTCTTCTGGACCGCCTCCGGCAGATGACGCACGATGGCTTCAGGTTTTTCGGCAGTCGCCATCTCTTCGAGCGCCGCTTCGGGCGACTTTCCCTGCAGCGCGTACACAGAGAACGACATTCCGGACAATAGCACTGCCAGAGCCCAGGGAGTCTTCATGGGACCACGTCCATCTAAGAGACACCACTCCGCTCGGGGTGGTTCCCTTGGTCGATGGACTAAGAACGCCGGCTGCCGGGAGATCTTGCAAGCCTAATGGCTCGCCCGCGAAGCCCGGTGAAGGTTCCAGCCGGTGAGAAAACCTCCCAACCGGCCCGGCCGAGGGGGACAATTCTCTCCCAGTGGTGGGGTTGGTCTTGTGAGCCAGATAGATGCCGCTCATGGGGCAGCCCCGCGCTGCCTATCCCTCGCGACGCGCAGCGTGACCCGAGGGATCCATCGATCTCGTGATCAGGAGATCGGTCTCCCATCGTTTCATAGCTTGATGGGCAGCCGGCGGATTCGCGTCCCGGTCAGAGCAAACACCGCGTTGGTCACTGCGGGAGCAATCGGCGGCACGCCGGGTTCACCCACGCCCTTCGGATCGGCGGTGCTAGGCATGAGGTACACCTCGGTATGGGGCGCCTGGTTGATCCGCACCATCGGGTAGTTGTGAAAGTTGCTCTGCTCCACGGCGCCATCTTTCACCGTGATCTCGCCGTAGAGGGCCGCCGTGAGGCCGTAAATCACGGCGCTTTCCATCTGTGCCTTCACGCCGTCAGGATTGATGACTCGTCCGCAATCCACCGCGCAGGTCACGCGATGCACGCGCACCTCTTTGTTCTCGATGGATATCTCGGCCACCTCGGCGACGTAGGTATCGAACGAATAGAAGCAGGCGATGCCGCGGGCGCGTCCTTTGGGCAGCGGCTTGCCCCATCCCGAGCGGGTGGCGGCTTCCTGCAGCACGGCGCGCAGCCGCGCGGTCTCCAAGGGCGTTGCTTTAGGCTCCGAGCTGTTGGGAATCTTGCGGTCGCCGCTCAGCATTTCCAGGCGCAGTTGCAGCGGGTCTTTCTTCATCTCCGCGGCGATTTCATCGATGAAGCTCTCCACCGCGAAGCCATTGAAGGAGTTCTCGACCGACCGCCACCATGCTCGTGGCACAGTGGTGTCCACGGGCGCATACTCCACACGAATGTTGGGAACCGAGTACGGGACCTCGGCGGCGCCGGCGACTTCTTGCCCTTCCGGCTTGCCGCCCCAGAAGACGCCGATGGAGGTGGAGCAGATGTGATGCCGCCATGCCGCCGGCTGTCCGGTAGAGTCGAGCGCAGCGCTGAGATGATGGCACGAGGCGGGACGGTAAAAGTCGTGGGCCATGTCGTCTTCTCGCGTCCACACTACCTGCACCGGCTTGCCCACGGCCTTGGAGACCTGAGCGGCCTCCACGCCGAAGTCCGCCTGGTAGCGCCGGCCAAATCCGCCGCCCATCAGCGTGGTGTGCACTACCACTGACTTGGCAGGCAGCCCAGTGGCTTGCGCGACGGCAGCCATGATCCATTGCGGCCCCTGCGTGGGCGCCCAGATTTCGGCGCGATCCGCGCGCACGTCGGCGGTGCAGTTCATGGGCTCCATGGTGGCGTGAGCGAGAAAAGGAAGCTCGTACACGGCGTCGATCTTCTCGGTTGCCTTGGTGAAGGCGGCGTCCACGTCGCCCTGGTTGCGGATGGGTTTGCCGGGCTTTTCGTCGGCGGCGGAGAGACGCTGGCGCAGCGCGTCACTGGTGTCGTCGGCGGGGCCGCCGTCCCACTCGATCTGCAAAGCGTTCCGGCCCTGCATGGCGGCCCAGGTATTCTGCGCCACCACAGCAACGCCGCCCTTGCTATGCGCTCCCTTGATCGCCGGTATCTCTACTACTTCAACCACGCCGGGAACGGCTTTGGCCTTGGCGGCGTCAAAACTCTTGGCTTTGCCGCCATTGTACGGACAGCGCGCAATCACCGCGCGCAGCATGCCGGGGACGCGGACATCCAGGCCAAACACGGCCGAGCCGTTGACCTTGGCGGGAATATCCAGCCGCGGCAGAGGTTTGCCAATGATGTCAAAGGTGTTGGAATTTTTGAGCGTCACTGTTTCCAGATTGGGGATCGGCATCTTGGCCGCCGTCTCTACCAGCTCGCCGTACGTGAGTTCGCGCACGCGATTGCCGTGGTAAACAACGCCTTGCTTGGCGTGGCAACCTTCCCGAGCCGTGTTCCACGTCTGGGCGGCGGCGCTGATCAGCATCTCGCGCGCTGCGGCGCCCGCCTGGCGCAGGGGAAGATAGGACTTGGCGATGCTGCCACTGCCGCCGGTGCCGTGGTCGTACACGGCCGGGTTGGTCGGCGCCTGCTCGACTTTCACACTGGACCAGGGCACATCGAGCTCCTCGGCCAGAATCATGGGCAGCGAGGTCCACACGCCCTGCCCCATCTCCGACTTGCCCAGAATCAGCGTGACCGAATTGTCCTTGGCGATGCGAATCCAGGCGTTGAGTGGATTGATCTGCGGGCGCTCGGGGTTCTGCGCGAACATGCTTTCCGGCAGCGAGAAGCCGATGACCAGGGTGGTGCCCGTCTTGATGAAATCGCGGCGTGTAACTCCGTTGGTGACTTGCGTGACTGAAGATGTGCTCATGACCGCCTCCCTTGCGCCGGCTTCGCCTGAGGTGGTGCTGCGGCGCGATGAACGGCCGCGCGGATTCGCTGATAGGTCCCGCAGCGGCAGATGTGACTGCCCAGGGCGTCATCAATATCGGCGTCCGTAGGATGCGGCTTGGTGTGCAGCAGTTCGGCCGCAGTCATGATCATTCCCGATTGGCAGTAACCACACTGGGGAACTTGCTCGGCAATCCACGCCTGCTGCAGCGGATGATCGCTGTGCAGGGAGAGGCCTTCGATGGTGGTGATGCTCTTGCCCTCGACCTCGGCCAGCGGCGTGGAACAGGACCGCGTGGCCGCTCCGTTCACGTGCACGGTACACGCCCCGCAAAGGCCTTTCCCGCAACCGAATTTTGTCCCTGTAAGGTTGAGTTCGTCGCGCAAGACCCACAACAGCGGCGTCCGCGGATCCACGTCCATCTGGCGTTTTTCCCGGTTAATGGTGAGAGTAATGGCAGCCATGGGCAAGACCTCCGGAAGATCCATCTCCAACGACAACGGCGAGTCTATCGCTTTGACGTGAGTGGATGCAATCGGTAAGCCATGCAAGCACGGCGATCGGGCCGAATACCCCCGGGGAAAACTTTTCGCGAATCAATGGCCAGCGTGTGACGTTTGGTGGAGATTCCAGCCGGTGAGGAAGCCCTCCCAACCGGCCAGGGCGAAGGGGGCAATTCTCTCCCATCGATGGTGGTTGGTCTTGTGAGCCAGATAGATGCCGCCCACCGCAAGGGCCAAACCGGCGGATGAGTACGCGGCCTCGCCGGCGGTGCTGCTCACGAACGGCCTTGCCACCGGGTTGACTTCATGGGCACCCGGCAAGGCCAGCGCCCGCTGCGTGGACCATCCGTCGCCGGCAAGGGACGCGGCCACGGCAGCGATGGCCAGTGAGTTCTTGCGGTCAAAAAAGTTGTGCGCCGGGCGCAGCGCTGGGCGGGGCGTGATCGCCGGTTTGGCGGAAGACGTGGCCGGATTGTTGGGAAGATGGGCGTTGACGCCAATGGTGCTGGACGTCGCGTCCGGCGTTTGCGCAAGGACAGCTGCACATAACAACATCAGGGCGAAGAGAAAAACAACAGTAGGCTTCATGCGGCAGTCAGGTCATTCCAAGTTGAGAGCTGGATCATCTTGCGGGAGAAGAACGGGACGGTGAATAGGGCCGGGTACTTACTCGCTCGCGCATTCCTGCTTAGAGCGTGCCGCGCGAATCAGGCTGCCGAGACCCGGATTTTTGACGCCCGGCGGGATGGCGTCTTTTTGATAATGATTTCCACGTCTCTTCCCAGCGCATTCAGAAAGTTCATGAGACGTTCCACGGAAAAGCCGGCCAGCCGATAGTTCGCCAAAGCAGAGATTTTGGGTTGATTGATCCGCAAGAGACCCGCAGCCGCGGACTGCGACAAGCGCCGTTGGCCAACGATCTGGTTGATGGCCACCGCCAAACGAACCTTGGTCTGCTTTTCCTCGGCATGATCGAGGCGCAAGTCAGAGAACACATTTCCCGAGCTGGCAACTACGCCGGATTTACTTCTTGTTTTGGCCATACCGCAATTTGTGATCCTGTTCGGCTAGTTTGATCCTGTTCGCTATCAATTCGACGTCTTTCTTTGCGGTCTTTACGCCTTTCGGCGACTTCTTTTGAAACGCATGAAGCACATATACCGAATCCTCAAAATGCACCGTGTAGACTGCTCTGTAAGTGTCACCTCGATAATCCTCCACGACCTCCAAGACACCCGGCCCCTGCCGCTTCCACGGTTTTGCTTTTGGATGTTTGCCGCCAAACTGGGCCACGCTGAGCGCAACGCCAATCTCGTCCTTGACTGCTTCTGGAAACTGCAAAAGATCATCTTTTGCAGAGGCCACCCAGTAGAGCGGTTTTTTACCGGTAACTCTTCGTGCCCGCGCCATATCAGCTTATCCCATTTTTAGGATATGAATCAAGCCATAACTGAAGGCAGAGCTCCAAATTACTCCGCCCCCGCCACAATCACGATTCCGTTTTGATCGGCGGCCTGGATGACGCGATCGCCATCGAGGAACAGGCATTTGCCGGCGTCAACGGCCAGGCAGGTGGCCCCGGCCTGGGCCATGGTTTCGATGGTCTTCACGCCGATGACCGGGACATCAAAACGCATATCCTGATTCGGCTTGGCCACCTTGACCACGGTGAGCGAGCGGCTGAGCGCAGAAGAATCGGGTGATCCGGTGATCCGGTGATCCGGTGATCGGACGCTGGCGTCGGTTTCGGCGGTAAGCCCCGAACTTTTCATGATCTCTCCGGCGCGAAGGATGGTCGCGTCGGTTCCTTCCATGGCTTCGACCGCGACACATGCGGCTTCGGCGATCACCACCGTCTGGCCGATGTCGTACTGGGCAAGATGGCGTGCGACCTGGCGGCCGTAAGCCACGTTCTTCTGCTCAGCCTCCGTTGGCGCGCGGCGAGTGAGGACCCCAGGCTTGGCCAGCAGGGGTTCCAGGTATGAAGTGGAGCTGATCAGGTGAATGCCTTCGTCTTCGAGCACCTTGGCCACCGCGCCAATCAGCGAATCAGTGTTGCGCGTGCCCAGCGAGAAAAGCACCTTGGCCAGCCGCCAATCGGGACGGATGCCGGAAAAAATTTGTTTGTGCTTGACCTGGCCGGCCATCACCGCGGTGCGCACGCCCTCACGCTTGAAGGTCTCGATGAGCTTGCTCAGTTCGCCCAGTGACATCCAGTGGACCGCGGCCGCTCCGCGCTGCTCGATCAGCGGCGAGGTCTCCTCTTTGATAGCGGCAACGATCACCTGCGCGCCCTGGGCCCGGGCGGCGTCGAGCAACAGCAAAGGGAAGCTGCCGTTGCCGGCGATCAAGCCCAGTTTGTTTTCCGGCGACACGGTGACAGTGTATCAAGGGCCAGTGATGTCGCCTTCGAACGAGCTGGCGGCTCCGCCTGATACCCTCAGGGCCGCAAGACTTGCGCGTGTTTAACTGGCTTGCCTGAGCGAGCCCGAAGGAGGTACGACTGAGGGCGAGTCGAAGGACCCCGAGGATGTGCCCTCCGCCATGCCGTCTCAGGGAATTCTCTCGATGGTGTTTCGTGAGAACGCCTTGATGCTGCCTCAGAGCGCGACACATCCTCGGGGTCCTTCGACTCCGCGCCGGTCAGCGATGTGGGGACAAATCTTCGCAGCGCTCCGCTCAGGAAAGCCAGCGGTGGTTTTCACTCTGGGGAAGAACTCGCTTCTTGAGCAACGGATGCTGCGCCCCTGATACCCGCAAAGCGCCGTCACTTCACCACTCCGCGCTCAGACCCCTCGATAAAGCGGATCAGCATGGCCACGTCTTCACTCTGGCCCTGGCCGTCTTCTGATTTGAGTTTTTCGAGGGCCTGGGTGGTATTCAGCTTGGAGTTGAAGATCACGCGGAAGGCATGATGGATCTTTTGGATGCGTTCTTTGCTGAAGCCGCGCCGCTCCAGTCCCACGGCATTCAGGCCATAGGTGCGGACCTCGCGCGGGGAGACCACTTTGGCGAAGGGCAGCACGTCCTTGGTGACCATGGTGCCGCCGCCGATGTAGGCATGCGCTCCCACGCGGCAGAACTGGTGTACCGCGGAGTACGCGCCGATCACCGCCCACTCGTCCACGGTGACGTGACCGGCGAGAGTGGCCGCGTTGATCAGCATTACATGGTCCCCGACCTGGCAATCATGGCCGACGTGCGCGCCGGCCAGCATGAGCGTATGGCTGCCCACCCGGGTCACGCCGCTGCCCTTGACGGTCCCGCGGTTGAGGGTGACGTATTCTCGGAAGACGTTGTGGCCGCCCACCTCCAGCCGGGTCGGTTCGCCCGAGTAGGTTACGTCCTGCGGCTCGCCGCCGATGGCGCTGAATGGGAAAAAGCGGTTGTGGGAGCCGATCTTTGCCGGCCCCCCGATGACCACGTGCGAGATCAGCTCGCAATCTTCGCCCAGCTCCACTCCGGCACCGATGGCGCAATGTGGCCCCACCTTGCAGGAGGCGGGAATCTTCGCCGCGGGATCAATGGTGGCGGTGGGATGAATCATTCATCCTTTATCTTTATCTTCATCTTGGCCGGGATCGGGGGCTGGGTTTTCCGAGCCCGGATGATTCGGAGGACGGTTGACGACGGCGCAACTGACGGTGGCCTCGGCCACCAGCTTCCCGTCCACAAAGACCTTTCCCCCCATGCGTCCGGCGATGCTCCGCCAGGCCAGAACCTCAACCTCGATGCGGAGTTGGTCGCCCGGAACCACAGGGCGGCGGAAGCGCGCCTTCTCAATACCGGTAAAAACCACCAGCTTGCTGTCCCGTTCGGGAATTTCCGTCAGGAGAAGCGTGGCCCCGGCCTGGGCCATGGCTTCCACGATCAGGACGCCGGGCATGATGGGGTTTCCGGGAAAGTGTCCGGCAAAGAACGGCTCGTTGAAGGTTACGTTCTTGAGGGCCACGATTCGCTGCTTGCGATCGATCTCCAGCACGCGGTCGATCAGCAGAAAAGGATAACGGTGGGGCAGAATGGCCTGGATCTGAAGGATATCCAGGGGGCCGATCTTAGATCCTGGCCCGGGTTTTGGCTCCGTCTCTGTGGCGGAGACCGGGGCGGCGGGCGCATTGACGTTTTCACTCATCGAAGCGTGAATTATAGAAGACTCGTCTCCAATGTTAAAACACCGGCGGAGCTGGCCGCCAATTTCAGGGCCAGGAGCATCAAAGATAACGAACCACAGTTTTTTTCGCTGCTAACCAATCTGGCAGGAATCTGTCAAAAAGCGCCTCGATGGCGCGCTCCTTCGTTGACAGAAAACGGCAGCCCGAACCCGGGGCTGCCGTTTTTGTTTGTTCGTCGCGGTCAGCTTCAGAGTTGCCGACGATGGGCCGGAACCGCCCTTAGTTTCTGTGGCTCGTTCTCACTTTCGGCGTACAAGTTGCAAGTGCTGCATTTGACTTACCATCGGGCTCCGCGAGAACCGGAATAGCAGTGCCGGGACCGGTATGAGTGCGTATCTCTTGGCAGCGTAGTCGTCCAGCGTAAATACGGCAGTCGGCAATCATGCCTTCCTTTGTTTTCGGGTTGGCCTGATCGAACACGTGGTTGCCGAGTGAGAAAAAAACCGGCCGGCCCGAAACGCATTCCGGGCGTTGGATTACATGGGGATGGTGGCCGAGGATCAGGTCTGCACCTTCTTCGACCAGCCAAGCAGCTTCTCACGAGATGAAAAAGCAGAGCAGGCGATCTCCACGCTGGATGTTGACCGAGTAAGCGAACTGCACGTGGACTGTCATAAAGGCTTGTCATTGGTTCTATTGGCTCTGCGAGATCTGGGTCATGTCCGAACGCAAATCATCGAACACACGAACTCCGCCCGTCTGTCTGGGAACCCGAAACAAACCAACGTCACTAGCCACTTCACAGTATCTTTTGGTTTGTGACGGGACAGGACGAAATCAGCCTACTGCCACCTTTGTCTGCAACTTCCGTAGAGACGGCTGCGTATACGCAGATCAGATGTCCAATCACTGCGCGAAGCGCAGGTCTCATCATTCATGTCAGGAGTGTCGGGCCAGTAGTGAGAAGGGCCCTTTTCAGGCGCCATGAAACAGGATTGACTCTTGCTTAGCCGGTTGACCTGATCGAGGTCGGAAACGGAGATCTGGAAATGCCAACTCATTTTGAAGGGATGCTTCTCATCATCTTCTTGTTGGCGCCGATTCAGGTTGCGCGGGCACAAGCTTCTGCAGAAGACGCCGCCAACCAACCCTTGATCAGCACCGGCGTGACTGGCTGGGTGAAAGAGTCCGGCCTGGACGACCCTCAATTGTTCTTTCGTTTGTTCCCGTCCAGCGTTTGATGCTGGATGCGGTTCAGCGTCCTCTTACCAAGGAAGAGATACAAAAGGCAGTCCAGGGGACCCCGGTGACCTTGGATCAGTTGCTCCGACTGGAACTGTTGCGAACGGACAAGGACAAGGAAAAGGATGCGTACCGGCTCAATTATCTTCTGTTGACGGTCGAGGATCAGGAAACCATGTACCGCGTGAGCGCCCGTTATGGGCAGGGTTTGGCGAAGGCGTTCCTTGCGCACAAGGGGGAATTCGACGCGATCGTCAAGAACTACCCGAATGCGGCTCTGCGCCCGCAACTGATGTTTGGCCTGATTGCCGGTGCCGCCCTGAATTGGGGAGGGCTGGACCTCACGACTGAACTCGGTTATCGAGTGCAACCGCCACGCCACGCGAATGGAGGCGTTTATCTGGTCCACTCCGCCGAAGTGGGCGCGCAGTTGGATTTGACCGGGTTTTGCAGTGATAGCCAGACCGCCCCCGGCTCGAAGATGTTCTTCTCAACCTTCGGAGACGGCGCTTCTCTGCCTCGCCTGCAGGGACTGCCGGACGTATTCGACGGCTTGGATAGTGCTGCGATTGCGGACTGGCGAAAGCTGCCCGATGTGTATGCGGCGCTGCGTTCCGAATATGTGGTGCTTCTCCTGTCGGCAATCGACGATGCGGGCCAGGTGATGAATGCAGTAGCAGAAGGTACAGACAACGACCAGGGACTGGCGAAAGCGCTTCCCCTACCGGACGACCGGAGGCGGGCGATATTGCGTTTGCTCACTGCAATCGGTTACTTGCGCGAGGCGGATCATCGCTACCTTGTGGGAGTTCCCGTTCTTACGGAGCGCGACAAACCGCTGGTAGAGGCAACTCTGAAATTGAGCCGTCAGATCATGACAGACTGGCTTCAGCGGAATTATCCGTCGATGAAAGGTGACTTCTCCGGGCTCTCGCCGATGCGCAACGGGCTGCCATTTTCGCTTGCCTTCAGCGAAGTGTGGCACTACGAATTCGGCTTTGCTACAAAGTCGCTCGCGGAAAGTGGTTTCTACGCGAATCCTCGGGCGCAGGGAAACCGCTATGAAGGCTATATCCCGCTGGTTTGGGCAAGCTCACTCCTCAAAGTACCTGGTAACTGACCGACGGGGGAGACGAGCCATAGGTCGGTTGGAGGAGCGCAGTGCCGACCTACCCAGGTTCGCCGGACCGGTTCACGAGGATGCCGGCGACGCCGATTGTGCCGGTAACGATTGCGGCTTTCTTCTCAGGACCGCCGCGGAAACCAGCGTGATGACCAGCCCGACCGGGAAGGGCTCGATGAACGTCATGGCTGCGTTGATGAGCGGGTTGGCGTACAGCTCCTTGTATTTCTTCATCTGCTGAAGTTGCGCCTGGATGGCTGCGTCGCTCGCGCCCGAGGCTTTGAGCTTTTCGATTGTGTGGGCGCCATATTTGTCCCAGAAATCGGGCAGGAAGTTGTAGTAGAGAATTTCCCAGGTCACGACGTAGAAGACGCAGGAAATCAGAGCAATGCATATCCCCACCGCAAAAGCTTTCATGAACGTGATCTGGCCGTTGCCGGCGTTGTCGCGGTACGACCGGATGCCGAAGAACACCAGCAAGAACGAGAGCACAATCGCCGTGTAGCCGACGACCAGGCCCCCGGCAAAGCCTATTCTGCCCTCGAACGGCACTGTGGCCACCATCATCAGAGAAGAAACTGCGCCGGATATCAGCCCGAAGGTTATTACCGTCTTTTTCATATGCGTCTCCTGTGAGTGCAAACGTCGATGCGGACCCACCATACCGCACCAGGCAGGGTCCCTGTCATCATCCTTTCGGGTGATTTTAGCTGCTGACGGGAAAAATCATTCGTTTGAGGGAGTGGCTGGCACTGGGCTGTTATGAACTTCAGTGCGATTTGCCACCGAAGAACGCCAAGAGACTCAGCGCTGCAACAAGAGCAAAGAATACACCAGCAACCTGGAACATAGTCGTCATTATCTTGGTATTCCGGGTGCGCCATTCCGGGGTTGGCGGCGGATTGAAGTTGGGATGACGCTCACGCAGCCGAGTGGTCCATGCGTTGTAGCGGATGGAGAGGGGAACGGCCCAAAGGATTAGAGCCAGCCCTCCGACGCCATATACGACACCCCAGAGTAGAGTCATGCTGCCCGTCCGTGCACCCGTTTCTACAATAATCCCACCAATTCCTCTAAACCCCAAATGTGATCGGCCAATGAAACTCAAAAAGCCCGCTACTGATTATTTCAAGGGAGCAGGCCGAATTCCTTGCCGAGCTGCACAGCCTGGGTTCGTCGCCTGGCCCCTAATTTGTCGAAAACACGGCTGGAATGGGTCTTGACCGTGTTCTCGCTCACATAAAGCTTCCCGGCGATCTCGCGGTTGCTCATGCCTTGGGCGATCAGTTCCAGGATCTCAAGCTCGCGGCGCGTGATGCCGAGGTCTTCCCGTTTTCTCTCGTCCGGGAAGAACGATTCCCCGGCAGGCACAGGGACTGGCCTGAAAACGATCCTCTGCTGCCTTCGGGTTAGCTTAAGGCCGAGCCAGATACCAAGAACGGCAAAGGTCGCCGCGATCAGTCCACCGTAGATTTCGATGGAATGTTCGATGACCAGGAAGCGATACTCAGTCCACTTCAGCACGGCAATCAGGATTCCACCGATTAATCCGTAGATCAGCACGTGGCGCTTCATAAGTTCCGGGAGGATTCGCACAAGATTATCCCGGTCGGGCCGTGCTCAGCAAGAGCAGCTTCAATGCAACCTTCTAGTGGGTCATTTTTGAATTTCAGCGATAGAGACTGTCACACCCGACCCGCTCGGCGGGTTAAAGCGGGAATGAACTCTTCGAGATCAATCTACCACGACACCCCATCCCGAATGCCCGCGACCCTGAGCTTGGCGAAGGGAATGGGAAGAGTGATCGGCTCCGCTGCCGCTACGCGTGAGCCGAGCATCCTCGATCGAAGGACGCCTCGGCGGAGCAGGTTCCTCGCCCTCGCCCGAGAAACATGCAAGCTGTCAACGCTGGTTCCCGGCTCGTGCTCGGAATGGGTTGGTGGACGGGGAAACAGCCACGTTGCTTTCCTCTAAATTTGAACACGTTCATCACAAGTGGTAGGATTTGTAGGTGCGCCGGGCTGGGCGAGCAAGGACCGGATGCTGTTATGAGCGAATGGCGTTTCAAATTGCTGTATGACGGCGAGTGTCCGGTGTGTGTGCGCGAGGTGAAGTGGTTGCAGCATTGGAACCGCCGCGGTCATCTGGCTTTCGAGGACATCTCCGACGCCGGCTTCGATCCGGCACGCTACGCCACCACTCGTGAAGAACTCATGCAAGCGATGCACGGCGTATTTCCCGATGGACGCATGGTCCGCGCGGTCGAGGCGTTTCGAGAGGCCTACAGCTTGGTCGGTTTAGGATGGCTACTGGCTCCGACTGGCTGGCCGGTGCTTCGGCCGATTTTTGACGCGTTCTATCGGGTTTTCGCGCGCTACCGGATGCCGCTAGGAAGCCTCTTCGGCCGGTCCTGTGATTCGGGCAGCTGCCACGTTGCATCGAAAACGTTGCGCTAGATAGTGGTCGCTTTAGCGGGGAAGTTTCACACAGCGAGGGTTTCGTTTACGCGCCAGCCAGCGTCGGCTCTTTCTCACTCGTGCCGCAACGCAATCATGGGATCGATTCGCGACGCCTTGCGCGCGGGCACATAACCTGCAAGAAGCGCGGCGCTCAGCAGGATCACCACGGCTGCCGCCAGGGCTCGGGGGTCATTGGGTTTGATTCCGAAAAGAAACGATTCCACAAATATCGACGCACCAAGAGCCGTAGGCACGCTGATCGCGAGCCCTACCGCGGCCAGGATCAGGACCTCGCGCAGCATCATCCAGACCACAGTACCGCGCTGTGCCCCCAGTGCCATCCGAATCCCGATCTCGCCCGTGCGCCGCGCGACCGTGTACGACATTGTTCCATACAATCCCACGCAGGCAATCGCCAGCGCCAGAATCGCGAAACCCGTGCACAGCCGCGCGAAGAGGATCTCCTGGCTCATCTCACCATCGATCTGCGCAGCTTGCGTGCCCAGGTTTGTTAACGGAATGCGCGCGTCCGCCTTGTGCACGATCTCGCGTACCGTGCTTGCGTAGGCCAGCGGATCGCCCGTAGTGCGCAGGAAAAACGTCATCTCCGCGACGGGGACGTTCAGGTTCTGCTCGTACGGCATGTAAACGATCGCCGGAAAATCGCCGGCCAGGTCATCGTACCTGGCGTTCTTGGCCACGCCGATAATCTCCATCTCCTGGGGCCTCAGTCCCGGCCCGTAGCTCACGACGCTTTGCCCCATCGGATTCCGGCCCTCGAGATTCGTCTTCACCCACGCCTCGTTGACAATCGCCACAGGCGGAGAGCCCAACCGGTCGCGTTCATCGAATTCACGCCCGGCCAATAGCGGAATCTGCATCGTTTTGAAGAAACCCGCCCCGGTCGCCAAGACGTGAGTGGCCGTACGGTCGAAGCCGGAGCCATGCCCGCTGGGCGCATGCTCCGGCCGTTGCATGGCGATGGGAACCACCGGCCAGCCCCAGGCGCCATCGCCGATCAGCGGCGAATTCGCTACAGTCGCACCGCGCACTCCCGGAAGTGCGGCGAAGCGCTTTTGCAAATCGCTGTAGAACGCGATAATTTCCGGGTCGCGATGGCCCGCCTGCTGCGCATTGAGCTTGAACAACAGAATATTTTCGCGATGGAAACCCATTTCGAGCGATTGCTCATTGGAAAGCGTCCGCACAAATAATCCTGCCGCCACCAGCAGCAGCAGCGAAATCGCGATTTGCGAAACCACCAGCATCCGCCCCAAACTGAAGCGCAGGCGTCTACCTGGCCGCCGCTCGCCGGCTCGCGTTTCCTTGAGCACCGGCATCACGTCCACTCGCGTCGCCTCAAGGGCCGGGGCCAGTCCGAACAACAACCCCGTGATCATCGTCAACGCCGCCGCGGCCCCGAGCACATGCCAGTTCAGCTCCGCGTGCAGCGCAAAATGATCGCTTCCGCCGGCGAGCAGCAGCGTCAGAACCCGCACTCCCCAAGAGGATGTCCGTTAATTCGTAGAAAAATAGCGACTCTCAACCCTCAGCCATAATGGCCGAGGAAATTTCCGTGGAAGGAAAAGGAGAGAGTCGTGAAGAGACGATATCAGATTGAACAGGAACGTGCTGTGCAGCAGTTTC
>DATDGY010000025.1:0-10058 GCA_036521855.1 Candidatus Angelobacter sp.
GTTGGCAGCCCCAGCTCCGCCAATCCCGGGGGCACGGCCGCCAGTCGTTTGACCACCGCTCCCGCTTCTTCCAGTGCCGCCGTCCTGGCCTACACCCATTTTGGCGCCGCCGTTAGCTCCGTTGGCAGCCCCAGCTCCGCCAACGCCGCTCACGGTTTGCCCGGTGACGCCGTTAGTTCCCCCTGCAGTTCCGTTGGCGCCGACCCGGCTTCCGCCTGTTTGACCACCGCTTGCTCCGGGTGCGCCAACTCCGGTACCACGCCCGCTGCCGGTTTGGCCGCCACTAGCTCCGTTTGTAGTTCCAGGCGCGCCAGGCCCGGTGCCCTTGCCGCTGCCTGTCTGACCGCCGCCCGTCTTGTGGATGCCACCAGCCACGCTGGCAGGGGAGGGCTTCGGGCTCGGGCGAGGCTTTAATCCTGATGGTGACACGACTCGTGCGCCGGTATTAGCTGTGGACTTTCCGGGTTTGTTCCCAGTGCCGGATTGCAAGATCGCTCCCCGGATCGCACCGTACTGCGCAGTACTCGCACGTGCGCAGAGACGAACCTGCGCAGGTGCTAAGAGAGAAACCACGAGCATCGACCCCGCGATGGCCGACGACGGTAACCACGCGCTTTGAGCGTTCATGTGACCTCCGTTGCGCGCTCCCACTACGTGGCGCGACGATGTCTCGCACCGCTTACGTGCTGATTTTCTTGCCCAGTGTCGCCGCTCAACCTGTCGAGATGCCGGCCAGCGCGCGCGAGGCTTGCAAGGCTTCGCCCGCGCCTCCCACTCATTTCGGCTGGAACATCCCGCCCAGAGAGAGCTTCTTGTAGTCCGCCGGCACCTCAAACAGCGATGGATCCTGCGGGCCCAGTTGGACGTTCTGATATTCCGTGGACCATTGGCCCTTCTCGTCCTGGGTCTTCACCACCATGTCGTTCAACTGCTTGGCCGTCCACTCCAAGCTGGTGTAGACCTTGCCTTGTAGCGTGACCTGCACGCGCGACTTTTCGCACAGGTAGGCTCCCACCTGCTCCGTGCCCAAAGACTGGCGTTGCACCTCCGCTCCTTCCGCCCAGGAAGCCCATTCCGCCTGGCTGGCCCACGGCAGCTCCACGTACATCTTCTGGTCGGGCATCAGGCTCCACATCACCTTGCGGTCAAAACGCATGATCACGATGGACTTTTTCCCCTTGTCCTCGCCTTCCATCCGCATCGCGTTAGGCGTGGCGTGCACCTTCATGGTCTTGGTCTTGCCGCCCATGGTGTGGATCTGGTCGGCAGAAAAGGAGGGAATCTTCAGCGGCCCCTGCGCCACTCCCGGAAGGAAGCTTCCCATCACTACAGCCGCCGTGGTCAAAAGCGCCCAGACCGCTGGAATGCGTCCGCCCCTCCCAAGCAAAGACTGCTTCTCTCGCTGGATCATCGTTGTTCTTCCTCCTTGATATGAACTATCGACATTTGGGCCGCTGCTTGAGCTGACGGGCCTATTCAGACTCTTTAAGGGCATCGGAAATTGAATTGCGCCTGGTTCGACATGTAGGCGTTGGGCGAGAGGACCTTGAGCCGCACCCAGCCGTTGGTCATTTGCCCCGCCGCGCCCAGCTTCCATGTCTCCCTCACCGCCTTGGTGCCCGCACTGGCGAACTGCAGAGTGCCCTGGGGCCAGGTCGAGTTATCGGAACTGGTCCAGGTGTAAGTGACCTGGGCCGCCCCATTGGTGGTGATGGCGCCGTTGAAGTTCTCCTGCATCGGACAGGAGGCGGAGGCGCTCCTCGACGCCGTCAGTTGCGCCCTGACGACGCGGCCCGCGGTCTGGCCCCCGGAACAATTGACCGTGTACTGCGCCCTGGGCGACAGTATTCCGTTTGGCGAAAGTACTTTGAGTTGCATCCATCCGTGGACCACCTGGCCAGCCGCGCCCAACCTGACCTGTTCGCTGACCCTTTGCGTGCCTGGTCCGCTGAAGCGCAACGTGCCGCTGGGCCATGTGCCGCCGTCAAAACTCACCCACGTGTACGTGACTTGGGCAGCCCCATTGGTGGTGATGGCGCCGCTGAAATTCTCCTGCGCCGGACATTGGCCGACTTTGCCGGGCGCATTCACCGACAGTTGCGCCGTAACCACGCGGCCGGCAGTTGGATTGGGACGTGGAGTTGGCGTCGGGGTCGGGCGCCCGGCAACCTTGGGCGCCGGTGTGGGGGCTGCTTGCGGACGCCCGCCAGCAACCTTCGGCGCCGGTGTGGGTCGGGGAGGCGATGGCGGATGCCCAGCCACCTTGGGCGTGGGTGTGGGCGTCGGCGAGTGCTGCACAATAGATTGACCTTGGGTTCGCGGCGACACGCCCAGGATTCCCAGCAGAAGACTCGCCAGCAGAAATGTGCCTAGCCACGCAATCACGGATTGCCTTGTAACCATCGATAATCTGAATATCTTGACCATTGCGGTCCTCCCTGCGAGAAAAAGTCTGCTCTTTCCTTCGTGGGCCTCCTCCATCGCGCATCCGGAGATTTCGATTCGCGAATGCGCACCTAAAAGATCGCCTGTGTTTCCTCAGAATCTGGCCGATTTACTTTGGCGTGACCAGCGCTTCGTAGTGCTCTTGCCAGGACTGGCCATCCTGTGTGCTCAGGTCTGTGTCCAGATTGAACTTCACCAGGCGGCCGCTGGATTTTTCCAGCCACGCCGACCCTTTCACTGACTTGATCTTGACTTTCCCGTTGAGCATTCCGCCGAGCATGGCCAATGCAGTTTGCGTACTCGCATCCGCGGTGGTTGTGTCCATGTCGAATTTGTCAGCGGCCACGCCTCCGACAGAGCCTGATCCGGCAGAATGAGCGGTAACGCCTCCGTATGCAAAGGGAAAGGTCGCGTCCAGCATGCAACCCATCACGCCAAGTTTCGCCAGTCCAAGTCCCGCCGGGTCGGATTTACTGGCTTTGCTTTGGGTCTGTTTTCCGTTGCGATTTTCGGTGACGGAAACGTCGTCGGAAGATACGTCAGCCTCCACGGTCACCGGCCCAAGCTTGGGCAGCTCTCCGGCCTGCATCGGGAACTTCGGGTTCACGTTCTCTTTGGCCTGGTAAGAGAAGTGAAAAGGGGCTTCAGGCTTTTCCAGGGAGTCCATCAGCCGTTTTATTCCATCGGTGACCTTCTTCGGGTCCTGCGCTCCGCCGGAGTGGCCCGACACCGGAACCGCGATTCCCGAGGACGGCCCTGAAGCCGATCCCGAAGACTTGCTTTGACACCCGGCAACAGTCATTGCCATACAACCTGCGATCAGCAGCACAGTCGGGCCGTGCCAGAGCCTCCGGCCAGGTAAGTGAGACATAATCCCTCCTGCCTTCTGTTAGCGGGAATGGTTTCGAAAAAGGTTAAGCTTTGAAAGGAATTCCCTGTCGGTAGAGAGAGAAGTATCGGACGGTGGCCGCTTTCTAAAAAGCTCTTGACAAATTACGCCCTGCAGATCGCCGCCAGCAATGTGAATCGCCTGGACTTTGAGCCGCAGCGGGAGGCGGATCCGCCGGGAAGACGGTGACCAACAAGCTCAACGAAATGGAAAAGGGTCGCCGGCTGTGATACGCTTTCCCCAAAATTTTAACCAGTTGGGACGAGTTTTGGCGCCGTGAAAGGTGGCATGACATCTTCCCCACATGAAATCACCGGTTTGCTCCGAGCCTGGAGCGAGGGAGACGCCCGGGCGCTGGAGAAACTGACGCCTCTGGTATACGAGGAGCTGCACCGTACCGCCCGCCGTTACATGGCCCGGGAGCAGCCCGACCACACGCTGCAAGCCACGGCCTTGATCAACGAGGTCTATCTCCGCCTGGTCAACCTTCGTGACGTCATGTGGCAGGACCGGGCCCATTTCTTCGCTCTGTGTGCCAGCATGATGCGCCGGATCCTCACCGACTTCGCCCGCTCCCGCAACTATCAAAAGCGCGGCGGCGGCGCTCACCAGATCTCCCTCGATGAAAGCCTCCTGGTCTCGCAGCAGCCCCCGGCCGACATTGTGGCGTTGGACCAGGCGCTCCACGGGCTGGCTGGCGTAGACCAGAGAAAGAGCCAGGTGGTGGAGCTCAGGTTCTTCGGCGGTTTGAGCGTCGAAGAAACGGCCGCGGTCCTGAAAGTTTCCGACGAAACCGTCAAGCGCGATTGGAAGATGGCCAAACTTTGGCTGTTGCGGGAGCTGAGCGTGGAGAAGCAAGATGGACTCTGAGCGCTGGCGCCGGGTGGAAGAGTTGTGTCACTCGGCTCTGGAGCGGGAAGCGAGCCAACAGGCTGCCTACCTGGATGCCGCCTGCGGAGCAGACTCGGGCCTGCGCCGTGAAGTAGAGTCGCTGCTGGCTCATCAAAAGCAGGCGGCCGGGTTCATCGAAACGCCGGCGCTGGAAGTTGCGGCCCAATCGCTGGCTGGGGAATTTGAGCTGGGCGATCATGATGAGCCGCTTCTGGGCCGAAGGCTTGGCGCTTATCAGATCGTAGAAAAGATCGGCAGCGGAGGCATGGGCGAGGTCTATCGCGCCGTCCGCGCCGACGACGAGTACCAGACTCAGGTCGCCATCAAATTGGTGCGCTCCGGCCAGGACCCCGACTCGGTCTACAGCCGTTTCAAAAATGAGCGGCAGATTCTGGCCGGCCTCGATCATCCCAACATCGCCCGGCTGCTCGACGGCGGCACCACCGGAGAGGGCGCGCCCTACGTGGTGATGGAGTTGATCGAAGGCCAGCGCATCGACCGCTATTGCGACTCCAACAGGCTCTCGACCACAGACCGGCTGAATCTCTTCCGCCAGGTTTGCGCGGCGGTCCAGTACGCGCATCAGCGCTTGATCGTCCATCGCGACATCAAGCCGGGCAATATCCTGGTCACGCAGGAGGGTGTCCCCAAGCTCCTGGATTTCGGCATCGCCAAGATCGTTGATCCCGAATCCCCAGCCGCCCAGAAGGATGCAACCTTGACGGTACTGCGCGTACTGACTCCCGGATACGCCAGCCCCGAGCAGGTTCGAGGCGGAGCCATCACCACCGCCAGCGATGTTTATTCCCTGGGAGTCGTGCTCTACGAGTTGCTTGCGGGATGCAGTCTTTATCGCCGGGCCGGGAACACGCCGAACGAGATCGCGCGTGCGGTCTGCGAGAGTGAGCCGGAAAAACCGAGCACAGCGGTGCGCCGGACCGAAGTGGAAAGCAAAGAACGCGGCGGGCAGCCGATAGCTCCGGACCAGACGAGCGGCGTGCGCGAGGCCAGCCCGGAGAAGCTCAGCAAACGCCTGCGCGGCGACCTGGACAACATTATCTTGATGGCGCTGCGCAAGGAGCCCGAACGGCGCTACGCGTCTGTGGAACAGTTCTCCGAAGACCTGCGCCGGCACCTGCAGCACCTGCCGGTGATCGCGGGCAAAGACACGCTCGGCTACCGGACCTCAAAATTTGTCACGCGGCACAAGGGCGGCGTTGCCGCGGCCGCCGCCATCGTCGCCACGCTGGTGACAGGAATGGTGGTAACGCTGCATGAAGCGCGAGTGGCCCGGCAACAGGCGGACCTCGCCCGCGAGCAGAGGCTGCGCGCGGAACGCCGCTTCAATGACGTTCGCAAGCTCTCCAACTCTCTGTTTGACGTGCACGATGCCATCGCCAACCTTCCCGGTTCCGTGGCTGCCCGAAAGATGATTGTGGGGATGTCTCTGAACTATCTCGACAGCCTGGCGGGCGAAGCCGGCGGCGATGCGTCGCTGCAACGGGAACTCGCTGACGCCTATTCAAGGATCGCGGACATCCAGGGCCGGCCAGGCACGGAGAACCTTGGCGACGTATCGGGAGCAGTGGCCAGTTACCGGAAAGCAGCGCAAATCACCGAGGCGCTCTGGAAGGCGAACCCGCAATCGGATAAAGACGAAAGCGCGCTCGGAGTCCTGTATATGAGACTGGGCCATGCCTTGGCCTCTACGGCGGATCACGAGGGCGCGCTGCGGTACGATGGCATGGCCCTGGCCATCGCTACAGAACTGATGCGGAAACATCCTGCAACCCCGGGCCTTCAGACTCTGTTGGCCATTGACTATCTCAACCTGGGCCAACACCAAAATTTCAGCGGCGATTTCAAGGCAAGTCTGGAAAGCTATTCCAAGGCGGAGGAGATTTTCTCCAGGCTCGCTGCCTCCCCGGAAACGAGGAGAGCGAATACCGCTCAGTATAATCTCGCGTTCACCTATTTTTGCGCGGCTGCTACCTGGAACAACGTCCGCAATTACTCCAAAGCCCTGGAGGCCGGCCAAAAGTCATTGGAATTGCGGAAGGTGATCCTGGCACGAAAAGTCACGAACGTTCGCGCGCAGTTAGATCTGGCTGACTCCTTTTTGTCCGTCGGTGACACCTTCGGGAAGAAAGGCAATCTGGCAGAAGCCTCCGCGAACTATCGACGGGCGCAGGCGATTGCCGATACAGCAGCGCGAAACGATTCCAACGACCAGCGCGCCCGCCAGAGCTTGACCGACGCTTACTATGGACTGGGAGACACCTCACTCCGGCGGGGCAAACTCGCCCAGGCCCTGAGCTACGGACATCGGGCGGCAAAAATCAGCGGTGACCTGCAGGCGGCAGATCCTTCGAATACGGATACCGCGGTGCAGTTTGGCAAAGCTTCCGGTCTGCTCGGCGATGCCTACCAGGCCCGCAGCCTGAGTGCTTCGCAGGAACGGCCGCGCTCATCCGTTGATCTTAAAGAAGCCCTGGCCTCGTATCAAAGCGCTCTGGATACCTTCAGCGCGCTTCATCGGCGCGGCGCCCTTCCTTACGCGCAGATTTCCGAGATGGATCGCCTGGTTCGGGAAATGCGGCGTTGCAATGCGGCCCGGCAGGAACTCAAGACATCCGCGGTCGTGCGCCATTGACCGGGCGATCCTGTCTTCGTCCTGTCTTCTCCAGGGGACCGCCGCCGGATCAGCGTATCGCTGTCAAGCTGGCTTTCCACCATACCCACGGCATGCTGATTAAAGCAATCACATTCCAGGCGATCATGGCAAAGCGCATCTGCGCCGGCGAATAAGGCTTGCCGCGCCAGAGCAGGGTGGCATCCACCAGGAACCAGGCGCCGCTGGCCAGCAAGAAGAGGCTCAGGGTGGCGTCGCGAAAGAAGAGAAATACCAGCGCGCTCTCCGCCGCCAGGAATGCGGCAATCAGCGCCTTGGCGGGAACCCGGCCGATCACCACGGCGGTGGTGCGGCGGCCGGTGTCGCGATCGGGTTCCAGGTCCATGATCTCGCCGAAAACATGGGAGTGCATGGCGAACAGCGCGCCAAACACCAGCGCCGGCCAGGAAAGCTGCGGCGCTTGATTCAACCAACTGCTCAGCACGAAAACCAGCAGGTATCCGGCCTGGTTCAAGATTTCGAGCGGCGGACGGCTCTTGAGACCGAAGCGCGGCCAGTTGTAGATGGCGGCTGCGGCCACGGTCCCGGCGAACCACAGCAGCATGTGAAATCCGCGCAGGTAGCAGAATGCGGCCAGAAACGGCGCCTGGGCCAGGGCGATGCGCGCCGGCAACTTGCGCAACTGCTCCAGGGAACCGCGCGCCCCAAACAGAAAGGATCCCTTGCGTGGATTCCGCTGGTCCGCTTCAAAATCCACGCAATCATTCCAGCCATAAAGCAGAATCCCCAGCGGGAAACAGACGTAAACCAGCCCCAGCCAGAAAGCGGCGGAGTGGAACACGTGTCGGCCCCCCAGAGGCAACAGGTAAAACCAGATAGTGGTGAGCCATAGTCCGGGACGGGAAGCCTGCAGAATAAAAGTCAAACTGGAAAAACGCGAGCGAATTGCGTCTTGCCGGACAGTGGTGGTTGCAGTCGCGGGCACCGGTAATAGTACAACGGCGCTCGAAAGGCGCCGAAGCACTTTGGGGTAGGATTATATACTTGACGAAGGATGCCCAGGGGTGAGAATTGACCCCTGAGCCGCTGCCCTTCATCGTACCGCGAAAGCCACCATTCAAGCCCAAGAGGCAGCGTTTTGAAAGGAAACGCATGACTCTAATTTCCGCATTTACGGGTGCATTCGGCATGGTGCTTATCAGCGACTCACAAGAAGCAGTCAGCGGCTATGCGAAAAGGAACGTGGACAAGGTCGAACACAACACAGGAGAACCATTTCCATTTGCCATAGCTGGCTCAGGCGACGGAGTACACATAGATGCGGTCAAGTTTGAAATCTCAGGCGAATTACTTCAATTGAAAGAGCACCATTTATCCGAAATCCACGAAGTCTTAAAAGAAGGTGTCATTAGATTATTTCCAAAAATATATTTGGCCCCGAGCTTCGGAAAAGCCCGCCTTAGAAATGCTGATAATGACTCAAAACAAAGGCACGGTTCCGGACTTATGGCATGTTGCTGACGGCACCGTTTTATGGGTTCAGGACAGTCACAGAAGCATAGGGTTGGGAAGCTACCTTGCCGATTACTTAGCAGAAAAATTGCCATCGTTCAGACAGGACGAGGCAGAAATGATCGCAGGTGGAGCTTACATCCTGAAGGAGGTGCAAGAGCACATAGACGGCGTCGGGTTGGATCGGATCGTACGACTATTCAGGCCCGATGGAACGGATGAGTATTTTGACGAGGAAACAATTGCTAAATTCGACCCTGTGTTCGCAAAATTCAATGCCTTGATGAGCAACATGTTTGACTCTGTGTTTTGCATGGAATATCCGATGAAAGTTGATGAGCTGGGCATGGGCCGCGACGAAGCGCGGGACGAGTATATGGCCACCATAAAAGAGATAATCGACCACGCGAAAACGAGGGGGTACACATCGCAGCCGTTCAGAAAGACCGTATAGCTAGGCGGTAAGCTCTTCGAAGGTCATCGGGTCAGCGGTAATCATATGGCGCAGAGACGGGTGGCCCACCCGTCGGGGGCAACTCAGTCACACCCTTTCGCCGCGGATTGGTTTTGCTGTGGATCTGCGCGGAGCAACATCACGCCGCATGATAACCACAAGACGGCAGCCGCGCCCATGCCAACCGTCAGGATCTGAGCAGGCGGGTCTTGCACAATGGCACCAGCCATCCCGACCGCGACGTGCCAAAGTGAAGCGCAGAAGGTAGAAAAGAAACTCGATTGCCCCACCCTGCGCCAAAATCGGGCGAAAGGGTGGGCCACCCGTCAGCTATCTCAAATTGGGGCATTCCCTCGGGTCAGAGCGGCCCGCAGTGCTAAAAGGCACCGAGAATGTCGACACATGCATGAGCAATGATGTTGGCGCGAAGGCCTTTGCGCAACAATGCAAAAAGGCCGAAGACGCTGCCAAGGACGAAGATTAGCACCACATTTCTCCATCCTTGATATGCGTGACACAGGCCGAACACTGCGTCCTGTGCTGCTATGCCGATGCTAGAGTGTCTGGTCCAACCACCGAATTGCTGCTGGAGATAACCGCGGAAGACGGTTTCCTCAGAGATTCCGGCGCTAATGGACATCACGATCCACATCGCGACTTCCAAGGCGTTATGAGGTTGAAATCCTTCCACTGAGACCGAGTTAGATTGTCCTAAGATACGGACCATGAGCGGCTCGAGTAACACGGCGATAGCGATTAGGAGCAGCGCAACGGGAATGTCAATGCGCAGGGAACGAGGGTGGTGAAGTACGCGCGCCACGTAGCCAACGAACGCGGCGTCGGAATGCCAAAGGCTAAAGGCGAAGAGCAGCCACTCGAATGCGATGACCGTTGGATATAAGAAAAGATGGCCGAGCCTGGGAGTTGTTGATCCCATTCTGAGGTACGCGGACAGCGCCGAAAAAATCGTCAGAAGCGCTAACAGGCACACAGTGTGCCACGCGGGAGCGATTGTGCGACGCGCCTGAGAGGTTTGCGTCGGAGGACTCAAGACCATATTCGACCACTCCACGAACCCGCCAACCCTTGAAATTACTCTTCCAGCAGCTCCAAGAACCACTGCATCGATCCTGTGGCTTCGATGCCTACCACCACCGGACCTTCTAAAGAAACATAGAATTCTCGTACCGCATTCCCTTCGTGGGAAAGTGTCTTCTCGGTGAACTCGCCGCTTT
>DATDGY010000026.1:0-24414 GCA_036521855.1 Candidatus Angelobacter sp.
ATCTTCTCCGAGGAGGTGCCCATCCGCGCCCAGATCGCCGCGCTCGAACAGTTCAGCGACCATGCGGATACGGAAGAACTATTGCGCTGGCTCCAGACCTTCAAAGCGCGCCCTCAAAACACCTTTCTGGTGCACGGCGAAGCGGAGGCTGCCTCTCGCCTGCAAGCAGCCATATCTTCCCAACTGGGTTGGAACGTGAGAATCGCGCGGTGGCTGGAAAAAGTCCAGCTGGGGTAAAGAACAAGTAACAACTTGTTAAGAAATGTGATCATCAGCAACTCCGCCACTCTCCTCGCGTTTAAGTGTTTAGAAGCCAAAAACCGCAAGGAGAAATCATGAAAAGAGTTTTGTTTTGGACGTTGGCCGGGGTGATGACGCTGACCCTGGCTGCGGCTGCAGGCGCATCGCCGTTAACGGACGACCAGCAGGCCGAGAACCGGATTTATCGCAGTGTGCGCCACGAGTTGGTCATGCTGCCGCAGCTCACTGTGTTTGACAATCTGTCGTACAAAGTCGAGGACGGCACGGTCACACTCTACGGCCAGGTGCGGAACCCGGTCCTCAAGGACGAAGCTGCAAGCGTAGTGAAAAAGATCGAAGGCGTGGAGAGCGTGAACAACCGGATTGAGATCCTGCCCGCTTCTTTCAACGACGATCGGATCCGCCGTCGGGAAGCGCGCGCCATTTTCGGTTATGACAGCTTGTTCCGTTATTCGCTCGGCGTGGTTCCGCCGATTCACATCATCGTGAAGAACGGGCACGTGACCCTGGAAGGCATGGTCACCACCCAGGCCGACAAAAACGTAGCTGGAATTCGCGCCAACGGAGTTCCGGGAGTGTTTTCGGTCGAGAATAACCTGCAGGTGGAGAACAGCGACACAGGGAAGTAAACTTGTTTTCCCGGAAAGCGAAGGCGCAACCTTGAGGTTGCGCCTTTCGTCATTGTTGCTTAACGCTGCACTATCTTTCCCGACGCCAGGCAGTGCGTGCCGCTGCCGTCATCCGACCCTCGCAGCTCACGCGTGCTATCCGAGCAGTATGCCCGGCCGGTCCCGCTCACCGGCTCCGCGATGACATGAAAACTCCTGACCGGATTGCCCGCGCAGCCGCTCAGCGAAAAGCTGTAGCCGTTGTAAACGCCGCGCGCGAATTCCGGATCCATGAAGGTGTAGGGTTCGCCGTCGTCCAAGCCCCGGCCCACGCCCACCAGTTCGGAGATGAAGCAGGTGTATCCGGTTTCCGGATGCTTCTTCGCGTAGATGTTCTCGGCCATCGCCATCAGGCGGACGGCACGAGCGGCCGGCATCTTGGCCGGCTCATTCCCCGCCGCCGGCGGTTCGGCCGCTACCTGGGTCTTGGAGACGATGGGCGCGATCGACGGCGGAATCCAGCTCGACTTGTCGAAGGCCCGGGGGTCGCCCACAGCCACACTGGCGCTCACTGTGATCGCGTTCAACCGCCAGATATTCTGCTGGACCTTCCAGTCGAGCGTCAATCGCAAGCCTATGGGCACGTCTTCTTCTATGCCGCTCCGGAATTCATGCAAGGAGAGTTGTATCTCATCCTGGTCGCCGCGCAGATCCTCGCTGTCGATGCGAATCTCCAACCGCTCGTGCAGTTGCGCGTTGTTATACGAGAACAGAATCGGGCCGGCGTCAAAGGTTTCCAGATTGTCCCCAGCCGCTGCTTTGACCATCGCCACGATCTGCACTGGATCCGCAGTTCCCGCAGCGGAGGTCTTCAGCAGGTCCTTGATCTTCTCTTGCGCGTCCAGGGTCAGATGTTTCTTGAATGCGTCTTCCCCTCCAGTAAACATCTCCAGGATGGCATTCCTCGGGGACTGCTCCGGGACGCCGTCATTCTGTTGCGCCGCCGCAGCGCCTGGCAACGCGCACGCCGTCCATGCGATCCAAATCAGCTTGGCTACAACCATCAAGCACGCTCCCGGAACCTCACGCCGGGCAAGGCCGGCACGGAAAGAGTATGCCTTGGGAATGTTGTCCTCGGAAGGTGACTTTTGTGAGTGGCGCTTCGCGCACCGAGGGTCCCCGACTGTTGGAGTACGCTTCGGGCACGCCGCAGCTGCTGCACCCGAGACTATCCAAATCCACGGCTTCAAGGCGCGGTCCTGATTCCGTTCTTGGCAAGGACGTGGAGGGGCTGGGGGGTTGAAACTTTCATGCGCACCCCGCACGCCGAACACACTGGGGGTTCCACATGCTCCAGGACTGCGGGCACCGTCTTGAACTCCCGCCCGCAACGCGGACACCTTACGCTGACGATTGAAATCAACGCGTCACCCGCCCAATGAAGTCTTTATAAATCCTTTTGCAGCCCCATGAACAAGTATCTTTGTGCCATGGCGGATGGGTGGCCTTTCGTTCCCAAAATGGACCTACTGGACTAATCCGTTGCTGGAGACCACGCGCGCCACCGAGAGCATGGCGATGGCCTGCGCGGAACTGTCGCGTAGCGCTTGGGCTCTCGTCAAGGCGTTAATCGAGTTGACCTGGGCCGCTGCCTCGCCGACCTCCTGCACGACCTCCGCGGCATTGGCTTCCGTACCGCGCCCTTCCCACGCGTCGTCCGCGGCAGCGAAAGCCATATCAAAGTACCTGGCAGCCTGGGTCTTGTCTCCGCCGGTGGCGGAGGCAAAACCATGAGCGGCCGCCTCCCGTGCGCGCTGGGCAGGCGGCAGGCTGCGCAAGCGGTCGCTCTGATCGGCGCCATTGTCAGCCATCGCCGCCAGCACTGAGACGCCCGGCGCCGGTGCGCGCTGGACCCTCTGCTCTTTGCCGGAGTTGCTTACCAGGGTGTTGGCCACCACGTCAGTGTGCAGTGCCTGCTGGAAACCTTGCTCCCCCAGAGCTTGCTGCATGGCGCCGGCAGCGATGCGGATAGCCATGGAGCGCAAAGGTGTGTCGTTCATCTTCCCCAGCCAATCCACGAGTTGCAGCCCCGCTTTTGCGGCCGCGGCTGGGTCAACGTCGCCGGCCATGCGCGCGTACATGGCGGCGAAATTCTCCGCCTCGCCGGCATTCTCCCCGGCATCGGGGAGCGAGCCGAACATTTTCTCGAAGTGCTCCTGCGACCACGGCGATTTCGTCCCCTGGGCCTCCATGGCCGCCATGAGCGCCCGCGGCGCCACCACGTCCTCCTCCAGGGCCGCATCCAGTTTGCGCGAGACCGGGTCGAGCGTCTGCCGGGAGCAACTGGAAATCGCGCCGATCAAGGACTGCTCGGCATGAAGGGCCGCCTCGGGCGGGAGGTTCTCTACGAAACTTTGCGCCGCAACGCAGTCCGCCTGGCCGCTCGCCATGAGTGACACCACCGGCTTCTGCCCCGCGCGGATCAGTTCTGACTCAATCTGCGCGCCTTCGCGCCAAAGCTTCCTGGCCAGGGCACGATCCACGGGGGCAACCGTCTCGGCGGCGGCAGACAGCACGCGCAGCCGATCCTGCTGATCTGATTCCGGCAGCGCCACCGCCATTCTGACTGTCTCCACGACGAGCGTCTGCCCGGGAGTCAGTGGCGCACTAACTCGCGCGCTCGCCGAAGGCCTGCCGGATGTGTGCGATTGCGAAATCTGCGGACTCGTCACCTGCGCCAGTCCGCTGAGCGACAGACCCAGCACCAGGCTCGTCAACACGAGCTTCTTCCTACCTGCCATTCTTAAACTCCGTTGGGATGTAATCTCGGTAGTCTCAAGGGGACTCGTGAGAGCCTACCCGACAGCCTGCTCTGGTTCAATGATTTCCCCAGCGTTCACGAGGATTTATCGATTCTAGGAGTAAGGTTCGGTCATGCTTAGCACCAACGCACCATCGCGCTTCCTCTACCTGCCTTGGGAGGCCCGCAATTCCCTTACGATCTCGGCTGCGGCCCGGCGCGCCGTGTCGCCCTGGTTGGGTGGAAAGGAGATGGCGCCCACGCGGGCATGCCCGCCGCCGCCGTAGCGCTCACAGATCTTGGCCAGGTTGACCATATTCTTTTGCGTGGTCCAGGGGTTGGAGCCGACTGCCACTTTCACCCGGAAGCTGCTGCTGCTCAACCCTACGCTGTAAACCGAGTCGGGATGGAGGTAATAAGGGATGAACTTGTTGTAGCCTTCCAGATCCTGGTCGGTGATGTCGAAATAAATGGTCCCCTGCTCGCATGACGAACGCTGGCGCAGGATATCGATGGACCGGCGATGGCGCTGCAACAGCGGGCCAATCAGCGGCGCGACAAACGGCTCTGCGATCACCCGCGCCAGAGGCTCTTCCGCCAAACGCGGAATCAACCGGGGAAGGAAATCATGGTCGTTGGTGGATTCGATGGCCATGGTCAGCTTCATGGCTGGCTCCGCCATCTCCACCGCCTGCTGCGGCGAAGTGAACTGGGCGCCGTCGATCACATCCGCCCAGTGGATGAGTTCCTCCAACGGGCGCGGATCAAATCCGAACTTCTCCTGGGCAACGTACGCCACAAATTTCGTGCAGGACCGGAAATCCGGATCGAAAAATTTGTGCGTCTTATCACTCCGGCGATAGTGTTCGCCGTCCTCCGGGGTAAGAAACGCGCTCTGATGATGGTCGAACCACCAGTTGATCTTCGGCGACGGCGAATACTTGAAGTCGACAATCGCGTTCTCATCGCCGTCGAAATCACGCTCGTCAAAAAGGGCGCCGGCCCGATGGACCAGCCCGCTGAACTGGAACTCGGCTTCCGGGTTGATACGCTCCCGGTAAAAGCGGGAGAAAACGGCGGCTGAAGCCGTTCCGTCAAAGCATTTTCCGTGATAGAAGACCCGTACCTTCAAAAAACGTCCCTTCGCTGCCCATTGCGGCAGAAAAAACTAAAGCTACTAGAAATGACATTGCCCGGCGATTTAGTCAAGCAGGCGGGGAGCCATTTCGGGTTTCCAAGACCCGTTCAGCCGCCTGGAGAGGCTCTGGCCGCCGGCTTGCGCGTGTCTCTCACAAGCGCGCTATTTGTAGATGGAGAACTGATCTTTCGGTGGCTGCATTTTGATGGTGATGTCCAGGCTGGGCTGGTCGATGTCGTAATCCTGGCCAAAGGTGCGGAATCCTTGGGCAATCACCTGAATACGCACCTTCCCATAAGGGATCCCGCCGCTTTCGGCCCGGCCGTCCTCGTGGGTCTTGAGTTCAAGAGCCTCATCTCTCTGTTTGCCCTCGATTACCTGGTGCAACACGACTTCGGCGTTCTTCACCGGTTTGCCGTTGGTTTCCCGCACCACCGTGACTTTGACCAGGGCAGTCTTGTGTTCGGGCTTCTTTTGGGCAAACGCGGCGAGCGCGATCACACAAACCATCAAACCAGCATACTGAAGTCGTGTCATGCTCTTCATTCTACAGCCACTTGACTTTCTTCGCTCTCAACTCGGGAGGCTCGCGCGCATAGTTTGGGTCAAAGACGAGTCTTTCCCGGGGCGGCGTTACGGCACCCCGGGTGAGAGTCCGTAAATAGAGAAGGAGTTTATTCGATCCGGTCGCTGTAGCTCTTGAGCGAGTCAGTGGAACCCCGTCGTGGCCACTTTCTTGCCAGCACTTTGGTAACGGGCATTCCCGGAAAGTTGGCAGCGCAATTGCCCTGCGCTGAAACCAAAGAAGATGGGGAGGAACTCCGGGTGATCCAAGGCGTTTCCCTGGTGCGATTCGAACAGTCCCACGATGTCGCTTCCGGCTCTCCGGGCATTTCCCTTAGGTTTCTTGACGATCTTGATCAGGCAAGGTATTTTCTTGCACTCGCTCTAATGGAACTGCTTGATGGGCGAGGGAAATTACCTTGGTAACGTTGAGCGGGCGTGGCGGATGAATTACAACCACATTGAGCTCCCAAGAACACAGATGAAGATGAAAATGTCGCGAACCAACAGAGCAGACGCAGGCTTTAGCCTCGTCGAACTCCTAATCGTGATTGCGATCAGCATGATTATGGCCGCAGTGGCGATTACACAGATTGGCCCCGCGCTGCGGACGGCACGTGTCGATACCGCTGCGTCGTACGTTTTGAACGAGATGCGCCACACCCGCGAGCGGGCTGTCGACGAAAGGCGCCAATATCAGATCACTTTCGTGACCAATTCTGCCTCCCCATTTGCCACAATCAACGTTTTTCAGGGCAACATCAATGCACTTGCAGTCCCCCCGGTGTTGGTTTTTACGCTTAACTACGACGGCATCAACAACAGCATCACCTTGCCCTACGACCTGCAATTCCTGGCGCCGAACCCCGCGCCGCCGGTTGCTCCGGATGCGCAGTTTTGTGGCCAAGGCAGCGCCATCGATTTCACCGTGACGAATGCGCCTTGTGGCAGCAGTACGACATTGACGTTCAACCCCGATGGCAGCATTACCGACCTGGCGGGAAATCCTGCTAATGGAGTCATTTACATGGGGCGTACAGCCGATCCGTTCGCGACGCGCGCTGTTTCGTTCTTTGGCGCCACCGGCCGGACCAAGTTGTGGCGCATGGTCAACAACGGCGCTGGCACCTGGGCGTGGAGTGTCCAATGAAAATTCTCCGATCCAAGCAACACAAGCAATTGTTAGGCAGCCATGGCTTCAGTCTGATCGAAGCGATGTTGGCAATTGTGATCCTGATGGTTGGATTGCTGGCATTGCTGTCGCTCTTCACCACGGCTCTTTCCTCTACCGCGCATGCGCAAGAAGACCTGATCGCAAAACAGAAAGCCCGTGAATTGCTGGAGGCCGTCTACAGCTCGCGCGATGACGCCGGCATGACCTGGGCCCAAATACAAAACAGTGTAGCGGGTGGCGCTTTCAAGACTGGCTGGCAACCCCTGTTGCGCGTGACTCCAAATTCGAATCAGATCCTGGGAACCAACGTACAGAACGTGAACGGCGTGAACGTCTTCGGCGAAGGGCCCACGCTCGACTACGTGCTTGCCCTCGATGCCACCGGGAAGCTCACCGTTCCGGTTGAGCTGACCAATTATCAGCGTCAAATCAGTATCGTCCCCGTTTTAAACGCGGATGGGAGCACCAACCTGAATCTTCGCTTTATCAGTGTGACCGTCCGTGTGCTGAATCGCAACCGCGACTACACCGTCGCGGGATATATATCGAGCTACCGCTAAGGAGCCGCCGATGAAACGCCGCAAAATCAGCCGCAAAACCGATCGGGGATTCACTCTGGTCGAGCTCTTGATCGCTATTGCCATCTCGCTGATCGTGCTCGCTGCCGGCGTCACCGCCTTTAAGAAAGCAATGGACGTTTCGGCGATTGCCCTCAACCGGGCTGAGATGCAGGCCAACGCCCGGGTGGCCATTAATTCCATCGCGCGGGATCTGGGTGAAGCGGGAGCAGGGGGCTTTCCCTATGGCGGGCTCGGTCTTCCCAATGGGGCCGCGCCTTTCTTCGCGCGAGACACGGCAGGCAACAATTATCTGAACAACAACACCTACGGGCAAGGCATTCTTTTTGCGGTCACGCCTGCCTTCAACGGCGGTCCCACGATCGACGGCATAACCACCGACGGCATTACTCTGGTCTACGTTGACCAGTCTTTGCTCTCCGCGGCTTGTTCGAACTGGAGTAGTACGCAGGTTACGGTAGACCCAACCGGCACGGTCATCACCGTGCCGGGAACTTTGTGCCCGGCGCTGAATGACCCGGTTACTGGTCTTAGTGTCGGTGACATGATGATCGTCTCGAACGCGAATGGATCGGCCATAGGAGAGGTAACGGGCCCCTTCCCTACTTCTCCTACCGAAATAGATTTTGCCGCCGGCGACCCACTGGGCATGAACGTACCCGGGGCTATCAGCGGGAACATCGCGGGGCTGGCCAATCCCCCCCCAGCCCCCCCCACCCCGCCGCCTCCGGCGCCAATCTTTCCGCCCACCACAATCTCACGCATCTTCATGATCTCGTATTTTATTCAGCAGTTGGATGCGAACGGCGCCCCGATTCCGCTCGCTGGAGCAGGGACCGTAGCGCCGAACGCCGTGGATTACCGGTTGATGCGAATGGTGAATGGGCACACACCGGTTCCGGTGGCGGAACACATCGTCAACCTCAAGTTCAGCTATGACCTCATGAGTACGATCGGGACGGAAACATCGGCTAACCCCTCCGCGGTGGTGGCGACCCTGCCCGTCTACCGCAACATACGCAATGTGTATATCTCCGTAACCTCGCGTTCCCCCCACACCATCAACACGCCCGCCGGTGGGAACGGCTATACGTATTCCACCATGTTTACCAACGTCAGCCCCCGCAACCTGAGTTTCAAGAACCGGTATAACTGACCGGTTTCAGTGTGGCCCCAGAAGAGGACAATATGCAGACAAACATTTCTCGGCGGCGCGAAAATAAAAATGATTCAAAGGGCTTTGCTCTCATCTCTGTCTTACTCCTGCTGTTGATCCTTTCCGGGATCGCGGTGGCCCTTATGTACACCGTGAATACCGAGCAGCACCTGCAACGCAACGATCAGGGCAATGGCTTGGCTTACTACAGCGCCGAGGCCGGCATGGAAAAAATGATGGCCGATTTGGGCGACCTATACAGCACACTGGCATCTCCGACCAGGGCGCAGATCCAGGCCGTCGCCTGCAACCCCAATGTGCCATGCGCCAACCAACCTAGCCCAGCCGTCCTCAACGGAACCACCTTCAGCGATTACAGCATTAACGTGCCTCCTGGCCCGGGTGGGGCGCCGCTGTGTAATCCATCGACCGTCTCGTCAGGACCCAACAAGGGCCTTATCGCGTCCATCTGCCCCATGACGTTGAACGTGACCGCGCTGCGCCCTGGCGGCGAGGAAGTCAAGATGATCCGCAATGTGGAAATTGCGCTCATCCCCGTTTTTCAGTTTGGCGTCTTCTCCAGTAGCGATCTGAGCTTCTTTGCCGGTCCCCAATTCGATTTCAGCGGCCGTGTTCAAACCAATGGGAACCTATTCCTGGCCTCGAATCCTGGGCCATTGACCTTCCACGGCCAAATCCGCGTGGTCTTTGATGTGGTCCGCGATACTCTCGCCAACGGCCTGGCCATCACCACCAGCGGTCACACCGGTGCCGTGTACATTCCGACCAGTGCTGGCGGCTGTCCTTTAGGCGGAGGGTCAAGTAACACCTGCCGGGCTATGCTATTTACCGGCCCCGATGAGGGCAGCGCGTTTGGGGGAACCTTGCAACCGCCGGGGATACCGACCGCAGGCGGAATCGCGAACAACAATGCACCGCCAAGCGACTGGAATACCATTTCAACCGGCCCCTCAACCCCCCCGCCGCCCGCGGGATACAACAGTTTCATCCTCAGCGGCTCGACCGGCGCCACAGCATTAAACCTGCCCTTCGTTGGCGGCAATACTCAGCCCATTGAGATCATCCGCCGTCCCATCGCGGGAGAGGCGGTCCTGACCACCACTTCGCGGTTATACACCAAGGCCCAGATCCGCGTTTTGTTGAGCGACGATCCTACAGAATTGAAAGGAGGGGCGGCGGACCCCGATAATGTCAGGTTAGCCAACGTCCCAGTCACTGTCGCTTTAGGTCTGCCGGTGCCTTTCGCCGAAGAGAGCAGCGCTGTCGATCCCGATTGGACCGGAGCGGGCTACAACGGCGTCGCCAGCATTGGCGATCCCACCAATCCCACCAAGAACCTGATCGACGGATATCTGCGCGTGGAATACCGTGACAACACCGGAAACTACAATCCCGTCACGAGGCAATGGCTCGCGCTGGGTTTTTCAAGGGGACAGGCTCTTCCTGATTCAGAGCATGGGGTGTTTAACGACGGAAAGGCGATATTGCTGTTCCAACAACTGAGAGACGCCGCCAAGCCTTTACCGCCCCTGTCGGTCCCCCCCGGCAAGAACGACTGGTACCCCATCAATATGTACGACCAGCGGGAAGGCGGTTTTCGCGACGTCAACAACGGAATATGCAGGATCAACGGAGTCATGAACCTGGTGGATATCGACGTAGGAAACCTTCAGGCGTGGCTAGCCGCCCATCCTGCAGTGGAAGGTCAAACGCAGAACGGCTACATTCTATATTTTTCCGATCGCCGGGGCATGCTGCCAGATCCCTTGTCGACACCGGTGCCTAACCTCAAGACTGGCGCCTATGGTTTCGACGATGTGGTCAACGAGCCCATTTCGACGGGCTCACCGGACGGGGTTTGGGAGCAAGGTGAAGCTCAAAATTCCGCAGGCAAAGTGAATAATTGGGGCCAAAACAATCTGGGAGAGGGCTTTTCTACCGCCGGCACTCCAATCACGCCGCCGGACACTCCACTTCCCAACTGCGCAACCGCGCGGAAGAATTGGGTCTCAGGGGCGCGTCATGGCGTTAGGCTTGTCAATGGGACCCTTGGCAACCTTCCCATCCGCCCCGTGCCTATCCCCGATCTCAACGACACCGGAGGTTTCACGCTGGCCAGCGAGAATCCAGCCTACATCGTTGCTAATTACAATGCCAGCGATGCCGCCGGATTCACGAATCTGAGCCCTCATGCGTCAGCCGCCGTGATCGCCGACACCGTCACCCTGCTCTCTAGACAATGGAGCGACCAGACCAGCTTCGCCATTCCTTCCAATGTTGATCCAACAAAAGGGCCGGCTCGTAATGCCGCGAACGACGGTTGGTTCCGCGTGGCCATCGCTTCAGGAAAAAACCAAAATTTCTCATGGGCGAAGACGGCTAAGCTACCGGGCGGTAACCCAGTTTCATCTGATTTCGGCACCGATGGCGGCGTTCACAATTTCCTGAGGTTCCTCGAAAACTGGGGAGGACGGACATTAAACTACCAAGGGTCAATGGTGAGTCTATATTACTCGGCATACGCCACGGGAATCTTCAAATGTTGTGCTACTGTTTATTCTCCACCTACCCGCGCGTATGCGTTCGATATCGATTTCCAGCAGCTGGACCACCTCCCGCCGGGCACCCCTCGATTCCAGGATGTTGTGAACCTTGGGTTCCGGCAAGACTTCTCCAACAGGTGAGATTTTCAAGTAGTGGGCTGTAAAACAGCCCACTACCGACTTCCTCTTACGGCCCGAGAATAACTACAACTTCGAATGCGAGCTTCCAAAAGCCGGCACGAATGCATCCCGGGACTCCGCAATTCCAGGACATTGATAACCTCGGCTATCGCCAATTTGATGGCTTCCAGACCATCGCATTCCACCTGTTAGCTGGTCTCTGACAGCGGTTTCTTGATTCCCGTTTGCGCCGCCAGCGTAGCCAGCAGCACCGCCAGGATGCCCGCTACCTGCAAGCCGCTCACGGCCTCGCCGGCAAAAGCGGCGGCCAGCAACACCGCGAATACCGGCTCCAGGCAACTGGCCACCACTGCCCGCGTTGGGTCGAGGTACTTGAGGCCGTTGAAGTAGAGGATGTACGGCAGCAGCATGGAAAGGCAGGCAAAGAGGAACAGGAATCGCCATTGCGCCGCGTTGTAGTGCGCGTCCAGGACGCGCCACGGCGGATTCACGACTGTCCACAGCACGGCCGCACTCAGAAGCGTGTACATCATCACCTTCAGAGGATGGTTGCGGCGGACCAGCCCCGGGGCAACGATGTTATAGAGTGCGAATGAAAATGAGGCCAACAGTCCAGCGCCGGCGCCGAGGCGCGTCAGCCGGATCCCCGACTGGAATAAGCCGATGGTTAGCGCGATTCCCGCCACCGCCAGCGCCACCGCGCCCGCCCGGCGCAACGTGGGCCGTTCATGTCCTCTCAGCACCATGTACAGCAGCACCCAAACCGGGGAGGTGTACTGCAGCGTGATAGCAATGGCCACGGTTGTCTTCTGTACCGCGTAGTAGTAAAAGAAATTGGAGCCGGCCGTGCCCAGGGTGCCGGCCAGCACGCACAACGCCAGATCACGCCGGTCGATGCGGAAGAACTGACGACCGAAGCGGAGCAGAAGAAACGCCGCCAACAAGACGACGGTAAAGGTGGTCCTGGTCTGTGTAAGCAGCAGGGGCGAGATCAAGGTGTGCCCGGCGAAGACCTTGCCGTTGAAGGCCTCTTTACCTACGGTGGCGGCTGCGCCCCAGCAAAGTGTCGCCCCGGCCACCAGAAGGTAGCCCTTCCAGGAGTGACACCCCATAGGCTGCTCCACGGGACCGTGAATGTCTGCGTCTGCGGCTCTATTCGGCAAGCATCTTGTCGAGTCGCTCGGGATCAAAACCGATCATGATCTGATCGCCGACGATAATGGTGGGAGTCGAGTTGCTCTTGTAGGTGCGGACCAGTTCCATGAGCGCCTGCTGGTCTTCGCTGACGTCCTTGATTTCGAAATCGATACCTTTCTCCGAAAGGTAGCCCTCAGCCCAGGAGCACGGTGGTCAACCCGGCTGGCTGAAGACGACGACTTTCTTTTGCGCCATTCTCCCTCCCTCCCCGTTTCGCAATAGGATTCCGGCCTGAAGCCAGGCGGTTCATTTTTTCGCGGGCTCGGGCTCGCGAGCGTCAATCATGCGAACTTCGGTGGTGATGCGCGCCGTGCTCTTCAGCATCGCCGCCACGCTGCAGTATTTCTCCTGCGAGAGATGCACGGCATCTTCAACCGCTTTGCGGGAAACCGACCCGGAGACGGCATAGACCAGCTTAATGGCGGTAAAGACGTTGGGAGGCGTGGTGGCGCGCTCGGCCTCCGCCCGGACTTCCAAACCCTCGAACGGCTCCCGTTTTTTGCGCAGGATGCTGACCACGTCGGTGGCGGTGCAGGCACACAATCCCAGCAACACCAGTTCCATGGGACCCGCGGCGGTGTTCCGCTGGCGGTCCGAATCGATGACCATGGCGTGTCCGCTGGAAGCGCTGGCCACGAAACGTTCGCCATCCACCCAGTTCAATCTGGCTTCGACCATGGCTGTCTCCTTTCGATTCTCACCGCTCAGAATATCACCGATAACCAATCCCGCCGACGGGCGTCCTATTCCGTGGAGGCCGTCAAAAAAAAGTTGGAAGTATTGGCCAAATCCGCGCAATGGAGAGTAGGAGCCAAGGCTAAAGCGCCGAGCAAGGCAATGGCAGATTCGCCAAGTCATGACCAAGAGTTGCTGCGGCAAATGGCCAAGGGAAACGAGGCAGCGTTCCGGGCTCTCTACGAACGCTACCAGGGTCCGATTTACAGGTTTGCGTTGCACATGAGCGGCAACAAGGCTACGGCCGAAGAGGTCACACAGGAAGTCTTCATGCTGTTGATTGGCAATCCGAAAGGCTATGAGCCGGAAAAGGGCGCGGTAGCCGGCTATCTGTTTGGGATGGCCCGCAATTTGACGCGGCGCAGCATACAGAAACGGCATCTCGATGTCCCGATCGGCGACTGCGAGGGCAACGGAGACGGCCCGGCGCCCATGCTGGCCAGCCCACTGGACGTCCTCGAAGAGCTCAGCCAATCCGAGCTCTTGGATCTGCTGCGCAAAGCCGTGCTCTCGCTTCCTGAACCGTATCGTGAGGCCGTGGTCCTGTGCGACCTTGAGGAGATGAGCTACGCGACCGCCGCCGAGTCTCTGGAATGCTCGGCGGGCACCGTAGCTTCGCGGCTGCATCGTGGCCGCGCCATCTTGAGGACAAAGTTGAGCTGCCAGAAATGCGCGAAATAGATTCAGCCCGCGACAATTCGGAAGCTCGTCTCCACCGGGCCCTGCGGTCGCTCTCGGCATCCTCGCCGGCGGACGCTCCTTCGGAGATCGGCGAGACCGTGGCTGGCGCGTTCCGCCGCCATCACGCCCGCCGCAGGGCGATACGCCGAACCGCCCTGGCCGCGACCCTCTTCGCGGTGCTTCTGCCGGCAGCGGTGTTGCTGATGAGAAAACATCCGACTGGGCCACATACGGCTGGACCACACCCGGGTGAATCAGCAGTTATGAAAGCTCCTGACCTTGCTTCCGCGTCGCCATCAGTTATGCCCCCTATCGCCCCGCTGGCGACCGGATCCGCCGCTAAGCCGCGAGGCAAGAAATTCACCTCCACGCCGGCCGCCAGGCAATCGGCTGTGGCTGGGCGCAACGGTTTTGTCATCTTGCCTTCGGCCGATCAGGCAGTTCGCGGCGAAGAGTTGCGGGTCATCCGCCTGGAGTTGACGGGCAGAGCACTCCGGATGGTGGGAGCGCCGGTGAGTGAAGAGATCGAGGACCGCCGCGTCCTCGCTGACCTCGTGGTTGGCCAGGACGGCACGGCCTACGCGGTCCGGCTGGTCCGTTGAATATTTTTGTAAAAGGAGAGTCATCATGAAACGTTTGGTCTTGGTTTTCGCATGTTTAGTGGCGGTCACCTCAGGAAGCTTCGCTCAGGACTCTGGTCCTAAAACATCCCCGCCCGATGAGATATTCATTGGCACCGTCCCCCTCGCGAGCGGCGCTTTGCGCCACCTGACGCTGCTGAATAACGTCGACCAGGGTGGGCTTCCCGACGGTGAATTCGCTTTCGTGTCCAGCGAGATGATGGTGAGCGGTGAAGTCATCAAGAACGCACCCTACAGCGCCACTGCCGTTACCGAGAAGACACAGACACTGGCCGACGGGACGCGCATTACCAACAAATCCTCGGTCTTCATGGCCCGCGACAGCCAGGGTCGCATGCGCCGCGAAGACACTTTGGGGGAGATGGAACCGCTGCACGTTGCCAGAACAAAGATGTTTGTGATTTCCGATCCCGTGAGTCACACGGACTATTTCGTTTTGCCCGACGCCCAAACCGCGACTGTACTCAAGCACGACGACGGAGTAGAAGCCATCGGCAGACACATTCGCAAAAAAATTGATACGGTTGTCAGCACCGATATCCGTCGAGCCGAACAGAGCGCCGAGTTGCAGGCCGAGAAGGCGGCCGTCAAAAATGAAGACCTGGGTGCGCAGGAGATCGAGGGCCTGGCCTGCCAGGGCCGGCGCGAGACAGTTACCATTCCTTCCGGTCAAATCGGCAACGACCGCCCCATCGCGATCACCACGGAAGTCTGGATATCTCAAGACCTGCATGGAATCGTGCTAAAAAAACATTCCGATCCCCGCTTCGGTGATACCGAGTATCGGCTGACTAACATCAAGCTCAGCGAGCCGGATGCTTCGCTGTTCCAGATCCCTAGCGGCTACAAGACCGGCAATGGCGAACCGGTAGTTATCAAGGACAAGGAATAGGCGCCTCCCACCTCGTGATGGCCGGGCGGAAAGCCCGGCCTTTTTGTTCCACCGAGACTTTACACTCCCCGCCCCAAGCGATAGCGTTCCCTGCCATGAAAGCCACGCATTGGGAATTCACCAACTGGGCCATGGTGTTCGGATGGATCTTTGGCCTCTCGTTTCCGCTGTATTTCTTCGACCACCAGAATTCAGCAGCCGCGTTGGCCAACTGGCTGTTGATCTTATTCATGACTGTTTCTTTTTCTTTAGACTGAAGGCCAAGACGATGCCAGCAAGCACAATGAGGAAAAAAATCTCAACATCCTGCGCGAATACCAAAGCAATGAGTGCCGCTACCGTAATTGCGCCGACAATCACCTTAACCAGCATGAGCTCAGGATACCGAAAGAGTCTTGGTTAGCCGCGTATATTATTGCGACTTATCTACTTTAGATACAGCATCTTGCGGTCATCAAGAAAGCCGGGCGCTTCCCTCGGCTGGGTACGAAAATGGATTAAGACCTCTCGCGTTGTGTTGACGCGACGCGACCAACGAGTTCGGGCGACTGCATCCGCCGGCAAAATTCAGCAAAGGCGGGGCGCGGTCCGTGCCAGCGAAGATCCTCGATAGCATCAAAGACGGGCACATCCAGACGCAGGGTGGCCAGGGTGCGAAATAACAAGGCCTCATTCCATGCGCCGAACAGTGATTCCGCCAGCACGCGGGCTCTCCGGATGGATGGATCCCATTCCTGCCAATCCTTGGGAATGTCTTCCAGGTGCGGGTACTGAGATAAGGTGAGCGCTGCCGCCTTTACACCCCATCCCGGCAGCCCGGGAAAACCATCGGCACTGTCGCCGACCACGGCCAGGTAATCCGGAATAGATTGGGGCTTCACCCCGAATTTGGCCACAACCCCTGATTCATCACGCATGACACCGCGCATACGGTCCAGTTGAACCACCCTTGTGCCCACAACGCACTGGCTAAGATCTTTGTCCGGAGTGCAGATGAGCACCTGCTTCACTTGGGCGTCCTTGGCTGCTTTGGCAGCGGCGGAAGCGAGCGCATCATCGGCTTCAAACTCGACCATGGGCCACACCAAAACTCCCATGGCCTCCAGCGCTTCCTCGAGAACAGGGAACTGCGAGAGCAACTCCTGCGGCACGCCTTCGCTGGTCTTGTATCCGGGATACAGATCGTTGCGAAACGACTCCACCACATGATCGGTGGCTACGCCGAGATGGGTTGCACCGCGCTCGATCATCGACAAAACCGAAGTCAGAACGCCCCGCACGGCGCCGATTTCCTGGCCGTTCACGTCTGCGGCCGCGGGCAAAGCGAAGAAGTGACGGAACAATTCGTACGTCCCGTCGATCAAATGGACATTCATGCAGCTCCCATCATTTCCCTGCCAGCGATAGTAAACGATCCATCAAGCAGCTGGCACGGCGGTTTCCCCGGTTGGCGGCCCGGACGCCGAAATGGGAAGAACGGATACCCGCTCTAACCAGTGTTTATGCGGGCATCCGCTACAACGAGCAATAGTGGAATGGCTGCGGGAACCGCTCCGAAACCGACAAACCAAGGTAACGTTGACGCCGGAAGGACATGGCCTGATACTCGAATCACTATGTCCTCGAACCAGGGTTTAGCGTCCAAAGTAATTCTCTCGAAGCCGGCGTCCGATCCTCGCCGCGAAAGGCGTATTCATATCGCGATCCCGGTGAAGGTCTTTGCCGACCCGGCAAGCCCCGACTTCCAAACTTGCTGTACCTATGAGATCTCCACCATCGGAGCGCGCCTGGTGGCGCCGTTGGGGATGAAAGAGTCCGGGCAGGTCATCATGTTGCAGCGGCACAGCCGGCGGGCCAAGTATAAGGTTGTGTGGATCGGAAAGCCTGACACCCAGGAAGCCGGGCAGGTGGGCGTGGAATCCCTGGAGCCGCACAACGTGATCTGGGAAATTGAGATCAAAACCCGGCTAGCCAAAGCCGAGTAGCTTGACGCCCCAAATGATCGGCCGCTCGATTCGGCGCGCTCAAGTCTTCTCCGGATAGGCTAAGAATTCCATCTTGTCTAAGTAAAGCGCCCGAGTGCCATTCCCAGATGAACGGCACAGACTTGCCACTGCCCTCCCCCGATTGCAGCTTTCGCCATGAGCTCTCATTGTCCTTATATCGTCCGCTGCAATGACTGCGAGTTCGTGAGTGACGTGTACCTGGACGAGCCGCGGGCCATGGACGAGCGCGACTTCCACTCCTTCGAAAAGTTGCATTCTGTTTCCATCTGGCGCTACGAGGGCGGGCGCTGGACGGTGGTAACCGAACTGCTTGGCGTTGTTCTTCGCTGATGAGCGTGTTACCTTCTAAGGTTTCAGGCTTATGCTCCGTTCTTACCAGGGAATCTCGCCGCGCATCCATACCTCTTGCTACGTCGATGAGTCGGCGCAGATCGTCGGCGACGTAACGCTCGGCGAGAACTCCAGCGTTTGGATGAATGCCGTTGTCCGCGGCGACGTCTTCGCCATCCGCATCGGCAACAACTCCAACGTGCAGGATTGCAGTGTACTGCACGGGATGAGACACAAGTATGGCGTCATCATGGGCGACTGGGTCACGGTCGGCCACTCCGTCACCCTGCACGGATGCACCATCGCCGACCGCTGCCTGATTGGCATGGGCAGCGTGATCCTGAACAACTCTAAGGTCGGCGAAGGCTCGATCATCGCCGCGGGCACGGTGATTCCTGAGAACACCGTCGTTGAGCCATACTCGCTGTGGATGGGCGTCCCGGGAAAATTCAAAAAGAGGATTGAGGACGAGGCCAGCCAGCAGATGATCTTGATGTACGCGACGAATTACGTGGATTACACGGGGATGTACAGGAGAGAATTCGGGCTCGTTGGCACATCTGGCGACCCGGCCAGCGCGGGCGGAAAGTCCCACCTCACTGATACTAATGACTAAGTACTAATTGCTAATGGCTAACCCTATCAAATCCGTGCGCGGTACCCGCGACCTGTTGCCTCCGGAAACAGCAACCTGGAACTTCTTCGAAGGCGCGGCCCGCGATCTGTTCCGCGTTTATAACTTTCAGGAAATCCGCACGCCGGTGATCGAAGACCTGCAGCTATTCCAACGCTCGGTGGGCGAAGAGACCGACATTGTGTCAAAAGAAATGTTCGCCTGGGAAGACCGTGCCCGTGCGCAGAGCGAAAAAGGCCAGTGGCTGGCCTTGCGTCCGGAAAATACTGCCGGAGTAGTGCGCGCTTACATCGAGCACAAGCTTTGGGAGCGACCGGGGTTGCAGCGCTTCTACTACATTGGCCCGCAGTTCCGCCGCGAGCGTCCGCAAAAAGGACGCTACCGCCAGTTTTACCAGATCGGCGCGGAAGTTATCGGCCCTAGCTCGGCCGGAAGTGAATCGCCGGCGGTCGACGCCGAGCTTCTGGAGATGCTGGCGGCGCTGCTCGACAAGCTTGGACTCAAGGGCTGGACGCTCGAACTCAATTCCGTCGGTTGCGCCAACGACCGGTCAAAATATCTCGACGCTTTGCGCGCCGCGCTGAAGGACGTGGTTCACACCATGTGCGCTGATTGTCAGCGCCGCGCGGTCACCAATCCCTTGCGTGTGCTCGACTGCAAAGTACCCGCCGATCAGCCGATCATCGATAAGCTGCCCCGCCAGAGCGATTACCTCGACGAAAGCTGCCGCGCCCATTTTGCCGAGGTGCAGAAGATCCTCACCGCGGTCGGCGTGCCCTTCGTTCTGAATCATCGCCTGGTGCGCGGCCTGGACTATTACACGCGCACGGCATTCGAGTTCACGCATGGCGCGCTGGGGGCGCAGAATGCCATCCTCGGCGGCGGACGCTATGACGGACTTTCCGAATCCCTCGGCGGCCCGCCGGCGCCGGGCATTGGCTTTGCCATCGGCGAAGACCGGCTGGTAATGACCTTGCAGGAAAACCTGGGTGTGGCCGCACACACCGCCGACGTTTACATCGCGCCGCTCGGCGCCGGCATGAACGTGCACGCTGCACAACTGGCCCGCGAGCTTCGCCGCCAGGGCGTGACCGTTACTCTGGGCGATGAGACTTTCAAACTGAAGAAGTCGCTCGAAACCGCCAGCAAGATGGGCGCTCGCTTCGCACTGATCGTGGGTGAAAACGAGATTACGTCTGGTCAGTTCGCGTTGAAGAACCTGGGCACCGGGGAGCAGGTTAGCGTGCTGAGAGATGAGATCGCAGAAAAGACAAAGCTGCCTCAGAGATAGGGATCTCTCGCTGCAAAGACTATATGTTCGCCAATTCGTAGCCGAATTCGCCATTGACCGAATCCAACTGCGCCGTCAAGTCGGGAAGAGAACTTGTTCCCGTTGTCGAGCCGAGTTTCTCAACAACTGGAGCCTGGTCGAATGGCAGGAGCGATAGCAGTACCACAAAATCTACTCGAAGAGGCTTTGATAGGAGGGACGCCAGAGCATGCGCCCTCGCGGTGTCCTCAGGCTCTTTGGATTTGTTCAACTCGGCAAGTTTGCTTTTTGCATGTTCCCAAAAACAACTGCGTAGGATCGCGAACAGGGTATTCCCTTTGTCGGTTTGAAATGTGATCGCCACGCTTGCGTTGGCCTTCCTGACGCGGTATGGCACGTCGCGCAGATCGATATAGCTCTCGCAAATGGCGTCCTGAATTGGCCCGGCGAGAATACTCAAGTCGTGCCGAAAGCTTGGATCGATTTGCTTTGCGATTTCAAGGAGCCACTTTGTCCACAGAAGGCTTCGATTCACGTGACCGTTGTCATGGACGTACTCGAAGCTCTTGTGCAGGACGCGAAGATTAGAAAGCAGCGGCACCCCAGACGTAATTGCGTCGAACGGCCTTGCGTTCAAGATCACGTCGTCCTCGAACCGAGGCGTCTGGTTGGCTTGATCGAAGTCGACTATCCAGGGAAGCTTCTCGGCCTTCCACATGACCTGAACTACCGGGCCAAGCGCCACAGCTTGCGCCAGATCCTCGTATGAATCGACAAACTTCTCCAGAATACGCCGGGCTTCATAGTCGTCAGATTCTAAGCCATATCGGTGTTTTATTGCGCGCCCGATGGGGTCAGGATTGGCACAAACGACAAATGCTACAGGCAGATCACGCATTCCAAAGAGAACGCGCATCTGCTTGATCACATTGAATGCTTCGTCGGGGTCGCAGCGATCCAGTTCATCGATAAGCACGACCACGGCGTTGTCCGGCGATTGCCCTGAAACGACCGGTCCCAAAGCCTCTCGCAGTTCATCTTGTGCTTTATCCACCTGGGTGTAGTAAGCACGGATTACCTGCTGATTCACTCGTGCGCTGTTCTCCTGTATGGTGGTCTTCAAGTCATAGGCATCCTTGAACAACTCTGTGACGTTGATCCCAATCTTCTTCTCTGCCCAGTCCCCAATCTGGTCGGAGTACTTCTTGCCCAGAGCCAGCAAGACTCGCTTCGCCGCTTCTTCAGGGTCGGCATTTTTTCTGGTCATTCCATATCGCAATACCTTGTAGATCAGAGCAGGGACAATTTCCATGAAACCTGCGTACTTCCAGGAGTTGAAATATACGACTTTGCAATTGTCGACGTGTTCGAGTTCATTGGCTAATAGGGCCAAGAAAGTCGTTTTGCCGGCGCCCCAACCGCCGAAAACTCCTAACGTGTACGGAAGCCGTCCGGTATGGATACGTTCCGTGAGGGCCGACGCAACTTTCTTGGCTAGGTCTTCACGGGCACGAATCGCGCCTATAAAACTGAGATGGGCTTTCAAGAATGCATAATCGCTATCAATTGTCATGCTCTTCTCTCCGTGAACGAATCATATGTCCAACCCTGAGCTGGCTTCAATTCCGGGACAGAGGCGACGATACAAAAACAGGACAGCGTGAACCGCGTGATTCTGTGTAAATGGAGAGGTCACAACGCACCAATCGGACCGGGAAGCGGCTCAACGCGGAGCCTGGTGTCCGGAAAGAGGTTGTGCGGCCGCACGAACGTCTATGAGTGCCCGCCACCCTTTATAATCAAAGCTTTACCCGTAGCCGTATTCCCACTCAGGAAGGTGTCTTCTTGCCGCTCGACTTTTTAGGTGATCTTCGCCGGACGCATATGTGCGGAGAATTACGCGCCCAACATGCCGGCCAGCAGGTGGTCCTGATGGGCTGGGTCAACCGCCGGCGCGATATGGGCAACCTGATCTTCGTCGACGTCCGCGACCGCACCGGCCTCACCCAGTTGGTCTTCGATAAGAGCGACAGTGCCACGCTGCACGAGAAAGCCAGCGGCCTGCGCTCCGAGTACGTGATCGCGGCCGTGGGAAAAGTCCGCCAGCGCGACGCGAAGACCGTCAACAAGAACATTCCTACCGGCGAGATTGAAGTCGTGGCCGCCGAACTGAAGCTGCTCAACGAATCCAAGGTTCCGCCCTTCCTCCCCGGCGATCCGGCGCTGGCCAACGAAGAGGTGCGCCTCAAGTACCGCTATCTCGATCTGCGACGCGAGCCCATGCAATACAACATCGAGCTGCGCCACAAGGTCGCGCTGGCTATCCGCGATTACCTTTCCGCCAAGGGCTTCTTCGAGATCGAAACCCCGTTCATGACGCGCTCCACGCCCGAAGGCGCACGCGACTACCTGGTGCCCAGCCGCGTCTATCCGGGGGAGTTTTACGCGCTGCCGCAATCGCCGCAGCTGTTCAAGCAGATCCTGATGATCTCCGGCTTCGACAAGTATTTCCAGATCGTGCGCTGCTTCCGCGATGAAGACCTGCGCGCCGACCGCCAGCCAGAGTTCACCCAGATCGACCTGGAGATGAGTTACCCTCAGACCGACCGCGTGTTTGAGGTCGTAGAGGGCTTCCTGCAAGCCGCCTGGAAGGCCGCCGGCTATACCGTGACGCCACCCTTCCCACGCATGACCTATGACGAGGCCATCCGCCAGTACGGCATTGACAAGCCCGATCTGCGCCTGCCGAAACTGACTGACGTTCGCCAGGCATTCACTGCCGAGCAGTTGCAGACCTTGCAGCTCAACGCAGAGCTTCCGGTGGTGGCCATCCGCATTCCCAAGATCGGTGAGCTTTCGCGCAAGGAGCGCGACGAGAACCGTCCACTGTTCGGCGAACGCAAGGAAGCGCGGCTGATTGACGACATCAAGCGCCTGGAAAAGTCATTTCCGGAGGCCGCAGCCAAATTGCGTGAGATGTCTGGCGCGCAGGCGGACGATCTGCTGGTGCTGGTGGCGGCGCCGGCGCAACTGGAGAAAGCTGCCACGCGCGCGGACTATGGCGTTTACATAGCTGCCGGACAGTTCCGCGTGGAACTGGCGCGCAAGTATGCCGAGCGCCACATGGCGTTCCGGCAGGGCGGCTTCCACTTTCTCTGGGTGACTGACTTTCCCATGTTCGAATACGACGCGACAGAAAAACGCTGGAACGCCGCGCACCATCCCTTTACCTCGCCGCACGAGCAGGACATGGACAAGCTGGAATCAGATCCTGGCGCCGTGCGCTCGATGGCCTATGACGTGGTGTTGAATGGGACGGAGCTGGGCTCAGGGTCGATCCGCATTCATCGTCAGGACATCCAGAAGCGCATCTTTCACGCTCTGGGCATGAGCGACGAAGAGGCCCGCTCGCGCTTCGGCTTCTTCCTGGAAGCGCTCGAATACGGCACTCCGCCGCACGGCGGCATCGCGCTGGGCCTCGACCGCATCGTAATGCTCCTGGCCGGCGCCGACAGTCTGCGCGAGGTCATCCCCTTCCCCAAGACGGCCAAAGCGGTGGATTTGATGGTGGAAGCGCCGACACCGGTCAATGAGGAGCAGTTGAAGGAGCTGGGAATTGAGGTGAGAGGTCAGTAACCGAACAGCCCGGCGCGGATCATCCAAAGAGAACCCGCCGCGACCACCAGCCACAGCAGCACGCCCTGGAGCAACGGACGCCAGCCGACCTGCTTCAGCGTGGAATAGGAGATTCCGCTGCCTATGAGGAAGAGCGTGGCCGTCAGTCCGAGCCGGCCCAGGTGGCTCAGCGACTGCGTGATTCCCGAGAACCTCGGCAACAGCGTGTTGAGCAGAGCCGCGATGCAGAACAGCAAGATGAACCACGGCCATTGCACGCGGGAGTCGCTCTTTTTGACTACGGCCGTGCCCAGTGACAGCGGCACGATCCAGAGCGCACGCGCCAGCTTGACGGTGGTTGCGATGACCAAGGCCACGGCGCCGTAGCGGGAGGCGGCGCCCACCACCGAGCTGGTGTCATGGATGGCCAGCGCCGACCACAATCCAAACTGCTGCTGGGAGAGATGCAGTCCCCAGCCGATGAGCGGAAACACCAGCAATGCGATCGAATTCAGGATGAAAATTGTTCCCAGCGAGACCGACATCTCTTCGTCGGTGGCTTCGGTCATGGGAGCTACCGCGGCAATGGCGCTTCCGCCGCAAATGGCGGTGCCGGCAGAGATCAGAAATGCCGGCGTCTTGCCCACGTGCAGGATCCGGCCCAGGAGAAGTCCAAGGCCCAGGGCAATAACAATACTCAGCGCGGTATAGAAAAAACCGCTGCGGCCAGCCTGCACAACCTGGTGCAGGTCCATACCGAAACCAAGGGCAACCACGGATCCTTGCAAGAGAAGCTTCGCCAGGCGCCTGCTCTCCGCCATGTAGGGATGAGTAAAACGAAGACCAAAGATGATTCCCGCCACCAGCGCCACGGGGGGAGAGATGATCCCGGTTGCGGCAATGATCACACCGATGAAGAAAATGGTCTTTGCGTCCATAACTGTTTCGAAAATCGCCAAAAAGTCTTGCGAAACTTAAATGAGATTGGGCACTCGATGTGTGGGGGCACGGTCCTGCTTTGCAAACAGTTATAGTCCCGAATTGGAACCCCACGCCAGTAACAAAGGTAACCCTTCGATACCAATGTAAGCCATTTAGAATGTGTTATTTAGATGAGGCAAGCTGCGCTCAGATTCTGCCCTGGTGCTCCATGTCCCGGGCAATGCTCCGCGATCCCGCCCACAGCAGCAATCCCAAGGCCAGAGCCAGTAGCGGGGATGACCAGCATTGCCTGCTGCAGCCCAACAGGTCGGAAGGCTTCGCTGACGAGGGCCGACCCCGGCAAGGGGGCCGCGCGTTCGGGCCAGGCGGGTCGCTGAGCTGGCTGGTGATCACCGGCCCGAACGATGCGCTGCCCAGATACACGAAGAGAAAATGGCCGTGGTAGTGCGGCGGAACGCGGGCGCAACAATGTCCTGGAATGGGTTTC
>DATDGY010000027.1:0-3427 GCA_036521855.1 Candidatus Angelobacter sp.
TCAAACGATCGAGGGCTGACGATCCGCGGCCACCGCCTCCATGTTCGCCATCACCGCATCCGTGAATTCGCTGGTGTGGGCCGTGCCGCCAACGTCGCGCGTAATATGCTTCTTCTCTTTGTAAGTCTTCTCCAGCGCCGCATAGATTCTGTCCGCTGCTTCATTCTCGCCAAGGTGGCGCAACATGAGAACGGCCGATTGCACGACTGCCGTCGGATTAGCCAGGTCTTTACCCGCGATGTCCGGAGCCGACCCATGGACTGCCTCGAAGATGGCGCAGCGCTCGCCGATGTTGGCGCCCGGAACCAATCCCAAGCCGCCGACAAACGCCGCGCAGAGGTCGGAGACGATGTCGCCGTAGAGGTTCTCCATCACCAGCACATCATACTGATAGGGATTCATCACCAGTTGCATGCAGGTGTTGTCGATGATGTGTTCGCCGTAGGTTATTTCCGGATACTCCTTGGCTACATCGCGGCAGCAGCGCAGGAACAGGCCGTCGCTCATCTTCATAATGTTGGCCTTGTGGATGGCGTGGACGCGTTTTCGCCGCTCGCGCCGCGCGAATTCAAACGCGAAACGGGCGATCCGAGTGGAAGCCTTCTCAGTGATGATCTTCAGCGCCTCCACCACCCCCGGAACCACTTCATGCTCGATTCCGGAGTACTCGCCCTCGGTGTTCTCGCGCACGATCGCCAAGTCCACGCTTGGATAGCGTGTAGGCAGAGACGGCAGGCTGCGCACTGGGCGGAAGTTGGCATAAAGCTCAAACTTTTTGCGCAAAGCGACGTTGATGCTGGAGAAGCCTCCGCCGATGGGGGTGGTCACCGGTCCCTTCAGGCCCACCCCGGTGCGCTCGATGGATTCGACCAGTTCTTTAGGAATGTACTCGCGATACTTCTCGTAGGCTTCCGAGCCGGCGGCGAAAGTCTCCCAGTCAATCCGGGCTCCCGAGGCTTCCACGATGCGAACCGCTGCGGCTGTGACTTCCGGTCCAATACCGTCGCCCGGAATCAACGTAACCCTGTGTGCCATAACCCCCGTTTATTTCGCGCTCGTCTTCGCTTTGACCGGCTTGTGCTTCTCTTCTTTGTTGATCAGCCGTTCCAGTTCGGAATGGAATTCGCTCACATCCTGGAAGTCGCGGTAGACAGAAGCGAAGCGTATGTAAGCCACTTTGTCGATGTGCTTCAGGTTGTCCATGATGCGTTCGCCAATCTCATCGGCGGTGCGCTCGCGGTCGGACGAATCCATCACAAACTGCTCCACCTCGTTCACGATCTGTTCCATTTGCGTCATGGAAATCGGCCGCTTTTCGCACGCCCGGAGCACGCCGGCCAGGACTTTCTGCCGTTCGAACTTCTCCCGGCGGCCGTCCTTCTTCACGACCATATAGGGGATCTCGTCAATGCGCTCGTAGGTGGTGAAGCGCTTCTCGCACTTCAGACACTCGCGGCGGCGGCGGATCGACGCGCCTTCCTTACTCTCGCGCGAGTCCACCACTTTGTCGTTCTCGAACCCGCAAAACGGGCATTTCATGGGCGTGAAACCATGGTCAGAGTAAGCTTGATTGTATCAAAGAGGCAGATCGCCGTGATCGCCGTCATCGCGCGTTATCGCCGAGATCGGCCGAACTGGGAAATCAGTTTCGATTCTTCAATGCTTGATTTCGTTACCCATTCGGACTTGCGATTCACGGCCGCTGCCGGTAACCGATGACGGCGATGACGCTGCGATCACGGCGATGTCGGCGATCACTCCGCCTCATCCAACGCCTTTTGTTCTTCTTCCAAGCTCTCTTCTTCCACCTGGGTGAGAGACACGCGCTCGAAGTGGGCGAACACCAGGCCTGCAGGAATCACCGACATAAACGTCACCAGCCAAAGCATGATGCCGCAACTCGTGGATGCCTCCGGTGAGAATCCGAATATCTTCTGAAGAATGGCGATGGTGGCAAGTTGCGAACCGCCGCCAACCACCGGCAACTGCAAGATCCCTCCAGCCACGCTGCCGGCGGTCAGCAGGAAGGCGCCCGACAGCCCAATTTCGGGGCCGATCTCGGCGTAGGCCTGGGTCACGAGTACGTAGGTCGCTCCGATCGTCCCCCAGAGGAGCAGAGAGATTGCGCTAACCTGGAAAAACGATTTCAGGTCCTGGATGGTGTTCAGCCCTTCCCCAAACTTGTGTACGCGATGAGAGACGGCGGTTGCCAGTCGCTTGGAGATTCCACCCAGCAGGCGCTCGCAGGCCCGCGCGGCGCCTGCGGGATTCTTGCGTACGGCCACAGCCACCCCAGACACCAGAACCACAGCCAGTAGAAGGGCGAAGCCCGAGAGCTCGAAAAAACGAAATGCCGAGATATGAAATCCCCATAGGGCCTTCGTGGATCCCGAAGCAAAACCCGGCAGTTGCTGCAGGTGGTCCGCGGCCCAAAGAATGTTGATGGCCATGATCAGGGCAAACGCGCCTACATCAAAGATGCGTTCCACTACCCAGACCGCCAGTTGTGACGACATGTCGAGGTTTTCCTTGCGGGCGATCAGAAAAGGGCGGATGAACTCTCCGGGGCGCCCCAGCAGCGCCAGCCCGGTGAAGCCGATCACCGTAGGGGGCAGCAGCCGCAAAGTTGTAGTCTTGCGCGCGGGACGCAGCAGGATCTTCCAGCGTAGCGCCCGCAGGTAATAGTCGAAGTAGATCACGATTACGCCCAGCCCGACATAGACTAAGTTCACATCTTCGGTCTGCTCCTTGAAGGTCTGCCAGTCAAACTTCCGCCAGCTCTTCACCTGCAGATACACCAGCGCCGCCAGCGCCAACACCACCAGCGTCGTGATTACCACTCTCTTTTTGTTCATTGAGCCGGACAGAATATCGCGTCCCCCGCAAACATGCTCGCGCGGCACCCCAGGCGCAAGCGTCGTTTCATTGTAAACAGTGACCTTCCCAGGCGGGCTTGTTACGGCTTGGCTGCGCTGGCTTCTTGCCGTTGCACCGAATTAACTGGTTTTTTTGCAGGCTTCTTTGCGTTGGCGGCGTTCTTCTCAGGGCCTAGCTGGGCCTTCATTTGCGCTCGCTTCTTGGCGTTGTAGTCGCGAACAATGCGCGCCACATAAGCCCTTGTTTCCATGTAGGGAGGAACGCCATGATACTGGTCCACGCGATTGGGGCCGGCGTTGTAGGCCGCCAGGGCTTTGATGGCATCATTGTGGTACAGGTCCAGCAACTGGCTCAGATAGGCCGTTCCACCTTCCACGTTGGCTTGTGGGTCAAAAGGATCAGCGACTCCCAGTTGCGAAGCAGTGCCGGGCATGAGCTGCATCAGGCCCTGGGCGCCCTTGCGCGATACGGCCCGCGGCTGAAAGTTGCTCTCCGCCTTGATCACGCTGTTCACGAAATCCGGATCAAGTTGGTGGCGGCTGCTGGCCTC
>DATDGY010000028.1:0-2025 GCA_036521855.1 Candidatus Angelobacter sp.
GCCGGCGGCCACAGCATCCACACAGCAGCAACCCCTGGAGCAACGCCAAGCCTTCGCGCGCCGGGCCCGCCAAGACCGTCTCCTCACCGTTGGTGCGATTCTTCTCCAAGCGCTCCTGATTGTGAAGGAACTCTTCCCAACTGATATACCCCTCGTGGTGGTCCTGCAGGCTGACGCGCCAGTCGGGTATTGCTACCGTGTGCTTCCGTGGGTGAACCTTGCCCTCCGGGCTGATCTCCCGCCGATACTGATAACGGCCGAAGACGTACCGGCCGGCATAGGACGGGTTCTTGAGCAGGCCCAGCACCCGGCCGTGCGTCAGGCGGCCCCAGATCAGCTTCCCATCCCAGGCTCCCCCATAGGACCGCGTGGGAAAACGCAGCGTGCGGGCGGCGAAGCGTTGCATCACCGCGAAGGCGCTGCCCGTTTCGCGAAACAGCCGAAACACCAGGCTCACCGCGCCCCGCACTTCATCGTCCGGATCCGGGATGATACGGCTTTCCGCGTCGTAGCAAAAGCCCACCGGCAGGGGGAAACGCAACTCGCCTTTCTGGGCTTTGTGGAGCTTGCCCCCCTGGAGGCGGGCGTGCAAAAAATGCAGTTCGGCCGACGCCATCACGCCCTTCAGTCCTAAAAGCAGCCCGTCGTTGAAGTCCGCCGGGTAGCACCCATCCTCGTCGATCACCAGAGTAGAGGTGAGCGCGCAGAGCTCCAGCAGCCGCTGCCAATCGAGATTCGAGCGCGCCAGGCGCGAGACTTCCAGGGCAAACACCGCCCCCACCTGGCCCATCGAGACATCGGCCACTAAGGTCTTGAAGTCCTCCCGCCGCGTCATCTCCGTTCCCGTCTTTCCCAAATCCTGATCGAGGGTGCGAATCAGGGATTCGCTCCAGCCCAGTTCCCGCGCCTTCTCGCGCAGGGCGTACTGGCGCTCCGTGCTCTCCCGATGGTGGAGAACTTGGCCCGGCGTCGACTGGCGTAGGTAAATGTAGGCCGGCTTGCGGCGATGTTGTTCTTGAATCTTCGGATTCATTCCTGGCCTCCGCGGCGGCGGTCCAGTTGGGGTCGTGGTCGAGCCAGCTGGCGAGCATATTGGCGAGGAGCACGCCGCCCTGTCCCGGATCGATCGGCACGCGGAGGGCTGACAGCGCTTCGCTCATGGCGGTCTCTTAAAGCCTCTCGCACCGGCGTAGGAGCTCGCGGTTGATCTCGCAGATCTCCTCCAGGATCTGGCGAGCGTGGTGGTAATTGGCCAGGAACGCGCTCGCCTGAGCATAAGACTCTTGCGGAACGTAGTCCATTTGCGGGCGCCGGCCGGGAAAGCTTACCGACAGATAGTACTTGGGGCCATGACCGGGGCCCTGGGCGCATTTGCATCCGGACTTGCCACAGCGTTTGTAGCGCTCGATGAGGGAACCGCGAAGGACAGCTTTGAGCGGGGGCAATTGGCGCAGGAGCGCTTGGCGGCGCTTTCGCAAGACGGCGGTGGTCTGCTTCGATATCTTCATCGGACCACGTTAGCAACTGGTCTGAAACTAGCATCAGGAATCTCCTCTGTCAATTCTTTTTTTCGTGTCTTTTCCCGGGGAGGAGGGACTGGACGCGGCTAGGGCATCCAATAAGGCGACGAGTTCGAAAAGGCACTCGGCCGCGAGGCGGTGCGGCGGCAGGGTTAACGAGTCATACGGGGAGGGATCAGCCCAGTCGGTCCACTCGCGTGGAATGCTGAGGGTACCACGCTCCAGCTCACGGAGAATGAGCGTGTCGACGCCGGCTACGCGCCGTTTCTTGAGAACTTCAAATCGCCGACCCCGCAGCGGGTGGAAGGGATGGGAGATGTCTGCCCATCCCAAAGGCGAGCGGTTCACCAGTGCAGTCTGCTCTGACCGTCGGCAGACCAAAGTCCTGGTGAGCCGTCATTTCAAGCAAGAATTTGCCATTCCGGCGCCGGTGGACTAATTGCCCCGCTGCCGGACGACGGAGAGGAATGCCGCAAAGGACGAATGGCCGTGCATGGAACCCAAG
>DATDGY010000029.1:0-16974 GCA_036521855.1 Candidatus Angelobacter sp.
GGCCATGAAACCCGGCGTCTACATCAACTTCATGAGCGGCGACGAGCAGGACCGTGTCCCCGAGGCTTACCAGGAACGCTGGGAGCGCCTGGTCGCCGTGAAGTCACACTACGATCCGAATAATTTTTTTCGGCTCAATCAGAATATTCCCCCGAAGACGACAATGATGAAGGACTCGGGTCACGGTTGATCGGCACCGAAGCACCACGATGGGCGTACCAACGTTGCAGTCACAACGCCGTTCAGGCCCGGGATTCGTGCTAGCCTTGTTCGGTCCGCAAAATGTCTTGAACAAATGCGCATGCGGATCGCTTCCCTGGATCGCGAGAGACAAATATGGCTAACACCTTTGGCACAGATATTCTGATTCAAGCGCAAGATCCAAAGAAGGCGGCGCTTTTCTACGTCAACCAACTCGGATTCACGATCACCGACGAAAAGCCGAACATGGTCAGCCTACATGGCAAGCATATCAACTTATTCATTGAGCGCGGGCCGGCGCTGGGGCCGGTTCTCGAAGTGACGGTTGACAGCGTCGATGAGGCCAAGAGACGCCTCGTAAAGAACGGCTGCGAAATCGTTAAGGATGAGCCGGATTTCCCGAGATGCTACGTCAAGGATCCGTTCGGTTTGATTTACAACCTGACGAGCTAGTGGCGTACACCACCGGAACCGGTATTGCTCCCTGAGGCGCGGAGGCCGGACCTAAGCCTGCTCGACGGAGTCACCCCGAGACTTGAGGCGGTCCCTCATTCATGGCGCAACGCGACCATAGGATCGGCCTTACTCGCGCGCCGCGCCGGCAGGTAGCACGCGATCATTGTAGTAATGGCTAACGTTGCAACCACGGCCAAAAAGGTCACCGGGTCGGTGGGGCGCACGCCAAATAGCAGACTCCGCAACACACGCACCACGACCCAAGCTGCGATCATGCCCAGACCCGATCCACACAGGGTCACGACCATCCCCTGAACGAGCACCAACTTGAAAACGTCGCTGGACTGCGCGCCCAGAGCCATGCGAATTCCCATCTCTCGTGTGCGCTGGGTTACTGTGTAGTGCATGACCCCGTAAATGCCGATGCCGGCCAACAAAAGTGCGACGAGCGCAAACAACGCCAGCAGCCATGTCTGAAAACGGCGGGGACCGACTTGCTCATCCAATTTGGATTCCATTGTCGCTATGCCGGAAATCACCGCCGTTCGATCTACGTCATGCACGGCCTTGCGCAGAGTTGGCGCGAGTTGCTCCGGATCGACGGTTGTGCGCACAACAAAATCTCCCGGCGGAGGGTTGCCAGGGAGGCTCTGCCGGTACCACTGAAAGATATCCGGCACGGGTTGCCTTTCCCGGCCACGCCGGCGCACGTCACCCACGACTCCGATCACAGTGACCCACTCATCTCTGCAACCAGAGGGTGTGCAGTGCCCACGTGGGTCCCAGCCTTTCAGGCGCTGGCCAATGGGTTCTTGCTCGGGCCAGTAACGTTTGGCCATGCGTTCGTCGATGAGCACCACGGGCGGGCTATCAGGCCCGTCTTGGGGTGAGAAATATCGTCCCTTGATGAGAGGGATGCCCATGGCGAAGAGTACGTCGCCACTGACGACATTCCATGCCAACGGGGCGGTCCATTTTCCCCATGCTTCGATCTCTTTGCCGTCGATAGCACGGACGCCAAAGAAGTCAGGATCGCTTTGGGGCAACAACTCGTCGATGGCGCCGACCGCCTTGACCCCCGGAATTTCCAGCAGCCGTTGCAGCAGTTCGTCGTGAGTCGCAAACTGGTTGTTCCCCGACAACCCGACGCGGAGGGTGAGCACATGGTCGGTGCGGAACCCGGGATCGACGCTCTCCAGCCTCATGAAACTGCGAATCAGAAGTCCGGCCCCGGAGAGCAATACTACGGAGAGAGCAAACTCAGCTGCGACTAATGCGGCGGAGGTCCGGCTACGTCGAATATTTCCGGTTCCGGTGCGTCCGCCTGATTGCAGAGCTTCCCCGGGACGACGGTTGGAGATGCTCAGCGCCGGGGCCAGCCCAAACAGAATTCCAGCCAGCAAGGAAACCGCTAATGTAAACCCTAAGACTGTGCCGTCAAGGTCGACCTGCTCCAACCGTGGAACATCCGCGGGGCCGAATCGGATCAGCGCTTTTGCTCCAAAGTGTGCTACCAACAGACCCAAACAGCCTGAGATCAGCGCCAACAGCATGCTTTCCGTCAGCAATTGCCGTACTAAGCGGCGACGCGAAGCTCCCAACGCGGTACGGATCGCCATCTCACGGAGTCGGGAACCGCCTCTTGCCAGCGTCAGGTTGGCCACATTGCTGCACGCGATCATGAGCACAAATCCCACCGCGCCTAAGAGCACATAAAGCGCCAGTCGTTCCGTAGGCGCAATCTCGATCCCAAGAGGAAGCACGGTTGTCGCATGCAGCTTCAACTCGGGATCGTCTTGCCACTGCCTGCTGATCGTGTCCAATTCCAAACGCGCCCTTTGTGCGGAAATATGCGGCTTGAGCCGGCCAACGGCAATCCATCGCCAATGAAACCCGTCGGCGCCGGTCCCGTGGACACTATCGGGGCCCGGCGGTTTGGCCCAGTGTGGGTTGGTTGTGATGGGAGCCCAGAATTGAACATTGTTGGCCGGGAACTGGAAGGTCGCCGGCATTACGCCGAGGACCTGGAACTTTTGTCCGTTTACTTCCAAGGTCTTTCCCAAGACGTCACTGGACGCGCCAAACCTTCGTTTCCACAAACCATCGCTGAGAACGAGAACGAGTTCGTGCCGCACCTCTTCGTCCGCCGTAAATATCCTGCCCAGCGCAGGAGCAACTCCCATGACCTCGAAAAAGTTCGCGGAGGCATAGGTGCCTTGCGCGCTCTCCGGTTCTTCGCCCGTGAACGTCACGCGAGACCAGCCGCTGTTGCGGTAATAGACGGCCAGGCCCTCATAGGACCGGCTCTGCGATTTCCATGCTTCGTAGTGCTTGTACGAGATGCCGTCGTCCGCCTCAATGGTATCGCTGCCAACCGCAACCAGATGGCTTGGATCCTTGTAGGGCAAAGACCGCAAAAGCACGGCGTTCACAACGCTGAAGATGGCCGAGTTCGCTCCGATGCCGAAAGCCAGGGTCATGACCACGACGACACTGAAGCCCGGATTCCTTCTTAGCTGGCGCACGGCGTAGCGGAGGTCATGAAGCAGGCTCTCCGGCAAGGCATAGCCCCATTCCCGGCGAGTACGCTCTTGCGCCAGCGCAGGATTGCCAAAATCCAGCAGCGCTCGCCGGCGAGCCTCTGCCGCGGGCAGGCCCTCCTCCAGATTTTGGCGGATCTTTCGGTCGAGGTGTTCGGCGAACTCCTCTTGCAGGTCGCTTGCAAACTGCCCGCGGTTCAACAGGAGAGCCAGCCGGCGAAAGAGATTGCGAATGGCTGTCATGTCTTCCTCCTACACCGTCTCCATCACGCGCACGATGGCGCCGATCAAGCGATCAAAGTTCTCGCTCCGGGTGGCGAGCTGGCGGCGTCCTTCTGCGGTAAGCCGGTAATAACGTGCGCGCCGCTTGTTTTCGGTTTGCCGCCACTCCGCTTTGACCCAGCCCTTGAGCAACAGACGCTGCAAGGCCGGATATAACGAACCCTCCTCGATGTTTAGAACATCCCTGGAGATTTGTTTAATGCGCAGGGCAATACCATAGCCGTGCATGGGCTCCAGCGAGAGGGTCTTCAACAGTAGCAAATCCAGGGTGCCGGGAAGAAGCTCGGTTTTTGACTTTGGCGTTTCCATAGGAATGCTACCCTTATTGTCCTACCCTAGTATGACTATGCTAACACAAGATATAAGATTCGGCGCGTAAACTGCTACGGAGCGGGCGCAGCTTCCGCAATCACGGCCACTCTCCTGCCCATGCGCCGGCCGAACTCGGTGCAAGCGGAGATGGTTTCGTCGCTCGTCTCCTGGCCGCGAACCAGTTCCAGCGTCTCCATCTGCTGCGCCGCATCGACAAAGCGCATGCCCAGGATATTGCCTGCGCGATAGGTGATGGACGCGATTTCGCTCACGCGAAGCGTCGCCGTGGTGCAGGCCAGGATGGTGTGCGGCTTGCAGATTTTATCGAGCAGGGTGAAGATCTCGAGTTTCGATTCCAGTTCGTCGGGAACGTTCTCGATGACCAGGTCGGCCTGGCGGGCAGCTTCTTCCACACTGGCGGCGTATTCCACGCGTTGCAGGGCAGAATCCGCGTCGGTCCTGGCGAGGCGGCCGAGCGCGATGGCCTGATCCAGTTGGCTGCGGATCTCGCTCTCGGCGCGGCGCAGGCTCGCGGGCAGGATATCTTCCAGAATCGTTCGGTAGCCGGCCAGCGCGGCCACCCGCGCAATGCGCCAACCCAGGCTCCCCGCTCCGATGACGGCCAAGGCGCGAATCTCCGCCACGGGCGAGCGGCTTAGCCTCTCTCCAGACTGTCAACCATCTTCGCGTAGCTGGGATCGGCCTTGCGCATATAGTCGGCCAGGCGTTTGCGTTCTTCATCGGTCATGCCGGGTAGGCCCGCCTGGATGCGGCGCAGCGTAGCAGCAATATCGTCGACGTAATTCATCAGCCGGATCAGTTCACCAGTCACTACCATTGCGGTCTCTTGCTCCTTCTACCGAATCACTTCATTGTCAATTGTTTGGCGGGAATAGTAAAGCGCAAGCGGCCGGGCTGGGCGTGGTTCTCCCGCACGTCTAAGAATGCGAACTAGAATTCGGGCAGAATGTTTTCCAGCGGAGAAAAGATCAGAGCCGGCCACAGCCGAGCCTCATCAAGCCGCAAACTCTTCAGGCCCTTCGCCGCCGCCCTGAGGGGCGGGCAGGGGTACGGAGGCACGATCGCACATGCCGGTAAGCGCGGCCAGCCGGTCCGACAGTTCAGCAGTAAGGAGGCCAGGGCCGAGGCGCCAGCCCCAGTTGCCATCGATCCGTGACGGCGTGTTCATGCGCGCCTCGCTGGCCAGACCGAGGATGTCCTGCACAGGTACCACGGCCATCTGCGCCACGGAGGCAAACGCGACGCGAACAAACTCCCAGGCAATGTTCTCATCTACCGGGCCCAGATAGTCCTGTACATGGGCCCGCTCTTCCTTGCTGGCCCCGGATCGCCACCACCCCAGCGTCGTGTCATTGTCATGGGTGCCGGTATAGACCACGCAGTTGGCTATGAAGTTGTGGGGAAGATAGATATGCGCACCGGGGTTGCCGAAGGCAAATTGCAGCACCTTCATGCCGGGAATGCCCAGGCGGTCGCGCAAGGCGTGGACTTCAGGCGTGATATAGCCCAGGTCTTCGGCGACGAAAGGGAGATCGCCCAGGCGGTCGCGCAGTACGCGGAAGAATTCTTCTTGCGGGCCCGGCTTCCACTGTCCGTGAACGGCGGTCGCTTCCGACGCTGGGATTTCCCAGTAGCTCTCGAAGCCGCGGAAGTGGTCGAGGCGGAGGATATCGCACGTGCGCAACGCCCAGGACACCCGCTGGATCCACCAATCAAAACCGCGCGCACGGCACGTCTCCCAGCGATAAAGAGGATTGCCCCAGCGCTGTCCCGTCGCGCTGAACGCGTCAGGAGGCACGCCGGCGACAACGGTGGGCTCGAGGTTTGCATCGAGCGAGAAGATTTCCGGGTTGCGCCATACGTCGGCGCTGTCATAGTCCACGAAGATGGCCACGTCGCCCACGATCTTGATGCCGCGCTGGGAGCAATAGCCGCGCAACGCCCGCCACTGCTCGAAGAAGGCAAACTGGATGGCGCGCTCCACTTCCAGCTCGCGCTGATGGTCCACGCCGAACCGGCGCATCGCGCCCGGCTCGCGCCGGGCCAGTTCCCGCGGCCAGGAACTCCACACCGCGCCTCCGTGCACACGGCGTATCACCTCGAAGAGAACAAAATCATCCAGCCACCAGGCAGTGTCTCGTTTGAAGTCTTCAAAGCGGCGGCGTTGGCCATCGCTCTTTTCGAGGAAAGTCTGCGCGGCGCGGCGCAGCAGCGGAAGCTTGAAGACTTCGACTTCTTCGAAATCAATACGGTTGCGCGGCGTTCCCGCCTTAGCCGTGGCTATAAGAGCGGCGTCGATCCAGCCGTGCTCGGCCAGTCTTTCCAGGCTGATGAGAAGAGGGTTTCCTGCAAAGGCCGAAATGGCCGAGTAGGGTGAATGGGTCATCCCGGGAGGCGAGAGAGGCAGGATCTGCCAGAGACCTTGTTTGGCGCGGGCCAGGAAATCGGCAAAGGCGTAGGCCTCCGGACCCAGGTCACCGATGCCACCCGGGGAGGGCAGCGAGGTCGGATGCAGCAGGATTCCGGCGCAACGTGTGAACGGCATTCTTAGAGCGCTTTAGCCGCGGGTTTTAAGCAGTCGGTCCAGCTCGGTCTTGTATATCTTCAGCTTGTGTTCATTCTTGAGCCGAGTGTCCAGGTTGCTCATGAACAGGTCCAGCGCCTGCTGGCGCTTCCTCTCCGAGAGTTGCTCCATAAGCGCATCGCGCTGCTGGGCAAACTCTGGATCCGTCACAGAGGCCTCCTGGCGATCGGTCACGGCCAGCACGGCCATCTTCCCTCCCACATTGATGGGACCGCTGATCTCGCCCGGCTTCAAGGAAAACGCAACGCCGGCCGCTCCGCTCATGGAACCGATTTCGGGCACAGCTTGCGTCCGGCCCACCAATTCACTGGTCTTCAACGTGGCGCCGGCTTCTTTTGCGGCTTTGGCGAGGTCGTGCTCGGCGTGGGCCCGATCGGCCATCTCTTTCGCCCTCTTCTGCAGCAGGTCGTTGGCGCGCTCGACTTTGAAATCGCTGGTTACGCGCTCCTTGATCTCCTCGAAGGACGGCGTCCGAGGTGGAACGATCTTAGTGACCTTGTAAACCAGGTAGCCTTGCGAGAAGCGCTCCATCTGCGGCGGCGCCTTTGCCTCGGTCGCGAACACTGCCGCCATCACCTCCGGCGCCGGGCCTACACCTGGGAGGCTATCGTTGCGGCCCACAGGATTGCTCTCGACCACCGTGGCTCCGGCCTGTTTCGCAGCCGCGTCCAATCCTTGTTTCTGGGCGACATCCTGAACCGTGGTCGCCTGCTGGTCCAGGATAGCGCTCGCCTTCTGCGCCTTGAGGACTTTCTCGATATCATCCTTGACTTCCGCCAGCGGCTTGAGTCGCGCCTGCTCCTTGTCTTCGGTCTGAATGATCTCGAAGCCTTCCGGAGATTGCACTAAATCGCTGACCTGGCCCTTGCTTTGTGAGAATGCGGCTTTCTCGGCCTCAGGCGAAGGGAACTGGCCTTTTTGGATCCAGCCGACTTCGCCCCCGTTCTGAGAGGTGAGAGTGTCTTGAGAGTATTTCTTGGCCAGCGCGGCGAAGTCCCCGCCGGCCTTCAATTGCTTCAAAATGTCCGCGGCTTTGGCGCGAGCGTCGTCCACCGCCTTGGGATCGGCTTTGCCGTCGGCGCCCGGAGGCGGGGTGGTAATAAGGATGTGCCGGACTTTCACTCTGTCCGGCAGGCGGTACTGGTCCAGATTGGAGTTGTAATAGCGTTGGATGTCGGCGACGTCCACTGTGACCTTGCTCTCGGCATCCTTGTCCAGAAGCACAAAGTAGCGAAGCTGGCGTTTCTCAGGAATCGAGTTTTGGTAGCGCCCCAGGTTGGATTGATAGAAAGCCTTGAGTTCTGCTTCTGTGGGATGGATCTCTTTCTGGATGTCGGCCAGGCTCAGGAACGCATACTGGAATTTCACTTTGAGGTTCTTGTCCTTGTAGGCCTGCTCCACTTCCGCGGGTGTGACGCTCACGCCGGCCGTGATCATCCCAAAAAGCTTGCGGGCCAGCACCTGGTCCCGTACCTGGGCCTCGAAGACCTCCGGGGTGGTGTGGTTTTGCGCGAGAAAACTGACGTATTCCTGCTGGCCGATCCACTTGCCGTTGGGATAAAAATACTGTTTCAGCATGCCGTTTTGCATTTCGTCGGCCACCTCGGAGTTGTAGGCTTTCAGCCCCATGCGCCCGGCCTCATAGCGGATCTCTTGCTGCTGGATCAGTTGCTGGACGGCCTGCTGGACTGCCTGTGGCATCACCAAGCTCATATAGGCTTCGGGGATCCGTTGCGCTTGCAGCTGCTGCTGGGCTATTTTCGTGACTTGGTCGGCGCGGATGTCTTCACCGGCCACGCTGGCCACCACGCCGCTGGGGCCGGCGCTGTCAGCCCGGTTCATGAAGCCGGGGATCAGGTACGTCACCATGCTCGCGGCCAGGATGATAAGAAATCCCCCAAGAATGTATTTCGCGGCCTTGTTGCCGCTCTGCAAGAACCGAATCATGTTTAGGAAAGCTCCCGATAGATAATGAGGACTCTCCTTATTATATAAAAGACCGGTGGGCCCTGCCTGCCGCGACGTCTGAAATTCAGCCCCCAGAAATCCAACCGGTTCCACCGCGTCCGACGACGACTTCTCTGGCCGATCCCGGAATCGCCGTGCTATTCTGGCCGCAAGCCCGGCGCCGCGAATGAAAGCCCCAGCGGCACAAGCAACATGAAGCTGCGTGAAGACATCCCACCGCCTGAGCTCATGGATTCCACCGCCGCCCGCCGGGATTCGTCGTCACGCAGGCTGGCCGGCGGCGGTATCACCTTCTGCGTTTTGCTCTTCGTTTTCTGGCTCATTGCCCGGTATTTTCGCCTCCCGCAGCTGGCCGAGCATCCGCTTTCAACGTTTTTGAGCTTTGCTCTGCTCTTTGCGCCCTACTGGCTGTTCGGATTCGGCGCTGCCGGCTGGCTGCGCCGCGTTTTGCGGAGCGGACCGGCGCGCGTGGCGGCAGCGGCCCTGCTGGCGCTTCCCTACTTCGTGCTCGCCATTCCTCGCGACGAGTTTCGCTGGCCGGTCGCGTGCGTCCTGATCGCGCTGGCGGTACTGAGCGCCACCGCGCTTCATACCTCGCCGAAGCCCGGCACGTGGGCCGACCTGATCGTTCTGGCGGTAGCCGGCCTGGTCATCGACCTGGGGCTGCTCAATACCACTGGCCCCCTGGCCAAACATGGGATGGTGTGGCCTCCGGGTCTGGGCGGCTTCCCCAAAATGATGATGGCCAACGTGGCCTTGTATTGCTATTTGGTCATCAAGCCGATTGACGGCATCGGCTACGATCTGGTTCCCCGCGTTTCCGATCTCAAGACTGGCCTGCGCGAGCTGCTCTTTTATTCTCCCATTGTGATTCCCCTGGGTCTTTGGATGGGCTTCCTGCACTTTCATCGCTCCTGGCCCCAGCTCTGGATGCCGCCGGCTGCCTGGATCTTCACCTTCATCTTTGTCGCCCTGCCGGAAGAGCTGTTCTTCCGCGGCCTGGTGCAAAACCTGCTGGAACGCCGTCTGGGCCGCATCAGCGCCCTGGTAGTGGCGTCAGTCCTCTTCGGCTTGTCCCACTTCAACAAGGGCGCGCGCTTCAACTGGCGTTACGTGCTGCTGGCCGCTATCGCCGGCCTGTTCTACGGGCGGGCATGGCGGGAGAAGCGCCGCCTTTTCGCGTCGTCAATCACGCATGCCAGCGTGGATACCGTGTGGTCCTTGTGGTTCAGGTAGAGCAGCAATGGCAAAAAAAAAGCGGAGCGCGGGCGCACCCGCCTGTGCTGAAGCAGATTCGTGCAGCTCGCCGCTAACTTCACATCAGGGCTGGCAACCCTCGTCTATCCACTGTTTGAATGTGGCTACTTGATCCTTGGGCCAGGGCTGCGGGTTGCCGTTGCCGTCCAGAGGCATGCGTCCCGCGCTGACGGAATCGTATATCTCCGAGGCGCTGGATTTTACGTCGTCATAGTCCCAAAGATCGAACATGAACGACATATGTTGGTGATCTGTAGCAGTGAATAGCGGCTTGATGTCGGTAGCGAAGCTTAGCGCCATGTGTCTTTCTCCTTACTATTTCGATGCATCGTGGAGGCATCCACTGTGTCATTCCCTGAAGCCCAGCGGGAGTAATGATATAGGAAGGAGGAGACTGCCAGAATTGGTAATTGCCAAAATTGATAATTGCAAACCTCAGTCTCCGCGAGTTTTGGCAATTTTGGCATTCTTGGCACTCCTGGCAGTCGCCACTAAGGCGTTATAATGGCCCGCTTTTAAAACCATCTCTATCGAGGTAGCTCTCATGAAGCGCGCGACCATCTCGCCCGGCATAGTTCTCTGTGTTTACCTTTTTGCCGCCGCTGCCCTGGGGCAGTCCGGCAAGTGCACCGTGAGCGACAACGCAGAGTACGGCAAGAAGATCAAGGAATACACCACCGAGCCGTATTTCATCACCGAGTTGGTGGACCATCTCCCGGCGAGCTCGTGCGTGCCTTCACCGGACGCCTTTTTGCACCACATCGTGGGAGCGCCCGATGTCCTGGACTACACCAAGGACATCAACGCCTACATGCGGCTGCTGGCCAGCAAAAGTCCGCGGGTGAAGGTCTTCAGCATTGGCATGTCGGAAGAAGGCCGTGAGATGCTGGCGGTGGTGGTGAGCGACGAAGCCAACCTGGCCAAACTCGATCGCTACAAGGAGATCACCCGGAAGCTGGCTGATCCGCGCGGGCTGAGCGAGACCGACGCACAGAAGCTGATCGGCGAAGGCAAGCCTATTTATTGGGCCGACGGCAGCATCCACTCGCCCGAAACCGGCGCCCCGGAGATGCTGATGGAGCTGGCTTACCGGATCGCCGTAGAGGATACGCCGTTCATCCAGAAGATCCGCAAAGACTCCATCGTGATGATCACGCCCATCGTCGAAGTGGACGGCCACGATCGCATGGTGGACATCTATCTGCACCGCAAGAAGCATCCCGCCGACCCGCCGTATCCGCTGGTGTGGTGGGGGCATTACGTGGCCCATGACAACAACCGCGACAGCATGGGCATGAGCCTGGCCCTATCGCGCAATATGCTTAAAAATTTCCTGGAGTGGCATCCCACGGTGATGCATGACCTGCATGAATCCGTGCCGTATCTCTACATCATGACCGGCACCGGACCGTACAACGCGTGGCTGGACCCGATCGTGATCAGCGAGTGGCAGGAGATGGCGTATTACGAGATCGAAGAGATGACCAAGCGCGGCGTGATCGGCGTGTGGACCCACGGCTTCTATGACGGCTGGGCGCCGAACTATCTTCTCTCCATCGCCAACGTCCACAACTCTATTGGGCGGTTCTACGAGACCTTCGGCAACGGCGGCGCGGACACGCGAGTGCGCACGCTGCCCCCGTCCGATACCAGCCGCGACTGGTACCGTCCCAACCCGCCGCTGCCCAAGGTGAAGTGGTCGGCCAGAAACAACATCAACATGCAGGAGAGCGCCATCCTGTTCGGCATGCACAACCTGGCCAGCAACGGGCCGCAGTTCCTCAACAACTTCTACCTCAAGAGCCGGCGCGCCGTGGAAAAGGCCAGAAAAGAAGGCCCGGCAGCGTGGGTCTTTCCCGCTGACGACTCCCGTCCGGGCGACCAGGCCAGCCTGCTGAACCTGCTGGAGCTGCAAGGCGTGGAGGTGCAACGCACGGAGAAAGAGTTCCACATCACCGTCCCTGCCACGGCAGCACCTGCCGATTCAACCGAAAGAGGCGCCGGCCGGAGACGCGGCGATTCTACCCCGACCCAGGCCGCGGTCACGGACGACAAAAAACCCGCCGAAGCCGAAAAGAAGCCTCAAGAGACAGTTGTCCCCGCCGGCAGCTACGTGGTGCGCATGGACCAGCCCTACAGCCGCCTGGCCGACTCGGTGTTGGACACGCAGTATTACAATCCGCGCGATCCGCGCTCTTATGACGATACGGGATGGACCCTGGGCGCTCTGCGCAACGTGAAGACCATCCGCGTGACCGATGGCGCGATCCTCGACGTCCCCATGCAGAAGATGAGCGCGATCGAGGTCGCCGGAGAGATTAACGGCGAAGGCAATACCTACTTGATTAATCACAATGCGGACAATTCCCTGGCCACGCTGCGCTTCCGCATGCCCAGCGTCCCCATGGAAGCCGCTGAGGATTCCTTCGAGGCTGACGGCGCCAAGTTCAAGGCGGGAACCTTCGTGATTCGCAATGCCGACCGCAGCCAGCTCCAACAAGCGGCCAAGGAACTGGGCCTCAAGGTCCACGCCACCAAGTCCGATCTGAAAGTTGCCACGCATCTGCTGGCCGCGCCGCGCGTCGCCATCGTGCACAACTGGCAGAACACGCAGAATGACGGCTGGTATCGCATCGCCTTCGAAAGCCTTAAGATCCCCTACACGTACATCGCCGACACCAAGCTGCGCGAGACTTCCAACCTGCGCCAGAGCTTTGACGTCATTATTCTTCCGCCCATGGGCGGGTTCGGTCCTTCGGGCTTGAGTTCGATGATTCGCGGGCTGCCCATGCGCGGCAGCGCCCTGCCCTGGCAAAACTCCCCTGAGACGCCCAACCTCGTGGCCAAGGGCCTGGATTCTACCGACGACATCCGCGGCGGCCTGGGCTATTCGGGCCTGGAACACCTCGAGCAGTTTGTGCGCGACGGCGGGCTGCTGATCGCGGTGCAGACCAGCGCTGCCCTGCCCGTGGCCGGCGCCATGACGGAGATGGTCAACATCGGCGAAGCCCGGACCATGCAGGCGCCGGGAAGCGTGGTCCTCTCGAGCATCGACGACAAGAAGAGCCCCATCGCTTACGGCTATGACGACAAGCTCTACGTTTATTTCCGCCAGGGACCAATCATCACCGTAAGCACCGGCTTTGGCCGCCAAGGAGCGCAGGAGGGCGCCGCTACGGGACGGGCCAGCGGCCGCGGCTCGCTCACCGATCCTGACGTGATCCAGGGACGCGCCTACATCGCGCCGGAAAAAGAACCGAAACGTACGCCGCGCGAGCAGGAGCTTTACATCGCCGAAGACACGCCCGATAACGCCCGCTGGTTCCTGCCCGCGCGCGACGCCTTCCCCCGCGTGGTGCTGCGCTTCGCGGCGGAAAAAGAACTCCTGCTCAGCGGCATGATCACTGGAGCCAATGAGATCGCAGAAAAACCGGCGGTGGTGGACGTTCCCCACGGCAAGGGACACGTAGTGCTGTTCGCGAACAATCCCATGTGGCGCGGCGAGACCTCGGGCAGTTTTTTCCTGGTCTTCAACGCCATGCTGAACTATGACCATTTGAATGCCGGAGCGATGCGGGCTGCACCTCGGTCGCGTGAAACCGCGGCCGGCGACGACGACGAACAGTAGCGTTGGCGAGAAGGGTCCGGTTCGATTCGATGTGCCGGCCCTTCCCCAATCGCAGTTGCTTAACCTATCTTTACCCGGCTTACAAACGATTTACTTTCTAGGTAGTTTTTGTTGGTACATGCGAACACTTTTCGTTGACACGACGCATCGAAAGTGTAGATACTTTTGGCGATTCGCAACAAAGCCAAGAAACGTTGGAGAAAGCCGGATTTTGCGGTCTGCGTCCCACCACATCATTCGCGCGCGCCACATATGAAAAAAGACAGCGAAGAAGAGCAGAAGCCGCTATTTCAAGTTTGGCTGGAAGCGTACAACAACCGCCTCATCGAAATTGCACAGAGCAGTCCCGGAGCGAAGGCTTCTGGCTTGGCCCGGCCTTCCGATCAAGACGGCCCGCAGCTGAAACCGTCACCCGGAACCAGCACATAACGGCAGGGGCCTCCATCCACCTTCAGAAACATAATGCGCAACAATCCTGCTCTGACGGGGTTTGAGCTGCTGGTAGAGTGTTTACCATGCCAGTTCCTCTGATCCTCTTGTCCGATGGGTCACCCTGGGCAACACCGATGGTTCAGTGACCGGTCGTACAAGCGGATTTACAAAAATATTGCATGTAGCTGGTGTGAGTCGTCGTACCATTCTTTCTTCAGGTGAGGATAGATCCATATGTTGAGAACGAATCGTACCCTTCTGCTTCTTGTGCTCTCATCTCTTTCGTTGTTACTCATGGCGGGCTGCGGGAGTGGCGCCTCAATCGTAACGCCAGTCATGGGAGGATTCACTAACTCCAGCCTGAACGGTACGTACGCCTTCTCCATCAGCGGGCAAAATGCAGCCGGTTTCTTCGCCGTTGCGGGGAGCTTCCAGGCAAACGGCAGCGGCGCCCTCACGGGAGGCACGCTGGACTTCACCAGTCCTTCGGGCGTGTTTACCAACCAGGCGCTTACCGGGAGTTATGCGGTTCGCTCGGACGGGCGCACTACCGCCACTGTGACCTCGACCAACGTAGCCCTCAACCTTGACTTCGTGCTGCTGAATACTTCCAGCGGACTAGCGATCCGCTTTCAGAGTACGGCTACGGGCAGCGGAAGCATTGATTTGCAAAGCGCCTCGGCTTTCAACTTGGCCTCGCTGGCCGGTTCGTTGGCCTTCAACGTTGCCGGAGTCGACTCTGGGGGCACGAATCCAGAGTCCTCGGTGGGTTTGGTGACGTTTGATGCGACGGGGGCTATCACCAGCGGCGTCTTGGACGATCATGACCTTTTCTTCGCCGCGACCACCAATCTCCCGGTAACTCCGGCCAGTGGAGCTGTCTCCAGTCCCGCCGCAGGAAATGGACGCGGTACCGTGACCATCACCACAACGTTAGGGCCGCGCACCTTCGCCTATTATGTTGTGGACGCTAATCACGTCAAACTCGTGGAGATCGATGCCAGTATTACCACGCCCTTCCTCGCCGGTGACGCTTTCCGCCAGTCATCGACAACCGTTTCTGGAAGCTTCGCCTTTACTCTGGCCGGCGCCACCACGTCCGGTACCACCGTGTTCGTTGCCGGGGGGATTCTGAATACTGACGGCGCCGGCAACATCCTCGGTACCAGCGTAACTGACATCAACAACGGCGGAGGGTTCTTCCAGGCGGTCGCCACCACCGGCACGTATTCTGTCTCCGGCGGCCGCGGCACAGCGACTTTGAACGGCGGGTTCGGGAGCGTGAATTTAGCCTTCTATCCCTCTACCGGAGGTCTCCAGACGCTAGAGATCGACACTCCGATTGTCGCGAGCGGCACCGCCCTACAGCAATCAGGCGCGCCGTTCTCCAATAGCTCCATTAATGGCAGCTTTGGTCTGAACCTCACAGGCGTTGATATTGTAAATTCCGTAGAGGTTGACGGGATCGCCCAGTTCAACACTACGGGCACGGGAACGTTGTCCGGCGCATTCGACTTCAACGATGGAGGCGCTTTGTCCAACAGCCTGGCGCTGAACGGCACCTACACCGTGAGTTCCAACGGCCGCGCTGTGGCTACGTTGAATCCGTCGTCGCTGGGAACGTTCAACGTCATCTTCTACATGGCCAGCGGTTCGCGTGTTCTCTTCATGGAACCGGATGTCAATCAAGTCTCGGTCGGCGTCTTCGCTTCCCAGTAACCAGCTCTTCGCAACAGGCCCATTCCGGTCCGCCTGCCAGGAGTCGACAAAAAAAGCGGAACGTGCCGGCTGGCCCGTTCCGCTTCCTCTCTCGAGAGCGCTTAACCTTGATTCGTGGCGGCAGGTCGTCGCCTTAGAAATTGAAGTAAATTAACGCACGACCGTCGCGGCGGCACCAGCGAGCGCCGTCCCAGTTCCAGTAGTAGCCGCTGAAGAACCGGCGTTCGCCGACGAAATACCGGTGGTCGTCACGATCGGCAAAACGGCGATCATCGCGGTCGCGGAACCTGCGGTCATCGCGGTTACGGTCGTGGAAACGGTCGCCTCGTCCATCGCGGTCCATCGGCTGGGCCGACGCCAAAGCGGATCCGCCGGCCATCAATGCCGCGGCAATGAGCAACATCCTTAAACGTTTCATAAGTCCTCCCTCTGAGTCGGCCGCCGGTCCTTCGAAATGTGCAACCGTCAGGTCTGACTCTTTTATCACCTGTCACTGGAAACCCTGCGGCAGCCACTTTGTCGGTTTAGTTTTGCTAAGTTGGGTTGAGCAGCGTGAGCTACAAGTGTTTTGTCCGTCGCGAGATTGAGCGCCAAGAATCCGACCTCGTCCAGCTCCGACCGAGGGAGTCTCAAAGCAAGGGGATCGTCCAGACGATTGTCTCGACCTGGACGGCGGCCCCCGTGACGCAAGCAGCCAGGATCGACCCCAAGACAGGTGAACGGCCCTAAGCGAGCTAAGTCTTCGAGTGGTTGGTGAGTACATCAAACTCTTGGTCGAGCTAGAGCACCGCCGCCGGCCCGCGAATCGGCATAGGGGGAGCAGTCACCTGCTCTCCCCTGCACACCACCGTACATGCGGGTCCGCATACGGCGGTTCAGTTCGGTTGAGCTAGCCTAGATCCAACAGTCGTGGAAGGCCGAGCGAGTCAAAGTAAGCAACCGGAAAGGCGAGGGACAGCGCCGGACTGTTGGCCAGTCGCCACGGCCCATGGGGACTGGCAGCGGTTTGTGCCGCTAGCTCCAGTCCGACGTGCCGTTGGCGCAATCCAGCAAACCGCACTGCACTTCGCTTCCAGTGCTTCCAGATCACGGATCGCAGCCGACGCCGGATCCATTCCTCCAGCCGTCCCAACACCGAGGGTGTCTGACAGTAGCCGAAGTAGCCCTTCCAACCTTGTAAATAGCTGGCCAACTCCTTCGTCATCTGCTCCACACTGACACCTCGTGTCCGGCGCGTCAGTTCCCGCACTCTTTGCTTACAACGCAACAAAGCCTTGGGCGCGATGCGCCGTTTGGGTTTGATTCCGTTGGTAAAGCTAAAGCCCAGAAACTTCCGCTCCTGCGGTCTCGCCACCGCGCTCTTGGCCTCGTTTACCTTGAGCTTGAGACGCCGTTGCAGGAAACTGGTCACGCTTTGCATGACTCGTTTCCCTGCCCGTTTGCTTGCCACGTAGATATTGCAATCATCTGCGTAGCGCACGAAACGATGCTGACGCCGCTCCAGCTCCCGGTCGAGTTCATCGAGCACCAGGTTCGATAGCAGGGGCGACATCACGCCCCTTACACAAAAGGTA
>DATDGY010000030.1:0-2676 GCA_036521855.1 Candidatus Angelobacter sp.
AACAACCCTGGGATCCCAGCGTGAAGGCCCTTACGCAGTTTCCTTCCGTGCTCGACAACATGGCGAAGAATCTCGCCTGGACCTCGGAGTTGGGACAGGTCTATCACGACCAACCCAAAGACGTGATGGAAGCGGTACAGACCCTGCGGGCGAAAGCCAAGGCTGCGGGCCGTCTCGAGTCCAATGCTCAAATCAAAGTGGTGCAGGAGTCGCCGAACACGATCGTTGTCCAGCCTGCGAACCCCGCCATCGTCTACGTGCCAATGTACAACCCTGCCGTCATTTTTGGCGTGCCGTATGTAGTGCCTAACTACACGACGGGCGATGTGGTTGCGGCGAGTGCGATTTCGTTTGGAGCCGGCATTGCCGTTGGCGCACTCATGGCCGGAGGGTGTTGCAGCTGGGGCTGGAGCTCATGGTCGATGGGCTGGCATGGCGGCTGGGTCGGATACGCCGGCCATCCCTACTATGGCAACGCGTATTGGCACGGGGCTTATGGCGCCTACGGATATCACGGATACGGCGGTTACGGCGCAGCCGCCTATCACGGATATGGGCCCTATGGTGGTTACCACAGCAGTGGCGCCTACTCCACGCCATGGGGCGGTGGGACGGTTCACACCGGCTACGGCCCCGACGGCGCGGTGCACACCGGAGGCAGCGGCTACAACGCCGCCACTGGCCAGGCTTACCACTACGGAGCTACTCACACGCCGTGGGGCGGCAACACGTTTCACGGCAGCACGAGCGGTGGCTTCTCCGGCTGGGGACACAATGCCTGGGGACACGATGGCGGTTGGGCTGCGGCAAGCGACCGAGGTTGGGGAAGCTTGCGGTCAGGCGGCTTCAGCGGATTCCATGGCGGCTTCCGTCGTTAGCAGCAAACCGACACCGGAGGATTTCTATGTCAGTTGAGCGCGTGCATCATCAAGAATTCTCTCTTCGTTCGATCTCGGTGCCGCTGCTGGTTGGGGTGCTTGCGGCTTCGCTGGCTTCCTGCGGCAAGCGCGAGACGAAGGCCGCGGAAAGGGCCCCCGCGGAAGCCAGCGTCAACTCTGAACAAAAGACCTTCGAGTTGCCCGACGCAGCCGGGGCCGCGTTGTTTGAAGCTGCCAAGACCGGCAATCAGGATCAACTCAAGGCGATTTTTGGTCCTGAAGGCAAAGACTTTGCCTACACCGGCGATGCCGAGAAAGATAAAGAATCCATGAAGCAATTCACGGACGCGTACACGCGGATGCATCGCTGGGACAAAAGAAAATCCGGAGATCAACTGCTCCTTGTAGGCGCGGAGAATGTCGCGTTTCCTGTCCCCCTCAGTAAAAACAGCTCGGACAAATGGGTTTTCAATACAGCCGCCGGAAAGGATGAAATTCTGGCCCGCCGCATCGGCGACGGCGAGCTGACCGCTACCGGAGTACTCACCGAAATCGCCAATGCACAGCACGAGTTCTTCACGCAAAATCATCAATACGCCACAAAATTCGTGAGCGATGAAGGTCAGCGCAACGGTCTTTACTGGCGGACCGCTGAAGGCCAGCGCCCCAGCCCGCTCGGCGCTTTTCCCGACATCGCCAAGAGCCTGAGCAACTCGGAATCAAAGCCGCAAGCTTTCAGCGGTTACTACTACAAGATGTCTGCCCAGGGAAATGACGCCTTTACTGTGGTTGCGAGGCCCGTTAAGTACGGAGATTCGGGGATCATGAGCTTCATCGTCGGCAAAGACGGCGTGGTCTATCAAAAAGACCTGGGTCAAAAGACGAACGATGCAGCCGGCGCGATAACTGCTTACAGCCCGAACCAGGGCTGGAGTGTGGTGCTCGCGCCTGAGTCGCCTGACGCCGCCGTTGGCGCCCGCAATGCGAAGAAGTAGCTGCCAGCTCGGAGCGGCCGGCCGTCATTGTGGATGCCTTGAATCCACTTGGGGCAGCGGCGCCAGTTGATGTCATCCTGTGGTCGCAGTCATGCGCGTGACGCGTGTAGACAGAAAGAATCTCGTCTCCAAAGTGGAGCTAGTCGGTGTGATGGCTTTATTGCACTTCTTCCCTAAGCCGCTTCCGGCGAGAGCCGGCGTCTGGTCCTGGCGAGGATTTCCTTGACCGTGGCCACGACGCGATCCGGTTCGAATCCGAAATGGCGTTGCAGCTCTTTCAACGGCGCCGAGGCGCCAAACGTATGCATCCCGATGACATGGCCCTCATCGCCGACATACCGCTCCCACCCCAGCGTCGATCCTTGTTCGATCGCGACACGCGCCTCCACATCGGGCGGCAACACCGTGTTCCGGTATTCCTTGGTCTGGTGTTCAAAGATGTCCCACGACGGCATTGAGACCACACGCGAACGAATGCCTTCGCCAGCAAGTGCTTCGTGCGCTTGGAGGGCGAGACTGACCTCGCTGCCGGAGGCAATCAGGATCACCTCGGGCCTCCCGCCCGGCGCGTCCACGAGTACATACGCACCCTTGGCGACTCCGGACGCCGCGGCACATTTGTTGCGATCCAGGGTCGGCAACGCCTGACGAGACAAAGCCAGTACAGCCGGCTCGTGGCGCAGTTGCATGATGTACCGATATGCTTCGACGACTTCGTTAGCGTCCGCGGGCCGTAGCGTGACGAGGCCAGGAATCGCCCGCAACGAGACCAGTTGCTCCACTGGCTGGTGCGTAGGGCCGTC
>DATDGY010000031.1:0-4101 GCA_036521855.1 Candidatus Angelobacter sp.
TGCAGATAGACGACGCGGTTGGCGAGGGTGGATTTGGCCAGGGGCGGCAGGTGCGAACGCAATTCGGCCAGCCAGCCGAGAACGTGCGGATCCCGCCGCACTTGTGGCAGGCGGCGGATCTTAGAGTGGCGAGCGGCTAAGTAGCGCAGAAAACTCCGGAAGGTGGCCTGATAACCCCGGACAGACCCGTTGCCGAGGGAAGTGGTGAGAGAAGCAGTGGCATGCTCGAAGCATGGCTCCAGCGGGTGATGGAGGGGGCGGTGAGGTCTCATGGCTGGGCCAAGTGAGTACGCTGCATCGGTTGAGCGACGGCGCGCGTGTACTCCTGATAAACGTCCTGGGAAGAGATATGAAGGTATTCCAGGGTGGTTTGGATGTTGGCATGGCCCATGAGTTTCATCCAGGCCGGCAGACTGATTCCCGCACGGACCATGTCAAGAGCAAATGTGTGTCGAAAACGGTGGGGGTTGGCTTGGAGGACCTGAGTAAGTTTGCGGTGATGGCGGAACAGGGAGCGCATTCCCGCGTCGGTGATGCGCCCACCCCGGGAGGGGCCTTTGAGATTGACGAACAAAGGCGCATCGCAGTGGGAGGGCCGCTCCAAGAGCAGGTAGTGACCCAGGAGTTGCAGGATTTCTTGAGCCAAAGGCACACAGCGCGGTTTCCCACCCCTGCCGTGGACGCGCAGTTGCGCTTCCGACAGCAACAGATCGTCGCGATTGAGCGCGCGCACTTCGCCAGAACGCAGGCCATCGAAGAGCATCAGGCCCAAGATGGCCAAGTCGCGCGAGGTGCGGAAGCCCGCCCAAAACCGCGCCACCTCCTGGTTGGACAGGGGCACGATCACGCGCTTGGGAGCGCGCACGCGCAAGCGGCTCAAGGCGGGACGAGAAGGTGCGGCGCTGAGCGGCCGGGGACGCCAATAGCCGTACTGAAAGTCGGGAAGGAAAGCTGCCGGAGCATCCGGGAAAGCCAGCCGTAAAGCCCGTTCGGCAGTGCCCACGCGGCGATTGATACTGGCGGCGGCGGGTCGCGGCTGTTGATTGGTCTGGAAGCGGATATAGTCGAGCAAGGCGGATGCGTCGAGGGCTTTTGGGGTGATGGCGGTGGTGTGATTCACCCCTACCCACCAGCGCAGGAAATGGAGCAAATCGTAGGCATAGCTGCGCAAGGTGGTTTCGGCAACGCTGCGGACTCTCTGCCGGTCCAGGAAGCGATTGACCCAATCCACCTCCGGACCATTCTGTTGTGTTACCCGGAACGGACTCTGGGCGTTTTCCAGGTCGTGGTGTTGGATGACCCGAAAGTTCATGGCCGAGCCTTTTCCAGCAGCTGCTGAAACTGCTGGCCATCTCCTCCGCCCACAAAGAAGCTGTTGGGGTCGTGCCCGTCCGGTAACTGGACTCGTAAGGCGGTGGCTTCTTGCTGCCGCAGGCGCTGCGACAGCCGTTGCGCAGCTTGTTGGCCGCTGCCGTTGGCATCGGCATCAAAGGCTAAGTACACGGTTCTGGGAACCCCGTCACATAGCTGCCGCAGTTGGTGTGCATTCAAGTGGCTGCCCAGGGCGCAGGTGGTGTTGTGGAATCCGGCTTGCCAGAGCACCGCCAAATCAAACAGGCCCTCCACCAGAATGACTTCCGGGCAGTGTTTCACGCGCTCCCAACCATAGAGTCCCCCTTTGCCGCCGGGCAGGAAACGATGTGCGGCAGAGTTGCCGATCGTGCGCCCGTATAAGTTCGCTTCCAAAGGAAATACGATGCGATGGCTGAAGGTATCCAGACCAGCGGCATTCCCTAAGCCGGCCTGCTGGAGTTCGCCCAGAGAGTAACCCAAACAGATCAGCCAGTGGCACAGACAGCGGCCGGGAGCATAGCCAATGGCGAATTCCTCGATGACTTGCGGCTGGTGAATCCCGCGCTGCTGTAAGTACGCAGCTGCCCCCGGGTGACGATCCAGTTGTACCTGATAAAAGCGCGCCACCTCTGGCAGCAGAGACCCACATCGGGAGCGCCGGAGCAACGCCATTGCCTCGCCGAAGCTCACCTCGTGGTACCGCTCGACGAAACGGATGAGATCGCCGCCACGGCCGCAGCCATAGCAGTAGAACAGGTTTTGGAGCGGGTCCACCAGGAAGCTGGGCTTGTGGTCGAGGTGCAGCGGGCACAAGCCCATCAGCCGCCCGCGAGAAATGCGGCGCGCGGGCTTCCAACTCTGAGTTTGCAGGTAGTCCCACAAGGGAATCTGCTGCTTGATGGCATCCACAGCCGGCCACATCACGGAGATTTTGCCTCCAGGTGCAGCGTACGCCCACCTGCCGGCCAATCCCAGGCAAGGATGGTGGGCGCAGACAAAAAGGATCGCCAGCCGGACCAGCAGAACCCGAGAGTCTTCAGACTGCCGTAGAGGCTGAGCAGCCGGCGCCATGCCCAGCGCCGCAGGGTAGCCGGATCGGGCAAGCGATGGGGGTCTTTGGTCTGCGGAGCCGACTGCTCCCAACCGCTGTCGTGGTTGGCAGTCGCTTCCCAGGCTTGTTCCCGGCAGCGAAAGCTGTACTGGCCGTAGGGCGGCGACCAGTGGGGCAGGATGGTGAAAGTCAGTCCACACGGCCGGCACACCCCGCGGCGGATCCAAATCCAGTCCTGCCGTTCATCGTGGGCTTGTTTCCGCCGCCGGCCATGGCCGGTGATGGTGTCCTGGCAGCACCGCGGGCAGCGTCGTGGCAGGAGCGCCAACGGAAACGCCGTCACCCCGGATCGGACTTGTCTTCTGACCCTGGCAGTGCGATAACGAGAATCACGGCTGGCGTGAAGGCCCGCCGCTGACCGATTCCCTGCAAGGTTGCGATCTGTGGAGGGCCTTCACCCTCCCGATAAATCAACTCGAACGAAAGAAGAATACTGCCTTCCGCCGGCGCCCGCCAGCCCCTCACTCTTCGGGATTGGCCGGTATACTGCCGTTTATCCGCCACAATCGCCGATTTCCTCTCCTTAGCTTAACGTACGTCAGTTCGCCACCGGCGTCTTCTCTCCGCCGTCGATCACCAGAAACTCTCCTGGACCCTTCTCCGGCTCTAGCTTCAGCCCCAGTTGTTCCTGAACCGCTGCGAAAATCGAAGGGAGTGAATTCTCCACAGCCGCTGCCGACTCATCCGGCGACCACTCCAGCGAGAACGAGTAGGACCCCTCCAGTCCCGTATCGTCCGTCACTGGTCTCCACAGACCCCGAGAGGTTCTCCGCCAGTTTCTCCATCGTGCCGCTCGCCTGGCTCAACCAACGAGATGGCCCCGTGCGGGGCCTGCGCATCATGGCCTCCAGATTCGCCTTCGCCTGCTTCAACATTGCGGCCTTGCGCTCCTCGGCGTCCTTGTATTCCGGCAGTTTCTGCGCCGGCGACAGCTTCGGACCGCCCTTCGCGACGACCAGCCTGTACCGCGACATCTCCCGCATCTTACGGTGCAGCACCAGGCGGAACCTGTCGGCCAGCAGCTTCTGCAGCAGCAGGCGAAAGTCTTCCGGCTTTGTCTCTGCGGGATACTTGGCATCGATGTCGTATCGCTCCGTCTCCATCCAGTTCGGTCCGGAGATCTGATATGCCCGCATTCCATACGCCCGCGCCAGGAGCATCTTCATCGCGCCAGGAGCATCTTCATAATGACGCCGGAGTAGTGGATACGCCCTGGAGTGTTGCTGCCGGGACCACCCTCGAAACCGAGTCTCTCTGCCAATGGACCGGAGATCGGGATGCATCCACCGAACGGAACATTTACCGCCTGCTTCACCGAAGCCACTTCGAACCCGGCATGCTGAGCGAACGCAGCCGAAATCGCGAAAGCAGCGAGTTCATCCGCATAGCTGAAGTCCACTCCCGGTCGGCTGGGTTTGGGTATGCATGGCCAAGCTTGCATCCGGTATGCTATCACCGCTCAGGTCAGTTGGTAGGTATCGCTAAACAATTCAACTAATGTGGCGAAGGCCCAGTTGTGAAACATCGACCAATGATCGCGAGGATTGTTTCCGATAAGCGGCCCTGAAGGGGTTATCGGAGTGGCGTCGCCGTCCAGCCCGCCCCCGAAATCCACTTCTACGATGACGCCGTTTACC
>DATDGY010000032.1:0-3622 GCA_036521855.1 Candidatus Angelobacter sp.
AAGGAGATTAAACGGCTTTCTGCAAATGCTGTTTCTCCAAGTGGAACTGTTCCGCCTCGGTGGAACCTTCGAGCGCCGTGGTGGACGATTGCCCGTTGGCGATGGTCTGCGTGATCTCGTCAAAATACCCGGTGCCCACGAAGCGTTGGTGGCGCACCGCCGCATACCCGGCCTCGGCGTTGGCGAACTCCTGTTCCTGGAGGCGCGAATAGGCGGTCATGCCTTCGCGGGCGAAGCTCCGCGCCAGCTCGAACATGCTGTTGTTGAGCGCGTGGAAGCCGGCGAGGGTGACGAACTGGAACTTGTATCCCATGGCCGCCAGCTCGCGTTGGAACTTGGCGATGGTGGCATCGTCGAGCTTGCGTTTCCAGTGGAACGAAGGCGAGCAGTTGTAGGCCAGCATCTTGCCGGGGAACTTGGAGCGGATGCCCTCGGCAAAAATGCGGGCTTCTTCCAGGTTGGGTTCCGACGTCTCGCACCACAACATGTCAACGTAAGGCGCGTAGATCAGCCCGCGGCTGATGGCCGCTTGCAGCCCGCCTTTGTAGCCGAGGAAGCCGTCGGGGGTGCGTTCACCGGTGAGGAATTCAAGGTCGCGAATGTCATTGTCGGTGGTGAGCAGCCGGGCGCCATTCGCGTCCGTGCGGGCGATCAGCAGTGTAGGCACGCCCAGGATGTCCGCCGCCAGACGCGCGGCTACCAGCTTCTGCACAAACTCCTGAGCGGGCACGAGCACCTTGCCGCCCAGGTGTCCGCACTTCTTGGCCGAGGCCAGTTGGTCTTCGAAGTGGACGCCGGCGGCGCCGGCCTCGATCATGGACTTCATCAACTCGAAAGCGTTGAGGGCTCCACCGAAGCCGGCTTCGGCATCGGCCACGATGGGCGCGAACCAGTAGACGCCGTTCTTTCCTTCAGCATGGTGGATCTGGTCGGCGCGCAGGAAGGCGTTGTTGATCTCTTTGACGACCGCGGGAACGCTGTTCGATGGATAGAGGCTCTGGTCGGGATACATCTGTCCGGCGAGATTGGCGTCGCCCGCCACCTGCCAGCCGCTGAGGTAGATGGACTTGAGCCCGGCCTGCACCTGTTGCAGCGCCTGGTTGCCGGTCAGTGCGCCCAGGGCCGAGACGTAGTCGTCGGTCTGGAGCAACTCCCACAGCCGTTCTGCGCCCAGCCGGGCGAGGGAATATTCAACGTGGACGGTTCCGCGGAGCCGGGTCACGTCTTTGGCCGAGTAAGGGCGGGTGATGCCCTCCCAGCGCGCATAGGTGCTCCACATTCTTGTCAGCTCGGATGCATTCAGTTGTTGCACGTTTCCTTCTCCTCAAGGTTGCTTTTTAACTGCTTTTGTCGCCGCGGAATGATTAGATGCCCGCGTGGATAGGAGGGCAAATGCACTCGTCCGATTCGGGCGAGTCGGACGAAATGGTATGATGGCTCGCTGTGGCCACCGAACCGCGCGTCGAGCGCTCCCACACCATCCCGGACTCACTGTTGAAGGACTTGAGAAAGCACCTGGTGGCCCGCAGTGTGAGCAGCGGGTTCGCCTTGCTGGATGAGAACCGCCGGATCCTCGGGGCGCTCGTTCCCGATCAGCGCAACGCTGCGGCCCTGGTCGGCGCCGTGGCGCAATGGGTGGACATCGGATACGGCGAGCCGGAGTTGGTGGAGTTGCTCCTGGCGCGATTCCCGGCCGAGACACGGCGGAAACTGTCGGTCGGGGACTATCTGCAACTACGCATGGCGGAAGGGCTGCTGGCTCTGCTGCACGATCATCCCGACGAAGCGCTGCGCCATTTCGATCTTGTCCTCTTGCTGCAAGACGAGATGGAAGATAAGGAGATCGTGGCCATCGCCCACTTCTGGAATGGGCGCTGCCACCGCAAGAAGGGCGAGTACGATGAGGCCCTGAAACGCAGCGGAGCCGGCCGTGAACTGGCGCAGTCGCTGGGCTACGAGAAGATGGCGGCGGTGATGCGGGTGCTGGAGAGCTGGCTGCTCTTCCAGAAAGGACAGCGGCGCGAGGCGGCTCGCATCCTGGACCAGGCCGAGGCCGTTCTGCGCCACACCGACGACGACGTGACCCTGGGCAACATTTATTCCGCACACGGACGCATGGTGCGGCGCCAGGGCGGCTACGCCGAGGCGCTCAAATTTTTTTCCCGGGCCATCGAGCACTTTCGCAAACGCAATCCGCAACATCGCAACCTGGCCCGCTCCCTGGCCAATATCGCCTACGTGCAGCGGCTCGTCGCGTTGCGGATCAGCCGGCAGATGGACCTGGAAGCCGAACGCCGGCGCCAGTCGCTGAATAAGACCAATAAGAATAAGGATAGGGGCAGGGCTCCGCGTAGCGGCAGCCCTCGCGACCGCACCGAGTACGAGCGCCACCGCGACGACGCTTTTGCCAACCTGGAGCAGGCGGAGAAAATCTACCGCCATCACCATCATCATCATGGCATCGGCAGCGTGCTGGAGAATCGCGGCCTGCTCTATTTCGATAGCGGCGATCTGGAAAATGCCGACGCCCAGGCGGCCCAGGCCTACGCTCTGGGAAAAGAGGAAGGCGATTCCATTCTGATGGCGCGCGCCCGCCTGCTGCAATGCCAGGTAGCCAATGCGCGGCTGGAGGAAGAGATGGAGGGCTGGGAACACTCCCAGACGGCGCGCGACTTCGCTCGCGAGGCCGTGGAAGCGGCCAAGCATACCCAGAACCTCCACCTGCTGGCGCGGGCCTACATCTGGCGCGGCCTCACCGCGTGCCATCCGGCAGTTCGCGACATGGAAGACGCCAAGCACTGTTGCGACAAAGCCGGGGCTTTTCTCAAGACCGGCGATTCCGACGACCTCTGGGAAGAACTGCAGATGCTCAAGCAGAAAGTCATGCCCCGGGGTGCCATCGATCCGCAATTGCGGGCCTGGTCGCAGGGCGTTACCGGCGATAAGACCTTCCAGGAATTGGCGGAGGACTTTGCCGAAGTCGTGATCCCACGCGTGTGGGAGAAAGAAGACAGGAAAGTCCAGCGCGTCGCCCAGCGGCTGAAGATCTCGCCTAAGAAAGTCCGGCGCGTACTGGCGAGAGCGGGGAAGAAAAAGAAATCGGGTGATCGCCGTGATCGCGCGTGATCGCCGTAATAGCCGCGATCGGATCTTCGGCACATCGGATCGTCCGGGGGATTGGCCTTCCTGGTTTTCCGATCACGTGCGATCACGTTGCGATTGCGGCGATCACATGCGATTACCGATGTTCTGGCTATTCTTGCCGCAGCACTGAAACCGGATTCACGCGACTGGCGCGCAACGCCGGGATGATGCAAGCGGCGAGCGCTACCACGGCCATCAGCGCGGGTGCGGCTACGAAAGTGAACGGGTCGATCGGTTTCACTCCGTATAACAGCGAGCCAAGCAGACGAGCCAGCAGTAACGCCGCCACGAGACCCGTTCCGATCCCCGCCGTTGTGATGGCAAGTCCACCCTTGATCACCAGCCGCAACACATCTACCGTAGTGGCTCCCACTGCCATGCGGATGCCAAATTCACGGGCGCGCTGGCTGACGGAAAATGCGAGCACACTGAATACTCCAAACGCCGCCAGCAGCACCGACCACAGAGCGAAAGACCC
>DATDGY010000033.1:0-1525 GCA_036521855.1 Candidatus Angelobacter sp.
AGTGCGGCCATATAAAGACTTTATCCAAAGTCATGGACGGAGCAAGGAGGGGAAAATCAGCACCACGAGCGGAGTCCGCTTTTGGCACTTAGCGGATATCAAAACTGCGCTGAACAATGTCGCTTTCGGGGGTAAAGCGGACATCGGCCAGAATTAGTGGAATGTCCGCTTTTGACTGCGGGTTCAACTGGTCACTGCAACACTGCTCGTAGTCTATCGGCAGGGGTTTCGAAGCCCAAGGTCTTCCGCGGGCGTTGATTGAGCCGTGAGGCAATCTTGCTCAGATACGCCTGAGAGAAACGCGAGAGGTCTGTTCCTCTCGGGAAATACTGCCGCAGTAAACCGTTGGTATTCTCGTTGCTGCCGCGCTGCCAAGGGCTGCGTGGATCGCAAAAATAGACCTTCACGTTGGTGGCAATCGTGAAGTTCTTGTGGTCAGCCATCTCCTTGCCTCGATCCCAGGTCAAGGAGCGGCGCAGCTCTTGGGGCAGTTTGCGCACCTGTTTACCGAGCGCGGCTACTACGGTCGCCGTGTCCTTGCTGGGGACCTTAAGAAGCATCACGAAGCGAGTGTGGCGCTCGACGAGCGTTGCAATGTGCGTGTTGTTTGCTCCGGAGAGAAGGTCTCCTTCCCAGTGGCCTGGCACGGCACGATCGTCGGCCTCGGCCGGCCGCTCGCGGATGGAAGTGGCATCGACGATCTGTCCCAGTCCGCTCTTGGTGGTGCCGCCTTTGGCGTGGCGCATCTGCCGCGTTGTACGCAGGTGCGCCATCAGCGCCTTCTTCAGCACGCCGCGTGTCTGGATAAAGAGACTCCGATAGATCGCTTCGTGAGATACTTGCATGCCCTGGTCGGCAGGGAATTGCCGCTTCAGCCAGCCAGAGATCTGCACCGGCGACCACTGGAGCGCGAGCTTCTGCGCGACGCGCCATCGTAGCTCCGCATGACGCGCCAGGCGACAAGGCTTTGGGCGCAATGCCCGCCGCCAGGCGCGCTTATCAGCCTCGCTGGCGCGGTAGGCGCTGCAGCCTCCGTTACGCCTGATCTCCCGGCTGACAGTTGAGGGCGATCGTTCGAGGCCCTGTGCGATCCGCCGTATCGACCGACCGGCGGCAATGCCCCGCGAAATCTCTTCGCGCTCCTCAAGTCGCAGCGCTACCAAAGCCCTCCGGCTTGGCGCTGGAGCAATCCCTCCATTGCCAGCCAAGACCCGATAGACGCCGCTCTTGTTCCTCCTCTCAAGCGCTCGGGCGATGTCCGCCACACATTGACCGCTCTTCCAGCGCTCCCACAGCTCAGCCTTCTGCTTCGGCGTGAACCATGTCCGTGCATGCCCCTCCATCCGCATACCTCCTCATCTGGCAAGATTAGAAGGTGTTGCGTCGATTCGTTGAACTCACCACCCAAAGCGGACATTGCCGAGCCTGACCTAGCCACTTTCGCCACGAACAAGCGAAATCACCCCCACCAGGGGCCATAGAAAACGGTCATTCTGTGCTACCGATCATCTCGCTGATGATTCCT
>DATDGY010000034.1:0-23761 GCA_036521855.1 Candidatus Angelobacter sp.
CAGTTTGGCGACATGGCCAAAGCTTACCGAGCTTATCTGCCTGAGCAAGATCTGCTACTACCGCCGAGCCTGCGCGATTGGTTGCCGGAGAATCACTTAGCGCATTTTGTCTCGGATGTGGTCGATCAGCTGGATTTGAACTCGATCGAATCGGTCTATGAGAAAGAAGAGCGAGGACAGCCTCCGTACCATCCGCGGATGATGACCAAGATTCTGCTCTACGGCTACTGCGTAGGGGTATTTTCCTCGCGCCGAATGCAGAAGAAGTTGGTGGAAGATGTCGGCTTCCGGATGCTGGCGGCGGGGAATGAACCCGATTTCCGAACGATCTCGGATTTTCGGAAGCAGCATCTGTCAGCGCTGCAAGGGCTGTTTGATCAAATGCTGCAGATCGCGTTGCAGGCGGGGACGATGAAGCTGGGGCGAGTGGTGTTGGATGGCAGCAAGGTGAAGGCCAATGCGAGCAAGCACAAGGCGATGAGTTACGGGCGGATGCAGGAGGACGAGAAGCGGTTACGGGCGGAGGTAAGAAGGCTGTTGGAGCAGGCGGAAAAAATAGACGTCGAAGAAGATGCTCGTTATGGGCGAGAGCAGAGCGGGGATGAGCTGCCGTCGGAGCTGGCGCGGCGGGAGACACGTTTGGCGAAGATTCGCGAAGCCAAGCGAGCGCTGGAAGAGCGGGCACGCGAACAGGCCAAGAGCCAGGGCGAGCCGGAGGCGGAGGCGAAGCCCGAGGCCAAGATGCAACACAACTTTACCGATCCGGAATCGCGCATCCTGAAAGGGGCCGACGGCTTTGTCCAGGCCTACAACGCGCAGGTCGCGGTGGAACCCGACTTCCAGTTGATCGTAGGCCAGCGGGTGACCCAAGAGGCCAATGACAAACAACAGATGAAGCCCCTGGTCGAGGTGATCCAAGAGCAATCCGGGCAGAAACCTGCGGAAGTGGTTAGTGATAGTGGCTATTGTTCGGACGCGAATCTGGGTTATCTGGAGACCAAAAAGATCGAAGGGTTCGTGGCCGTGGATCGAGAATCGTATCGGGATCGCGAGAAGCCTTGCCCGCGCGGACCACTGCCGAAGGGAGCTACGCGGGTGGACCGTATGCGGCGAAAACTGCAGACCAAAAAGGGCGCGGCCATTTACTCGACACGCAAGACCGTGGTCGAACCGGTGTTTGGGCAAATCAAAGAGGCGCGCGGCTTCCGACATTTTCTCTTGCGTGGACTGAAGAAGGTACAAGGGGAGTGGGCAATCGTCTGTCTCACGCACAACATTCTGAAGTTACATCGGCTCTGCTATGGATAGAAGAAGAGGAGAAGCAAGGCCAAAAACTCTAGCCATAGGTGTTGTGGATATTCGCGGAACGCTTTTCCATCGCCTGCGCTTCGAGAATGCGAGAAATGAGAATGGCGCTTGACTGTTTTCACAGCTCAGCCTTGGACCGCTGCAGTGCTCTTCAAGCTTCAATTCTCGGACGGGCTCCTAGGACGGCTGCGGGGCTGGAGCCTCGAAGCCAAAACTAACGTGTCAGGAGCAATCTCCATGCGTATCCGATTCGCCGGTATTTGTCTCACAACGATACTTTTCTCGTTGGCCCTGTGTGGCCAAAGTACGTTGCCTCCCGCACATCTCACTTTCACAAACATTGACCTGCCGGGTGCGCACGTTACTTTTTCTGCGGGCATCAACAACCAGGGCCAGATCGTCGGACAGTTCCAGGATGCCGCGGGAGTGTTCCACGGCTATCTGGCAAACGAGGACGGCAGCCTCCGCAGCGTGATCGATTTTCCGGGCGCAACCCAAACCGATGCCTTTGGCGACAACGAAAGAGGCGACATCGTCGGTTCGTATGTGGATACCGCCGGCACTACCCACGGCTTTTTGCTGAAAGATGGAAGTTTCACCTCGATCGACTTCCCCAATGCTATTTTCACCAGCGCAGAGGATATTAACGACCGCGGTGAAATTGGCGGAGTTTACTTCAACAGCGGCTTCGACATTCATGGCTTTATCCTGGACGAGAACGGTTTCACCACCATCGATGATCCGGCGCAAGGCAGCCCAGCCAGCACCCAGGTTGTCTCCATCAACAATCGAGGCGAAGCTGTTGGGGTCTTTTTCGATGCTGCTGGCGGGCTGCATGGCTTCCTCCTTTTGCAGGGAGTGTTCACGACCATTGACGCGCCGGGAGCCACGCAAGGAACGGTGGCTCTAGGATTGAGTGATTCGGACGCCGTTGTGGGGAACTTTATCGGCGCCGATAGCTTTCAGCACGGCTACCTTCTAACACACAGCAGCTTTAAGACTGTCGATTTTCCGAATGGCTCGCAGAACAGCCCCTCGCAGATCAACGCATCGGGGAGCATCGTCGGCATTTACGCGGACAACGCTGGAGCCTTCCACAGCTTCCTGGCGGTAAGATCGCAGGAGGATGATGACGATTCGGCTTCCGGTCTCGCCGCTGCCCAGGCGGCAAGTTCGCCGTTGAGTCCGCCCGCGCCAAGCCTGCCTTGCGATGCTGCGCACCTTCATCCAGTCGCCCCGCGCGGCCATTTGCTTTGCCAGCTGCCTTGAGGACGGTTCACCTGCAATTACAAGGGCCGCGCTTTCACCGCGGCCCTTTCTTATTGGATCAGGATGGGAGGAAAACTTAGACGGCCACGGTCTGTTTTACATGGTTCTTGACAGGGACCTTGGTGAACCAGTTGTGGCGGTCCTTCATGGTTCCGTGGACGATCCCAAAGAACTCGCGTTGCAGGGCGAGCGTCACCGGACCGGTGATGCCGCCATTGACATTGATCTTGTCGATGGAACGGATGGGCGTGATTTCCGAGGCGGTACCGCAGAAGAAGACCTCGTCGGCGATGTAGAGCATCTCGCGGGGAACCATCTGCTCCACAACGGTCACACCAATGTCCTCGGCCAGGGTCTGTATGGCATCGCGCGTGATGCCGGGGAGCACGGAGTTGCCAAGCGGAGGGGTGAGCAGTTTGCCCTGGCGCACGATGAAAATATTCGCGCCCGAAGCTTCGCTCACGTAACCGTTTACGTCCAGGGCAATGCCTTCCACGTAGCCATTGACGATGGCTTCCATCTTGATGAGCTGGGAGTTCATGTAATTGGCGCCGGACTTGGACATGGCCGGCATGGTGTTGGGGGCGATCCGCGACCAGGAGGAGACGCAGACGTCCACGCCTTCGCTGACGTTGCCGGTTCCCAGGTATTTGCCCCACGGGTAATTGACCATGTACACCTCCGTGGGCGATTTGAAGGGATTGACTCCGGCTTCGCCGTAGCCACGCAAAACAACCGGGCGAAGATAGCAAGGCCACACTCCGTTGGCCGCAACCAGCTGAACGCCGGCCTCACAAAGATCGTCGAGGGAATAGTCGAACTCGATGCGATAAATCTTGGCCGAGTCCAAAAGCCGCTGCATGTGTTCGCGAAGGCGGAAAATGGCCGGCCCACCAGGAGGGGCGTAGCATCGGATACCTTCAAACACTGAAGATCCGTAGTTGACCACGTGGGACATAACGTGGATTTGGGCGTCATTCCAGGGGATCAGCTTGCCGTTGTGCCAGATCTTCTCGGTCGCTTGAATGGCCATGCCAGGCTCCTTCGCTCAGAATGTCCGATCGTGACTGAACCAAATTGGAACCGCCGCGTGTGAAGTCTGTGGCGGAAACCGCTTTCCCTATTGTAGATAGATTCTGGACGCGAAAGGCCCATTATATCTGACGAAATTTTCCCCGGCCAACACTCCTCCGGCGAAATTTTTGCGGGCTGAAGGCGGGCTGATTTCGGTCGTCGCGATGCGGGAAAGCCTGAAGGCGAGCGCTAAGGGCGCTGGCCGGCGGCCTGTTGGTCTTTGTCCTTTTCCTTGTCTTTACCTTGATCGGCTGCGGCAGTCTGCGTTGGGGCCGCCGTGGTATGCAAGTACAGCTTGGGGTTGGCCATCATCACCGGCATGGCGTCGAACGGCTTGGAGTAATCGTTCGCAGCGTTCCAGAACAGGAATCCGTCCCCGCCATGCAGTTTGGAGGCGCTTACCTGCGTCAGGATGTATTGCGACGAATAGGTCCGGGTCTGCCAGCGGAACGCCTGCAGCCAGGGCCGCAAGGTGACGCCGGAACCGGTGGTTACCTTCACGTACCGGTCCATGGAGATGCTGATGTAGTGCTCGGGAGCGTCACCGGGACGTTTGTTGTTGTCCATGCCGAAGAAATGCGAGGGGTAGATCATGGGCGAGAGCACGTCACAGTGCTTGATCATCTTCACAATGTCCTGCCCGGTGCGGTTGAGGTCCACTTGGCGCTGCCAAGCCATGACGCCGAAGACATCCAGCGAGAGCAGAATCCCGGCGGGGTGCACTACGTTGTAAGCGCGCTCCACGAAATTTGCGATCACGTCATCGCGGTGGAGTTTGGGGTCTTTCTGGAATACAAACTGCGCGTCAGCCTGGTTGCCCTCAGCCGGGAAGCGCACATAATCGAACTGAATCTCATCCACCCCGGATTGGACTACGTATCGAGTGAGAGCTAGATTGTATTCCTGGACTTGCGGGTTCGAGGGATCGGCCCACACCAGCTTTCCCTTTTCCCGCCACGGCGCATGCAGGCTGCGCGATTGCACCGCCAGCGTTCCGTGGTTCTTGGCGATGTTGTCGTCGCGGAACAGGGCTTGGCGGGCGATCGCATGCATCTCCAGCGAGTGCAGGAAGCGGACGAACTTGGGCAGATTCGTAATGGGATAATTCTTGATCTTGCGCGCCAGAGGGTGATCGAACGGAATATTGATGGTTCCGTCACTGTCCTTGACGTCAAAAACCACGGCGTTGCCGCCGGCCGCATGCCAGCGGCGGACGAGTTGGATACCCTTGGCGCTGCCCGCTGTTGATCCCGTCAGGTAGATGGCGCGCACTTCGCCGTCCTTGGGGAACGGGCGGCTTTTTTCGACGATGGGCTGGGGCTCAATTCCGGGAACCAGAGGGGTTTCGCCCTTCTGGAAGGTCGCCTTTCCGCCATTGGCCTTGCGGATAGCATCTTCAAACTCCGGAACCGTCACGTACGAAGACTGAGACAGATGCAAGCGGGCCAGAAACAGGGCGGTCGTTACCGCTTTAGCCGGATAGGCAATCGTGCCCGGCGGCAGCTGCGGTGCGGCGGCTGGTAAGGCGCCGCCAGCAGCCGGTGCCACTGTCCCCGGGCTCTGCGCCGCGGAAGCGTGCGCCGTAGAAATTGACAGCGCGTGCCGCGTGAGGAGGAACGTGACGAAAAGCAGGCCGGTAACCGCCAGGGCCGCAGCAGAAATAACACGAAACTTCTTGGGTGGCATGGGGCTCGTTTCCGGGGGTCTAGCGAATCTTAGCACCATCCGCTACTCTCGACCAAATGGCTGGTGGTGCGTGGCCTTTTGTCATCAAGAGCGCATCTAACCCTAAGACTGACAACGAGCGGATGCCGCAGAAGCTTTGATGACAACTCTGCGGCAAGCGCATCCATCTCAGCATTCATCCCCCTTGGTGGGAGTCCTCGGCGGAATGGGGCGAGGAAATATGAGGACCGGCCTAAATACTGCACTTGATCCAAGCCGGCGCAGCACGGATGCGCAGGATTTCGAAAGCTCCTTGAGACGCAAGATCGTGGGCCAGGACCAGGCCGTCGAGAAAGTTGTGGAGATATACCAGATGTTCCTGGCCGGCTTGAATCCCCCGGGCCGTCCGGTGGGAAATCTTCTTTTCCTGGGGCCTACCGGCTCGGGTAAGACGCGCGTGGTCGAGGCCATGGCGGAGGCGCTGTTCGGTGATCCTCGGGCCGTGGTCAAGATCGACTGTGCGGAATTCCAGCACAGCCATGAAATCGCTAAACTGATTGGGTCACCGCCCGGCTATTTGGGCCATCGTGAAACCCACCCGCTGTTGACACAGGAAGCGCTGAACCAGTGGCATTCAGACAAAGTAAAACTCACGCTGCTGCTTTTCGACGAAATTGAGAAAGCCAGTGACGCGCTGTGGCAGCTCCTTCTGGGGATCCTCGACAAAGCCACGCTCACTCTGGGCGACAACCGCCGCGTTGACCTCTCCCAGTGCTTGATCGTGCTGACTTCCAACCTCGGCGCCGGCGAAATGAGCGATATCCTCAATGGCGGGATGGGCTTCGCGAAACCCAAAAAGCTGGAACAGATCGATCACCGCCTGGACGACAAGATCACCCGCACGGCCCAGGAGGCTGCCCGGCGCAAGTTCTCACCGGAGTTCATGAACCGTATCGACAAGACAGTAGTGTTCAAAACCCTCAAGCCCGACCACCTGGAACAAATCCTGGAAATCGAGCTGGGCATGGTGCAACAGCGCATTCTGCAGGCCACCGGCAACAATCAGTTCGTCTTCAGCTGCACCCAGCCGGTGAAAGGCTTCCTGCTGACGGAAGGGACCGATCCCAAATATGGCGCCCGGCATTTGAAACGCGCCATCGAAAAGAACATCGTCTTTCCGCTGGCCAACCTGGTGGCCACGGGGCAAGTCAGGCTGGGCGACTTCATCCGCATCGATCGTCGGGAGGAGCAGATGACTTTCACCAAGGAAGCCGAAGGCGCTCTGGTGCCGGTACTGCTCGAAAGATACGGAAGCCTGGGCGGCGGCCAGTCGCTTACCGCCCGCGCCGGACGCGGAGCGGCGAAGGGCCGGGACTTTGGCATCGCGCCGCTGATGGATCACAAATAGCGGTCAGCACTCAGCATTCAGCGCTCAGCCCTTTCTGAAATCCGAGCGAGGGATCCCTAATCGCCAAAGCGCTTCCTAGGCCTTACACCGGTGGGCGGTGCCAGCCCCTTGATGTCTTGTTAAAGTCTGAGTTGGGCAACGGTCAGTACGACGTAGAATACTCCGCGGCCACATCGCCGCCCGGAATTTTTTTAAGAGGCTAGGGTTCCCTCGCTCACGCTCGGGACTTCGGAAAACAGTTCAGCCCTTTTTGAGCTCAATCAACACCTGCCGGGCCACTTCCTTGAGAGTTTCAAAGACGCCTTTGCCCTGAAAGGCCACCGCTTCGATGGAAGGCTCTTCCTTTCGCACCAGTTCGCGTTTCAGGTTGTCCACCGGCAGGGCGTTGGGCAGGTCACGTTTGTTGAGTTGGAGAACGTAGGGAATCTTCTTGAAGTCGTAGCCGTGTTCTTTGAGGTTTTCGTACAGGTTTTCCAGGGCTTCAAGGTTGGCGTCGAGGCGTTCCTCCTGGGAGTCGGCGACAAAGACCACGCCATCCACGCCACGCAGGATCAATTTGCGGCTGGCATCATAAAAGACCTGTCCGGGAACGGTGTAGAGGTGGAAGCGGGTACGAAAACCTCGCACTGTACCCAGATCCAGAGGCAAAAAATCGAAAAAAAGCGTGCGATCGGTCTCTGTGGCCAGGGAGATCATCTTGCTCTTCTGTTTGTCAGCGGTTTTGTCGAAGATGAACTGCAAGTTCGTTGTTTTACCGCCCAAACCAGCGCCGTAATAAACGATCTTGCAATTGATTTCGCGGGCCGCAAAGTTGATGAAGCTCAAGAGTCTCCTAGCACTCGTGTCCATGCGTCGGGGACACCCGCCCCGGCGGATTCCGAACGACCACGCATGGTTGAAAAGGGTTTTATATCACAACGAGGCTGAACTCAGGAGATTGTACCCTGTAAGAACGCGCTCCCGTACCCAGGGTCTTACTCCAGGGAATTACTGAAGTACCGTCTCAACGGCCCGTCGCCGGCTGCGGCGGCATCGGATAGTATCCGGCTCTGGTAAGCACACTCAGATTTGGTCCGTGGTTGTGCACCCTGACCTCGATGGTCCTGAAGGCCGTCGAGGTGCTGGCCCGGGCGTAATATCCCAAAGTGTACTGGTTGCGGGCCAGGTCGGTGATCCTGGCATAGGCCTGTTCAATGGATTGCCGGTCGAACTCCGCCAGGCTCCAGCCCCCGGTGGCGTCCACGTACCTGGGAATGATGTTTCCCGTGCCGAAGCCCGGCACCCGGATGCGGCCCAGTTTGTCATACAGGGGCATGGCGGCGGTGTCCACGCCCACGGCGTAGACCGCGATGTTGTTGGAGAGCAGGACTTTTCTGACCTCGTCAAAACCGGCGCTACTGCCGATCTCGCGTCCGTCGCTGATCACAAAGATGATCTTGCGGCGGGACCGGTCGCGCTTGCTCAGCTCCTGGGCGGCGCGCAAAATGGCGTCATTCAGGACGTAAAACTCTTTCTGCGGCGCAGGCGCGCCTGAGGCCGTGATCCCGGGTGCATTGGGATCATTGATGTCGTGGCCGTTGATGGTTGGTCCGGCAGCCACCGGTCCAAAAATCCCCGGGGGTCCGCCCCCGCCGCCCGTGCGTTTAACGCGGTTGAGGCTGGCCGTGGAGACGCTGGCCGCGCCGGAGAATGCGGAAACACGCGAGACCGTGTGCCCGTAGGTGAACAGGGCCACCTCGTCGAACTCGCTAAAGGCTCCGATCAAAGCCGGCAGCGATTCAGTGACTTTCTTCATGGTCGAAGCCGGTAGCTCGGTCTGCACTACCACGGCTGCGGTCAGGGGCACCGAGCCGCTGTAGAAAAAACTGAGCCTCTGCGGCAATCCGTCCTCATAGACCGTGAAGTCGCGTGAAGACAACCCAGGGAAAAGATGGCCAGAACTGTCTTTCACCATCACCGGTACCTGTACGAAGTTGACTGGAACGCTTAACTTGCCGAACTGCTCCAGATCGGTGACTACGCCTTCCTCGCTTTGTGGTGGTACGGACAGGGCCGGCGTGGAGGAGGCGACCGGGCCGTTATCATCAGGACGCGCATTCTTTGGGGCCGGAGGGGCATCATCAGGGAACTGGCCGGGCTGGGGATTTTTGGGTGCGGGTGCGTCAGGAAGATTTTGGGCGGCCAGGGGTAGACAAAGCAGCACAAGCAGCCAAATCAACTTCCTGGTGCCATACGTCAAGCCAACCATGATTCCTCCTGCCCCCTTTCAACCCAACAGATAGGGTCCGAAGCCCTTTCTTTTAACACAGAACGGGGCAACACCCTACTTCATGCGCTTGAAAAGCCTGGGAAACCCCTCTTTTTGAACACCCGCCGGATCTTAAATCATTGTATTCCTTCCCGGCACGCGCCAACAGCTCTCCTGCATCTAATAAAATACGATTCAGATGATCCGGAGGAGAAAGGCGGGGCCCAAGCGCTTATGCGAATGCCAATATTGACCTTCCTAGCAGTCTTAATCTTTGCGGTGCCAAGCGTGGCTCAGGAGAGCCCGCCGCCGTCCGGGGGCCAGGACCAGACGCCTACATATCGCAAGAACGTGAACCTGGTGAACCTTTTCTTCACGGTCAAAGACAAGCACGGCGCTTTGATTCCCAATCTCTCCAAAGAACAATTTGACATTCTGGAAGACGGCAAGCCGCAGACCATCAAGTTTTTCACGGCGGAAAACAATCTCCCCCTGACGTTGGGGATCATGCTCGACAGCAGCCAGAGCATGGAGCACATGCTGCCTGAGGAGCAGGTGATTGCCGCCGATTTTCTTCACAAGGTGCTGACCGACAAGGACCTCGCATTCGTTATCAGCTTTGATATCAGCGTGGATCTTTTGCAGGACTTAACTTCGGATATCCATCTGTTGCGGACCGGCATGGAGAAGGCCCATATCAATACCGGCGCGGGTGGCGGCGGCTTCCCCGGAATTGGCCAGGGCCCCTTCCCGGTCAGCAATCCCAAGGGAACCCTGCTTTACGACGCGGTGTTCCTCGGGGCCAACGATATCCTCAGCAAGCAAGTGGGGCGCAAGGCCATGGTCATCCTCACTGATGGAGTGGACCAGGGAAGCCAGATGAAGCTGCGCGACGCATTGGAGGCCGCGCAGAAAGCTGATGTCATCTGTTATGTTTTGCTGTTATACGATCCCCACTACGGTTCCGATATGTTTGACATGAGCCGTCTCGCCGAGCAAACCGGTGGCCGGGCCATTTCCGTGGGCAATCCCGACAAGCTGGGCAAGGCCTTCACCGAAATCTCCGAGGAGCTGAGAAGCCAGTACAGCGCGGGCTACACCCCTACCAACGAAAAACACGACGGCGGATTCCGCAAGATCGAAGTCAAATCCAAGGATGGTTACAAGATCCAGGCGCGCAGGGGCTATTATGCGCCGGTTGATACCGCTTCGAGTCGCTAAGGTCTAAAGGACGGCCAGCCGATTGTCCAATTCTGCCGGGCCGAAGGTTTCGTCCGGCTATGCTTGGCTATTTAGGAACGTAATAGCCCTTCTTCGCGCGGATCTTCAGCTTCTTGTCGTCGGGAATGATCTGAATGGCGCGAAACTGTCCATTGGCTTCGAACTGTTCGGGCTTGTAGGAGAGGGAGTACTGGCTGCGCAGCTCTTGCTGAATGTCGTTGAAATCTCCTGACAAATCCTGAAGCTTGAACGGCGTGAACGCCTGTCCGCCGGTCGCGTCGGCCACCATCTTCAGGTTGTGATCGCCGGTGTCGTGGATATTGCTCAAGTTGGTGCTGATGGTGTAAACGATCACGCCGGCGCGCTGGGCCATCTCGATGGCTTCGCTCCGCAGGGCGCGGCTCTGGTTGTCGTCGCCGTCAGAAACCAGGACGATCACCCGGCGCACGTTTTCGCCATTGCTCCCCTTTTCCTTCAGCAGCTTGTCGCGGCAAGCGTAATACACTGCGTCCCACATGGCGGTGCCGCCGCCGGGACGAATCGCATTGACTCCCTTGGTCAGCTTGTCCAGATCGTTGGTGAAGTCTTGGGCCACGTCCCAGACCTCGTCAAAAGCCAGGACAAAAGCCTTATCGGTCTTGGGACGGATCGTCTGGTGCAAGAATTCGATGGCTGCCTGCTGCTCAAAAAGGAAACGGTCACGGATGGAGTTGCTGGCGTCAATCAACAGGCCGACCCGCAACGGCAGATTGGTTTCCGACTGGAAGTCCACCACCTGTTTGGGCGGGCGGTTATCGTCCAGGATCTTAAACTGGCTCTGCTTTAGGTCTTTGACGAATTTTCCGTGCTTGTCAGTGACGGTGAAGATCACGTTGACTTCGTCGGACCGCGTTCTGATCGTGCCGCCATTCGGTATGTCGTCACCTGAGGCATTCTTGGCGGGAGGGCTGACGGCGCCGGCGGCCGGAGGACTCCCCGTGGCCGGTTGCTGAGCCGGCGCCTGCGCCGCAGCTAAGCTGCACCACAAGCCCAGTCCCAGCACGATGCTGAATACTCTGAAAAACATGGCAGGATCTCTCTTTGAGCTGATTATAATCTGCAAACCCCCGCTTTACTCTCTTTTACTCTCTCATACGCCGCAAAAACGCATCGAGCTCCGCGGGCAAAGCCTGCCGAAACTCAAGCAGCTTGTTGGTTGTTGGATGCTGGAATTGTATCGCGGAAGAGTGGAGAAAGTTCCTCGCCAGAGATGCTGGCTCCGCCGCTGTACCTCGGTAACCCGCGATCTCGCGTGGCGCTCCATACAGCGTGTCGCCGGCTACGGGATGTCCCAGGGAGGCCAAGTGCACGCGGATCTGGTGGGTCCTGCCTGTCTCGATCCTCGCCTCGACCAAGGAAAACCTTCCGTACTTGCCCTCGATTTGTTGCAGGACCTTCCAGTGTGTGATTGCCGGCCGGCCGGGCTTGCTTCCCGTCCCACGACGCGTGGTCATCCGCGCGCGCCGCACTAGGTCGCGGCCGATGGGCGTGTTAATGGTGCCTTGCGGCTGCTTCATCCAGCCGTGGACCAAGGCCATGTATGTCTTTTTTACGGCGCGGCGGGCGAATTGCTGCGCCAGCTTTCGGTGGGCTGCGTCGGTCTTGGCTACCACCATCAGGCCACTGGTCTCCTTGTCCAGACGGTGCACAATGCCTGGGCGCAGCTCACCGCCGGCTTGCGACATGGGCCCAAAACGGTGCAACAAGGCGTTGACCAGCGTACCCCTGTTTCCCGCTTGGTTCTTGCCGGAGCCGGCGTGCACCGTCATACCCGCGGGCTTGTTGATTACGGCGATGTCCGCGTCTTCGAAAACAACGTCGAGAGGAATATCTTCCGCGAATGCCTTGAGAGGCGGAAGGGCGACCTTGCCGGTAATGACGATCTCTTCACCGCCGCGCAAGGGCAGCGACGGCTTGGGGACCGCGCCGTTCACTGTGATCTTGCCCTGCTCGATCAACTGCCGGATGCGCACCCGGCTGATGTCAGGAAGCTGGCCGACCAGCCATTGGTCCACGCGGCGACCCCGCAAGGCCGATGGGACAACAAGAGTCTTTGTCGAAGGCGTTTCAATCACTGAGGGGAATTGTAGTCGGCAGGTAGCGAATTGGGTAATTGAGTAATTTGGTAATTGGGTAATTGAAAGCGGCACAGTCCTGTGTCGTCAGAGACCCGATCACCAAATCACCCAATTACCAAATGAAAAAGCCGACCCGCGGGGCCGTGTGACCGGGCCGTTCTGAACCCGTCCTAAGACGGTGGGAACCCGCCGAGGCTCTTTAGGCATTTCCGTACTGGCGGAACCTTGCACACCGAGCCATATACGAGTCAGGCCCCCTGTTCATTGAATGTTGGTTCATGAACGGTAACCGTTCTCACCTGCTTTGCAGGCCGGTTTTCAATGACGATGCTAAAGAAAAGCAGAGTAGAGCGCAAGGGCAGCCGAGTGACTACCATCGCAAAATTAATTTTCCAGGAAATTTACTTGACAGGTGGGGTTGACCAGGAGCAGGAGCAAGGACAAGGACAGTGTTCTTAGCCGGACCAAACACGGTAAGCCGCCAAGGGACTGCTAAGGGTTCCAGCTTTCCTGGGAAGGCTGCGTGTGATTTGCGGGAACTACCCGGCCTTGCGTTCTTCGTCGAGTACTTCGTCCAGGGCCCCGGCCAGGACGCCCGCACGCTGGTTGTATTCTCCAGCCAACAGATCGTATTTCTTCTTGAGGATGTGGTACTCGTCGGCGATATTGAGCGCCGCCAGCACCGCCAGGCGCAGGGAATCGACGGTGGAGGTTTGCTCGGCCACGCTGCGCATTTTGGTGTCGACGAATTCGGCCAGCCGCAGAATGTATTCCGCGTCCACGCCGCGGAGGTTATAGACCTGATCGTAAATCTCAACGCGAATAGGCGGCCTTCCTGTCGAGGGTTGCGTAGCCAAGCTGCTCTCCTTCAAAAGAACTTCTGCTCTGGATTGATTATCGTTCGGCTGGAGTTTCGGTCAAGCAAAATATTTTGCCGGATGCTTGGGGGTAATATGCTGCCGCGTTTCCTTGATAGGGTTCAAGTCGTGCCCTGATACAAGTCTCGTTGGTGGCGACGTCCTCGTGACGGATGCTTCCTAGATGCCCTGTTGTCGGAAGTCCAACCTTTCGCCGAATGCCGACTCTATTGGCGATCCACCTCCACCACCACTGCTGTGCCGTAACACAAGACCTCGGTCACGCCCTGCATGATCTCGGTGGCGTCATAGCGGACGCCCACTACGGCGTTGGCCCCCACGACGGCCGCATGTTGCATCATCAGGTCAAAGGAGTCCTCGCGCGCCTTCTCGCAAAGATTGGTCAAAAGCGTGATGTTGCCGCCCACCAGGGTTTGCAGGCTGGCGCCGATGGTGCCGAAGATCGACCGCGAGCGCACGATGATGCCACGCACCAGGCCCAAACTGCGCATCACGCGGTAGCCCTCCAGCCCGAACTGGGTTGTAGCCATGTTGTGGGGAATCATGCCGGTCAGCTCTCCGTCACCAGAGAATCGATGTGCTTCAGCATCTTTTCCACTCGCCCTCGCACTTCCTCTCGTTCCTTGCGCAGCGATATGACCTCGGAGCGCAGCATCTCCAGTTCTTCCTCGCGCTGTTCCAGTTGTTCGCGAAGGCGGCCGGCATCGCGCTCGGCCGCGGCCTTTGCCGCCCGCGCTGCCTTAAGCAGTTCGATGGCTTTGTAGATTTTCTCTTCCAGGGCAGGGAAATCTTCGCTGGCGGGTCTGTCAATCTCTGTTTCCAGCTCTCGGGCTTTTGGCGACATAAGAGTGCGCAATCCTCGAAAGTATTAAGAGCAAAGTAGCTGGAGCGCAGTATAACGCACTCCCTTGTGGAAACCGCAGGAGAGATTTACGAAGCAATGCATTCAGCAGTCAGCACTCAGCATTCAGCCCGCGGAGCATTTGGCATGAAAGGCCCGTTCCGTCATGGCATTGCGAGAAACGTCTGGGGACTGATTGCTGATTGCTGCGTTCACGCCGCCCGCTCCACGATCGATTCCATCTGACCCCGTTCACCGGTGCCAGTGAAGTCGGTAAGACCGCTGACCACGGCCAGCGCCAGTCCCTGCATGCGGAAGAAGCGGGCCTCCGGCTCTTTGGAAAAGCGCATGATGTCCGGCAGGCTCGCCACTAGCCCTGTCAACCCGAAATCGATGGCGCCGTGCGTCTCAAAGCTCACCGCCCGGGTGACTCCGCCGGGGTAGTCGGTGATCAGGGCGGCCAGGGCTTCCGCAGCCCCGCAAAACAGACAGCTCACGGCGGCGCGTTGGTTACGGCGCCAGAACAGCGCTGCCATTCCGAAAAACGACGCAGCGGTTGCGTAATCGATTACGGCGTGGGCCTGCGGGCCGATGGCCTTGGGTAATTTGTTCGCGGCCCACTTGGCGGAGCGGTCGAGCAAGGGCATGGGAATCTCCTTTTTGTGAGAGCTCTGAATGAAGGATGGAACCGGCCGAAGGGAAGTTGTCTTGACCCGCGGCGTTCCTTTCGGTGGCCCCCGGACTCTGCCCTGGACTGGGGCCGATTTCCTAAGCCACAAGAAAAAAGATTGACAAAGGCAGGGCATAGCAATATACATAGCAATACAAGGTATATGGTCTTGCTTAGAAACAAGGCGAAAGCGGAAGCGAGCGAGAAGTGGGAGGCGCAGCTGCGCAAGGGCTGCCTGGAGCTGGCCATCCTGGCCAGCCTGTGGGAGAACCGCCTTTATGGCCTGGAGATCCTGCGCGTGCTGGAAGACAACTCAAATCTCGTCTTGGCCGAAGGCACGGTTTATCCAATTCTGGGCCGGCTCAAGGAGGAAGGCCTCTTGCAATCGGAATGGGTGGAAGCCGAGGCGGGCCATCCCCGCAAGTATTACTGGCTGACGCCGGCGGGACGGCAGAAAGCGACTTCCATGTCCCACTTCTGGAACAGCTTTGCCGCAAATCTAAGCCAGGTACTGAAGCCGATTCTCAATGGAAAGGGGCGATCATGAACACTATGGCTTGCAATCCCATGATTGAAGACTATTTTGCTCAGCTCGAGGCCAAGATGTCTGACCTGTCGGCGGCGGACCGCCGGGAGTTCACCCGCGAGCTGCGCGCACATGTGCTCGACCGGTTGGAGCAAGTTGCTGCGCCGACGGCAGACGATTGCCGTTCCGTGCTGAAAGCTCTGGGTACCCCGGAAGAGATCGCCCGCCAATATCGGGTGGAGCGAATCATGAGCCGGTCCGCGTGGACGATTTCTCCGCTCTCCGTGTTGCGCACGCTCCTGCGCTGGACGGTGACCGGCATTCAGGGATATGCCGTCTTCATGGTGGCGTTCACCGGTTACGCTTTCGCGCTTTCTTTTTATGCCGGCGCGGCGCTCAAACCTTTTTTCCCAAACAACGTGGGCTTCTTTGTAGGCAGGAATGACTTGAACCTTGCCGCCTGGCCGCAGCCGCACGCACTCGCCGTCCTTGATGCCTATTTCATCCCTATCTCAATCATTCTGGGCTACCTGTTTATGGTGGGCACTACTTTGCTCATACGCTGGCTCATGCGACATTTTGGAAAACTGAAACAAAAAATCTAAAAAACAACTTGCGGTGGTTTGCGTTTAGCAGGTTTTATTCGCGCAAGGCCATAGTAGATTAGGTCTTCGGCAACCCATCCCACACTCGCCAGAACTCCTTCATTTGTTCAGGCGTGCCCAGGGAGATGCGGGCATAAGTATCCAGTGGCGGAAAGGGACGGCCGATAGAAATATTGTTCTTGCCGAAATAATCAATCAGGCTGCGATTTGGGCGGCCGGTCTGCATCATCACAAAGTTCGCCGAAGAGGGAATTGCCTTTAGCTTACGGGCTGCGGCCTGGCGCATGAACTCGTCACGATCTGCCGCATTGCGCTGGACCGCGTGTTGGTGGGCGGCCGAATCATCCATGGAAACCAGGGCACAACGCATCACAAAGATGTTCAAACTGTCCTGCAGCCGTTGCTTTCGCATCTTCGCAGCGGTGTCTTTTGCGGCCACACCATAGCCTAATCTCATGCCGGCCAAGCCGTAGATCTTGGAGAAGGTGCGGGCCACGATGATCCGGTCGTCGTTGAGCGGGCGGTCGAGAAACGACGCATATTGGGGATCAGCGGGAACAAAGTCATGATAAGCCTCGTCGATGAGCACGTGCGGGTTCCCGGGCAGTTTGCGAATGAAATCTTCAAGGTCGGCCCGCGGCGTCAGGTTGCCGGTGGGATTGTTGGGATTACAGATGTAAACCAGGCCCGCGTCCGTCCCAGCGGCTTTCAACATTGCCCCCAAATCATGGGCAAAGTTGGCGGCGAGCGGGACCTTGACCACCTCGGTTTCGACCACCTCGGCGTACTCACCAATGGCTTCAAACGTGGGTGCGGCCATGATCAGTTTCTTAGCGGGTCCGGTGAAAGCGAACGCCGCCATGCGCAGAATCTCTGTCGAACCGCAACCTGTAAGCACCCGGCTCAAATCAACTTTGTGTAGCCCGGCCAGGCGCTCGGTGATCACGTCGCTGTGGTGGTCGGGATAGCGATTGACTCCCTGAAACGGGCTGCTCATGGCCAAGACGCTGGGAAACGGCCCGTAAGCGTTTTCATTGCTGTTGAGAAGGATCGGCCCGCCCGGCTCCGCGGCCCGCAAAGGTTCTGCCCAGCTCAGCAGCTTACCGGGAATCGTCGTGGACGCAGCTACGGCTACGCCAAAGCCAGCGGTCTTGAAGAATGTTCGGCGGGATAGCATGGCGGGAATTGTAAATAAATGCGAACCAAGTTTTCCATGCACGCTCAGCTTCGCAACGTGCCGCCAATGCCTTCCAGCGCAATAATGATCTTCCCCGACCATTGAGAGACCTCGTCATCGCGCAGCGTACGTTCGGCTGATTGAAACTGCGCGCGCAAAAGCACTGAATACCTGCCCGAGGGTACGGCGCCGCCTCGGAAAATCTCTATCGGTTTGAAGGACTGCATCTCGACGATGTTGAGCCCGCGTGTCGCCGACTGAATCTGTTGAAAACTCACGCTGTCAGCGAAGGTGAAAGAGAAGTCGCGATCGACGGCAGGGAATTTTGAGAGAGGCTGGTAACGGGGCGTCCGCAAGGGGAGCGCGAGCAGCCGGTCCAGATAAACCTCGGCAAGGTAGATGTCTGGTTTGAGTTTGCCTGCAGCGGCAACCTTGGGATGAAGCTGGCCGAACTCAGCCATGACAATGCCCTCGGCCAGGGCGCGCGCCCCGCGACCGGGGTGGTAGCGTTCGGCCGGTTTGAATTCGAGATCTCGGATATCGAAGGCACCGAGAAGGGTTTCAATGTCGCCCTTGAGGTCGAAGAACGAATACGCGCGGCCTGGACCATGCGCGCTGGGCTCAACAGCGTTACCGGCGGCGCCTATGCAGATCATAGGCGTTTCCTTCACCGACTCCTCGGACGGCGCGGAGAACACGTGGCCCATCTCGAACAGGCGCACATCAGAGGTCCCACGATTCAGGTTCCAAGCTAGCATGCCCAACATGCCGGGCACGAGCGACGTGCGCATAGCCGATTGCTCTTCGCTCAGCGGGTTGGCCAGAGGCACCATCACCGAGCCGGAAAATGCGCTGGCCTCCTCGAGCGAGATGAAGGTAGGCGAGATAGCTTCGTGATAGCCCAGGTTCAGAAGCAGGCCGCGTACCTTGTCGTTCTTGTCCGCATTTGCCAGTTCCACCACGCCACCGGAGAACGAAGGCAGCGTGTTGGCGAACTTGTTATAGCCATAGATGCGGGCGATCTCTTCAATCAAGTCAATCTCGCGTTCGACGTCCAGGCGCCACGTCGGGAGATCAACAATGAAATCGTTGTCGGCGTCGATGTTCCACTCGGGAAGCCGGATGCCTTTAGCCTCGGCTCGGGCGCGAAACTCTTCCAACTCCTTGGGCGTAATAGTAGCGACACGAACTCCACGCGGGAAAGCCTCGTGCACGTCCCACAGCTTGAAACCCAATCGCCTCAGGATGCGTGCGGTGGTTTCGGAATCGATCTCCTGCCCGAGAATACGCAGGACCTCCTGGCGGCGCAACCAGATGGAATGGCGGACGACGTGGCCGGCGATAGCATCTACCGGTTCGCCTTCCAGTTCGGCGCCGGCGGATGCCAGAATCAATTCCGCCACGCGATCGCAGGCCAGCGCCGTGGCGCTCCAATCGGCGCCGCGCTCGAAGATGTGCGAGGCGTCAGTATGCATGCCGTGGCGGCGCGCCGTCTTGCGTACCGTGGCCGGATCAAACCAGGCCGATTCGATGAGAATGTTTTTCGTGGAAGCGGAGATCGCCGAATCCAGGCCGCCCATGACTCCCGCGAGGGCTACGGGTCTGTTGGCGTCGGCGATGATCAGATCTTCTGGGCTAAGTTTGCGGTCCACACCATCCAGGGTCTTGAGCGTCTCGCCGGCACGGGCACGGCGCACGATGATCTTGCCGCCTTGGAGCTTATCGAGATCGAAGGCATGGGTGGGATGGCCCAACTCCATCAGCGCGTAATTGCTGGCATCCACAGCGTTGCTGACGCCGCCGTGCTCGTCGATCTTGAGACGCTCGATGATGTTCGCGGGCGAGGGCGCGATCTTCACGTTGCGCATCACGCGCGCGGTGTACCGCAGGCAGCCCTTGGCGTCTTCGATCACGATTGGGAACGGTTTGGCCGCGGCTTTGGCCTTGGGCAGGCGCGGCTGGATCAGCTTAAGCGCGATGTCGTAGATGGCGGAGCACTCGCGGGCGACTCCGTAGTGGCACATGGCGTCGGGACGGTTGGTGCCGATCTCCATCTCGAAGACCGTTTCCCCATCCATCTCGCGGACGGATTCTACCGCGATCCCGGCGAGAGTGAGATCGTCGGCGAGTTGACGGTCGTTGACCTTGAGGTCAACGAATTCACGCAGCCATTTGGGAGAGATTCTCATTCAGCGCAGTCGCAACGCCATCCTATGATTGCTTTTGCTCACGCCCCCACCAGCTCCCGCTGGGTGCTGGGCTCATATTCCACAATATGGCCTGCGACAGCGCTGGCGGCGACTGTATATGGGCTAGCCAGGTACATCTGTCCGGGACCGCTTCGGCCGGGGAAATTGCGGTTCTGGGCGCTGATCACGATTTGATCGGGACGGGTGGAGACTCCCGGCCCCGCGTTGATGCAGGCCCCGCAACTGGGTTCAATCACAATCGCACCGGCCTGCTTGAAGACATCGAAGTAACCCTTGCGGAGGCAGTACTCGCGCGTCTCCTGGGAACCGAACTGAATGTAGAACTTGCACGAATCGGCCACGCGCTTGCCCTGCCGGAGCCCGTCGGCCAGCACCTGGGCATACATGTCCATGTCGGCATTCTTGCCCGCGGTGCAGGTGCCGCCGTAGGCGATCTCTACCGGCACCGGCGTGTGCAAGTCGCGAATGAACTTGCCGTTGCCGGGATCGCCGGGCGTAGCCACCATGGGCGCGATCTCTTCGGCGTTGAGTTCGATCACGTGGGCATACTGCGCGTCAGGATCGCTGAACATCCCCTGGCAGTACGTCTCAGCTTGAGCGCGGGACATCTTCCGGCGCTCCATCAGGAACTCGACCGTCTTTTCATCCGGAGCCACGATCCCGGTGAAGCCGCCGATCTCCGCGGCCATGTTGGTCATGGTAGCGCGCTCGTCCACGCTCAGGTCCTCAATGGCCTCGCCCGAGTACTCCATCACTTTGGCCAGGGCCTTGCCGCTGCGAATGTAATCCATGCTCAACAGCAACAGGATGAAGTCCTTGGCGGTCACGTTGGGCTTGCGCTTGCCCCGGACCACTACCTTCACGGACTCCGGAACCTTCACGCGAACATCCTTGGTGATCCAGGAGTTGAACACATCAGTCGTCCCGATGCCGAAAGCGATGCAGCCCACCGCGCCCACGTGCGGCGTGTGCGAGTCCGATCCCACATTCAGCTCCCCGGGCAGGGCGTAGCTTTCCGCCATCACGGAGTGACAGATGCCCTCTGAGCCTTTGCGGTCTTTGAGTTCACCATGCAGCTTGATGCCCTGGTGCTGTGCGAAGTCTTCCTGCTTTACCTTAAGCTGGCCGGCCAGATCGAGCAGACCCATCTTCTTCTTCTCTTCCGAGATCACCTCGTCGAGAAACGTCAGGTGATCGCGGAAGAAGACGACCGTGGAAGGGTCGTTGACTTTGGCCTCTTTGCCGACGAAATGTTCGAAGAAAATGGCCGCCATGGGCGTGACGTATTCGTGGCTGAAACGTAAGTCGGTGCGGGCAAAGCCGGAGTCTCCGGGCTTGACGTAGGCTACGCCCGGTTCGTTCTTCTCGTTCAGCATGTGCCGGGCAAAGATCTTTTCGGCGATCGTCATCGGCCGTTTTCCCGTCTGGAGCGGCGGGAGAAACGCCTCCTTCTGCATCCGCGCCACGTTGAAAGGGAAGAGGCCGCCGTATTCGATTACCTGGCGGGTGATATCGTCTTCGCCCCGCGTGAACTCGCCCAACGGAATCTCTTCGCCGCGCCGGACTCTCTCGATCAGGCCGAAATCGGTGGAGGTCAGTACGCCCAGGTTCTGGCAGTTCTGCTTGTAGATACGCTCGATGTTCTCGGCGATCACCAGCTTGATGCCGGCGCACAGCTCGGCGTAGGGCGACTGCTCGCGGCTGGAGCCCTTTCCTCGCCGCTTGCCGCTGACCGCCGCGACGAAACCACCTTTTTTCACGTCGCCGCGCTTGATGGGCACGTCATTGCCGCACTTCAACCCGGTATAGGGGAACTCGCCCAGGGTCTCATCGAAGAAGAAGCAGATGTGCGCGGGGGTGATCTCGTCTGTGGAGATGTCATCGCGCAGCTTGGGATTGTTCTGCGGGTTCTCCGTGTCCCAGGGCAGGTCTTCGCCGGCCAACTGGCGTCGGATCAACTCCGGATCTTCCGTCAGAAAAAGGATGCGGCCCGATAACCGGACCTTTTCCGGACGCCTTTCGATCTTGCGGTTTAACAAGGAAGGTTCCACAACAAAATTCTAACAACTTCGCGGGCAGTTTGCAGGCAGGGAAAACGAGAATTGCCGGCAAGGTCAGCCCCGTCGGTCCCAAGACCTCTGTTGCTAACATAAGCTCCTATCGTAAAGTCAAAATCAGAGCGAGCCTGAGCATGAGCAATCAAAAGCTGCGTGGACTTGTGGTCTTACTGATCTGCGGTCTGTGGGCTCGGACGACGGTTTCCGCCGCCCGCGACCAGCCCGTCTCCAGCCGTCTTGTTCTGCAACCCTGCCAGCTCGAGCACGTGGGCGGGGAGGCGCGTTGCGGGACCTATGAAGTCTTTGAGGATCGGGCTGCTCATAGCGGACGCACGATCAAGCTTCACGTTGTCGTGCTGAAGGCGCTGGGCCCGGCCGCGGCCTCCGATCCCGTCTTCTGGTTGCACGGCGGCCCCGGCGCAGCCGCTACGGACATGGTAGAGGCCGCACAGGTAGGATTGCTTGGGGTGGCGCGGCACGACCACGACCTGGTCTTCGTGGACCAGCGCGGCACCGGCGCCTCGAACCCTCTGAAGTGCGACCTCGGCGACGACCCGCGCGATCTGCAGGCGTTCTTCGGCGAGATGTTTCCGCGCGACAAGGTACGTGAGTGCCGGGAGAAGCTCGAGAAAATTGCCAACCTAAAGCTTTACACGACACCCATCGCCATGGACGACCTCGATGAGGTTCGCGCCGCCCTGGGTTACAAAAAGATCAATCTGCTGGGTGCGTCGTACGGTTCGATTGCCGCCGAGGTGTACCTGCGTCAGCACCCGGAGCACGTGCGCTCGGCCTTCCTGATCGGCGTGGCGACACCGGAAATCAAGCAGCCGCTGCTATTTCCGCGGAGCGCCCAGCATGCCATGGACCTGCTGTTCGAAGACTGCGCCGTCGATGAGCTTTGCCGTAAGACTTTTCCCGGTCTCGAGCAGGAATTCTCGAGGGTTCTGGACCGCTTTGGAAACGGTCCGGTGCTGATGGAATTGGTGAATCCCTTTACCGGAAAGACGGAAAAAGTGCGCGTGCCGCGCTCCAGCTTTGTGGAACGGCTGCGCCTGACAATGTATAACACCGGAAGCCAGCGCTTGGTCCCGATCATCATTCACCGGGCCTTCCTCAACGACTACCTGCCCTGGGAGGAGGCGGCCCTCGTCTCAGGCCCAGGCTCTCGTGTGGCCCGGGGCATGTATTTGACCGTCACCTGCTCCGAGGGTGTGGCTTTCATTACCGCCCAAGACCTGGCGAATGAAACTCGCGGGACGTATGTGGGTGAAGCGCGCGTGAAGCTCCACATGGAAGCATGTAAGGAATGGCCCAAGGGCGACATTCCCAAGAGTTATATCGAGCCGGTGAAGTCTGACCTGCCCGTGCTCATGATTTCCGGCGAAGCCGATGGCTCCAGCCCGCCGTGGTACGGAGAGAAAGCCGTGAAGTTCCTTTCCCATGGCCGCCAGATCAAGATCCGATACTATGGCCATCAGATGGACGGCCCGTGCGTCCAACACATCTTTCAGCAATTCCTCGCAGCCGGATCGAACCAGGGACTGGATACCAGTTGTACTGAGACGATCCACCGGCCACCCTTCGCTACCGAGATGCCGCCGCCGTTTGCATTGAAGTGAGGTTCGGATGGCCCAGCCGGCCTGCGCTAGGGGGCTCTCTTGGATCGCTTGGATTGTTTGGGATCTCGTGGATCTTTCGGATTCTATCGTTCACCTGAGACGCGGATAAACAGCTCGTCCCATTGATGGTGTTTGCCTGAGGGAGCAGGCCGGTTCCCTTGAAAGCTCCGGGGGAGAATTTCCAGGTCTGATATTCCCGCTACATCTACCCAGCGCCAAGCTGGCAGAGGGCCCGTCGAGCTCTGACCGCCAACCTGATAACTCAGCAGACGCGCGTGTGCGTTTTGGATTCCGTAATCATGGGGCTCGGAGACTCGCTCCTTGCCCTTGTAGCGGAAACGGATACACTTCCGCTCTAAGATCGCGATCCGCAGCAACTGGTCAACATCTGGCCGGACGTGCACCATCGTTGAGCTTCCCAGACTCTTTCCTTCTTCCTGCCCGCAAGATTCCGGTCCGCCGCTGGTCTGTGAGTTGCAAATTGTTAACTGCTTGAAATGTGGTGGAGGCGGTGGGAGTTGAACCCACGTCCGAAAATGTTACTGGTCAAGAGCCTACATACTTAGTCCAGTTCACGCGGCGGGAGTTACCCCGTCACATTCGCGTCCGGCGCTCAGAACGGACAAGAAACGCAAGACGCTAGCCCGAGGATCTCACCGGTGGCCCCCGGACATAGGGCCACAAGCCAGCCTGCTGAATGACGTCCTTCCGCAACCCGCAGACAAAGCCGCGGAGGACGGCTACTTAATTAAATTAAGCAGCGTATGCTAACTGGTTAGAGTTGGCAATTATCGTTTTGCACCACTTACGGGGGAATGCGCCCCGGTATGCCTCTTGGCCGCAAGCATTTCCGTCGAAGCCGTGA
>DATDGY010000035.1:0-2519 GCA_036521855.1 Candidatus Angelobacter sp.
TTCTTCGTGCCGTCCGGGAAGGTGATTTCCCGGCCCGCCGCGGTGTAGCTGCCGTCTTTGGCCTTGTACCCGGTCACGGTGATCTCGTCGCCGATCTTCAGGTTGTCCCGGCTCAGGCCGGTGCGCTTCAGAGTGTTGGGCGGATACCCTTCCAACGACCAATTGGTCACCTCGCCATTTGCTTCCTTGACATCGATATAGAAGTAGATGTGCGGATTGGTCCACTCGACCTTGGTGATGACGCCCTTCAGCGTGATCAGTTGCTTGCTGTCATACTCGGCAGCGAAAGAATGGTGCGCCCAAACGGGCGCGGCGGCCAGAAGCCCCAGGCCGGCCACCATAGCAGCCGCAAACTTGCGTCTCATCTAATGAACTCCAAACGGGTTATCGCGTGCGAATACGCGTCGGTATGATACCGCGCGTTAATTCTTGAAGTCAATCGACGGCAACGAATTGTCAAGGCAAAGTAGAAATGTCCCCTTCCCGGCAAAGTAGAAATGTCCCCTTTCGCCTGGGACTCCGCGGAGTGCATGTTAATCTGCTCGTGCCGGTGAAGCGGAGACGGGCTCTGCTGGCGAGCAACCCGATCGAGGAATAGCCGGCCGGAACTCATCGCGGACGATGAGAAGAGCGTGGTCCTCCCGACGCGTTCTTTTGCCTGGGCCCGGGGCTGACCGGCGGGAGGCGGTACGGTCCCGCCCCAGGGTTTGGTTTTTGCTTGGACCACATCGGACCGATAGATTCCGCCATGCCTCCAAAAACGCATGCTGAGGCGCCTCAGTATTTTGATGAGAGCAGGAAGCCAGTGGCACCCAAGGGATCGTCGCAAATTCTCCTTCAACGAGAATAATCCCCGGCTTACCGGCCGGTCGTGCGGAGGGTTTCCCTGTAGAGGGCGCACTTTGCCTTGGCGCCACTGCCTGCTGATCACGGTTGCCCGGGACTCCATTAGATCGGCTCGGCCTTTCTGTGACCCGATGCCTGCGCCGCTTGCCAGACTTTCGGCGCCTTCTTGAGGTCGAAATTCTGGTTCCAGTCGCTGCCACGCTTGTTGGCTCGATGCGTCTTGGCCGGTTTCACTGGCGGCGCTTTCGACTTCTCCGCCACGGCGCACTCTTGGACTGGCAAATACCGTTCGCCATAGCGCACCGCCAGCGTGCCGTCCAGCCGCTGCTCCACCCGCACATTCGCTCTGCGCAACCCCGTCGTCACCGCCTGGCGCGGGATCTGATACAACTGGCCATCCCATCTGAGGGTGTAATCATTGCGTACCTGACGCGTCTCTACATGGCTCAACGACGCGGCCAAGTTGTGGCTCTTGTCCAGCGGCCGATGGGCATCATCGCAGCTGGCCGGCTCGAACGTCCGCTCCTGCTCCCACCACACCAGGTACTCCTTCGTCAGGTATTGGTTGGCTTGCTCGATGGTCTTCACCCCGGCCACCCGCATCCCCTTCACCAGCCGGTCCTGGGCCGTTTCGAAATTCCGCTCCACCCTCCCTTTGGCCTGCGGGGAATGCGCCGCTATCCAGGTGATCCCCAGCTCCCCTAACGCCCGGGCAATCTGCGTCGGCGGCATTTCCACCGCGTCTTGGTCCACACCCGGTTCATCCCGTTTGCGCTTCTCCGCCGTGCGGAACATGCTTGCCTTGTCCGTGTAGAAAGCCACCGGCCGCCCGAACTTCTTCAGATAGTCCCACAGCAATTTCATGTTCTCTTCGGTCGTGTCGTGTCGCACGAAGCGCGCGAACAATCGGCTGGTCGCGTCGTCGATCATCGCAATCAGGTATAACCGCTCTCCCCGCCCCTCCAGCCAATCATGCTCACTGGTGTCCCACTGCACCAGCTCTCCCCGCCGGCTCCGCCGCGGCCGCCACGCATGCACTTGCGGGGCCTTCTCTTTCTTCGCCTGCCACAGCTTGCTGCCGATCATCCACTGCCGTACCGTCTCTTTGCTCGCCTCGATCCCGTGTTTCTTACCCAGGTACTCGGCCGCCAAAGTCGGCCCGAACCCCTGGTACACCGGCATTGACAAGATCTTCACCGCCTGCTGTTGGATCCCCTCTTCGATCCTCCGGTTGGACGCCTTCCCGCGCAGTCCGTGGACCACCGCCTTGTCGCCGCGCTCGTTCAATGCCCGCACCAACCGCTTCACCTGCCGCGTGCTCAGCTTCAGCTCCTCGGCAGCCTCGCGCTGCGTAATCAGTTTCTTTTGGGCTTTCTTCAACCCCACCAGCCGGTCTCTATCGGCTTGGGTCATCAGTAGTTGTCCTTCCTGCATCCCCAAAGCTTGGGGCTGTCAAGAGGACATTTCTACTTTGCTCAAAGGGGACATTACTACTTTGCTGCCACATCGACGGCAACGAATCGTACAGAGCGATACGATATATGTATGCGTTTGCTTACGTATGCCTTGACGATCGCGCTGGGTTGCGCGCCGCTCGTGGCCAGGGACGAGAAGACCAAGACCGGCGAGAGGCTGGATGACACGGCCAGTCTCCTATCCGAAATCATGGCCAC
>DATDGY010000036.1:0-30700 GCA_036521855.1 Candidatus Angelobacter sp.
ATGATTTAGCAAAAAGCCCATAAATCTTCATCAAATTGCCTCGCCGCCTTCGAACCTTTTCGTCCAGCTCTGAATCTAAGTCACTGTGTACGAGGGTTCGTAAGGAATAGGGCCACGCACCACAAGAATGCCGCGCTCGCAGAATAGAACAAGCGCGGTAGGGCTCCCAGGAATCCCCAGGAGTGGTGAATTATGGTGAGTTTGTTCGATGTCTTGTTTGGTTGTTCTCACAAGAGCCTCAGTTTCCCCATCACCAAGCGACGCGGGCAGCGGATGTCCACGGCGGCTCAGGTGACTGGGACCTACGTAGTGTGCCTCGATTGCGGCAAGGAGTTCGCCTACGACTGGCAGAAGATGAAGATCGTCAACGGAAAGCCCGGCGAGTCCAAAAACCTGCAGCAGAAGCCGGCCAAGGCGGCGTAAATTCCGGTCAACTGATACACACTTGTTCTAGTGCGGAAACTTTGAACCGCCTGCCAGCGCGCGTCTGCGCGCGAGTGGGCCAACGGGATGGATCGGGGCGCGCTCAGCGCTAACGTGCTTCGCAGAAAAAGAAACAGGCGGCCATTTCCGGCCGCCTGTTGGTTTTTTCAAACCTGTTTTTTATTGATCGCGCCGCTTCAAAGTGGGCCTTCCGTCATCGTCCTGGCCGTCTTTGGACGAGCTATCGGTTGCGGTGCGCCGCAACGTCGGCTTCTTCTCGTTCGGATTATCTACCTTGTGCCGGTTCTCGATGCGGGCCAGCCGTGCTTTCACGTCATTGAACTCCGACGTAGTCTCAATGTACTGGTCCCGCGGAGGCAGGATGGTGGCAATTTCTTTCTGGGTGTTGGCGATGCGGTCCGGGGTTTGCGGATGCGTCTCGAAAGCCTTCGAGAGAGTGCCTGGCTTCTTCTTATCCAAGGCCTGCAGCTTTTCGAAGATGGTCACAAAGGCATTGGGATCATAGCCGGCCTTGTACATGTATTGCAGGCCGAAATAATCCGCTTCGGCCTCAAAGCCGCGGGAAAACTTCAGGAAGGTAAGAGGCAATCCAATGCCGGCGGCTTCGCGCGCCGCGTATCCGATTCCGCCGCCGACAAAAATCAGCGGCAGAGTCATGATGTTGGCGATGTCCGCGCGGGTTTGTCCGCGCGTGGCGTGGCGGCGGGCCACATGGGCGATCTCGTGGGCCATCACCGCGGCCAATTCGGCCTCGTCATCCGCAGCCAGGATTAGCCCGGAGTTGACGTAGAAGAACCCGCCCGGCAGGGCCATGGCGTTGACATCATCGGCGTCCACCACTTTGATCGTGAAAGGCACTTTGGCATCGGAATTCCGCACCAAGTTCTGGCCAACGCGGTTCACGTATTCGTTGACCACCGGATCCTTCACCATCTTCATGCTGGCTTCCAGTTGCATGGCATACGACTTGCCGATTTTGATATCGGTCTCCATCGAATACCAATCCAGACCGCCCAGCTTGCGGTTGCCGATGGCGTCTACATCGTCCTTGCCGCCATCGTGTTTGGCCTTTTTCTTCTTGCTGTCGTCACTCGAGGAGGTCTGGTCCGCCGGTTGCGCCTGGTCCTGCGTAGCGGCAGGCTGTGCCTGGTCTTGCGTGGCCGCAGGTTGCGCCTGATCTTGGGTAGCGGCAGGCTGCGTCTGGCCCTGGCTACTGGCGGGCGGCGCAGGCTGACTTTGAGTCTGGTCGGGTGTCTGCGGCTTCTTTTGATCGTCTTGGGCCACGGCCGAGAGACTCAGACTCACCCCGGCGGCCAGGATTGACGAAAGCACCAAAGCACGGCTTTTCATAACGGCACACTCCTCCGCGAACGAACCCTTCCTCGTTGAGGATATACGTTCATTATAGACCGGATCACCATTAGCTTAGAGGGATTTCTCCGTGAGGGATTTGATGCCTGGCCGCCCTCGGTTGGTTATCCAGCAGCCCACGTCAGACTAAGGATCAATGTTAAGTTTGGTTAAGGGCCGCCGGGACGCGTTCCCTGCTTTTATCCCTGTTTCCCAGGCGTAGTCGGCACCTCGCCACGTGCGGACTAATCCCAGCCAGGCCCTGACCTTCCGTCATGATAATCCAGGTCGAGAGAGTCTAAGTGTTGGCGTAGAAGTAGTATTCGGCCTCGTATTCGCTCCGCGCCTCGGTCCCGCGAGCCGCTGCGTCGCAGCCGACGGAAGGTGGCTGGCCGCCCACGGTTTGCACGCGCTGAATAGCCGTAATGCGGCTGAAAATGCCGCTTCCCGAATGACCGATGACCCGCAGCAGCAGCCAGGGGATGGCCGTGGCGTCGGGTGCGTTGACGCGGGCGGCGACTTTGGCGGTGATTTCGCTGCCGTCGTTGTGTTTCCAGGTGGGTCCGGCGTAATGCCGACCGATCTGGTGGTCCTGTTCATCGTAAAGCGTGGCTTCCAGAGCCTTCAAGGTCCAGCCGGGTTTGCCGTCCGCGCCGTCCTGGCAGACATATATCTGTACGCCTGAAGCATGCGCCTGCAGCACCAGTTCCGTGCCTGCGGGAGGATGAATTGCCGACGGGATTTCCGTTTGCCGGGTCACGGCGGGATTCTAGCACCTTTACCTGCCCGATCGATCAATTGGCTAAATCAGCAAATCAAAGGCACGATGGTTGCACTCCCGGTCCCCGGTCCGCGCAACTTTTTCGCGACTTTGCGGTTAAAATTTAATGGACACTTCCGTCAACCAGGGTGGAGCCTTGAAAACACGATCATTCTCCGCAAATGCTCGCCGCCAGTCGTTCGTCTTGAAATCAGCATTCGCCTCTTGTCTTCTGCTGGGCGCCGCAGCCATACCGCTGCTGGCCCAGCGTGGCGCTATCAGCGCCGGCGGCAATTGGGTGGAATACGATTCGGAAGACAAAATGACCGCCGCCCACCAGGTCAGGTTTCAGCTTCGCGCTGACGGTAACCCGCGTCAGCCCGAGCCGTTCCAGCCCCGCGTGGAAATTTTCTGCGAGAACGGCAGCTATAAGTCCAGCAACTTTACGCCCGGCGTCAAGCTGGCCCCGCCCAATCGTCCCGGCTTCTGGGGACAGCCGCAGATGGAAGTCCTGGTCCGCGTGAATGACAGCCACAGCAGCCACGGCTGGAACTGGACCCCGGATTCTCTGGCGATGGACAAAGGCACCATCCGCGAGTTGATCGGCTCCCATATCTTCAAGATCGAGTACCTGGGATATGAAGGCCGGTCCATCGCGGAGTTTTCGCCTGAAGGCCTTGACTTGGCGAGAGTCTCCAAGGCTTGCGGTCTCACACCGAAAAAGCCCTGACGCCTTCCGTCAAGTAACCCGTACGCCGCAACCAGCGAGCCCACCTCCTCGCCCTTGACCACCCGCTGAGTGTTTCCTGCGACGTTCCCATTGACGATCACGACGGGCCGATTCTTGTCGTTGGCAGCAAGGAGATCGCATTCATCGCCCGCAGTCCATGGTTGGGGTAGTGGCCTAATTTAGCCCACTACCCACGGCTGAGGGACGCTTGCAAGCTCTACAAATAGGGTATAATTCTTCGCTCTTTCAGGGATAGTCAGATGCTAGCAAACACTTTATCTAGGATTTCTATAGCTTCCAGAAGGTGGCTTCGCGGTTCAAAGAAGGCCAAACGATTAGCTGGACATTCAAGCGTCATTGTTTTCCTGGCGCTGGCTTGCCTGGCTATCGCTTCTTGTGGTGGCGGCTCACAACAACCGGGTCCCGGCAACGGCACGCCTCCTTTTTCGCTCACCGTTAACCCGAATCCTTTGGTCATAGTGGCCAACAGCACGATTACGATCACCGTGACCTCTGCGGGCGCCCCGAGCACGCCCACCGTGACCCTCGGTTCTTTGCCTCCCGGCCTCAGCACGACGACTACCTTTCCGCTTTCGGTACCCAGTAGTGGCGCGTCGATTACTCTCCAGGCCGCCGCGAACCTGGCGACCGGAAGTTTCAACATGACGTTGAATGGCCAGGCAGGTCCGGCTACAGGCACAGCTACCGTTCCCGTCACCGTGCAAAGCACCCCGGCAAGTTTCGGCTTTGCCCACGGGCTATTCACCGAGGTGGGAGTGCCCATCGGCGGTTCCGGTCAGCTTCAATTCATTACTTTATCCAATGGCTCAGCCAACGATTATGATGTCGTGCTTTCTCTGAGCGGGCTTCCACCAGGTACAACAGCTACCATTGCGCCTCCTACGATTCGACCTGGCCAGTCGCCCACGGTTACTATCACCGCCAGCGGCGGAGCTCCTGTATCACAAAACGCCGTCGTGGCCCTTACGGGGACGCCGCAAGCGCCGGTACCCGCTGCCACCAGCACCTTTCTTGTGGACGTAACTGCGCCACCCGGATCGCTACCTGACAACCGAACAGACTATGTCTCCACGGAAAGCAGCCCGTTATCGGCGGTGTACGATAGTACTCATCAGCTCATCTTTGCCAGCAATCCTTCCTGGAACCGTGTGAACGTGATCTCCGCCGCCACCCATACCATCTTGCGGACCATTCCCGTTCAGGATTCTCGCGGCATTGATATCAGTCAGGACAATTCGCGAGTTTGGGTAGGCACCGGCGGCCATCAGATCTACGAGATCAACACCTCCACCTTCACTGCGATACGCCATCCGCTGGGAGGTCTTGCCCTGCCCAGCTTTTTTGGTCTAGCTGCCTGGGAGGACAATCATGTCTTCGCTCTGGCCGACGGAACCGTGATGCTTGACGTGACCATCAACAAGTTAGGCTCCGGCCAGCTCTTCATTTGGGATCCTGGATCAAACGCGGTCACGCTGCTGACCACGCCTGGGGCCCACAGCTTTGGCATTGTTCAGCGGAGCGGAGACGGTAAGCGGATCATTTGCTTTCCCGGCGACTCCGGCGGGAGCGCTTTCTTCTATGACGTGCTCGCCAAGTCCTTTAGCTCGGTTTTCAACATTGGAGGACAGAATATCACCGGGGCCGTGAATTTCGACGGCTCGCGCATCGTCGCCGACCTTGGCATGTATGACGGAAACTTCAACTTCATCGGGGCCTTGCCGGGCGGCAGCATGGGAGGCCCTGAGTTTGAAGGCGGCACAGTGTTCAGTGCCGACGGTAAACTCCTTTACGAAGAGTCTTTGCCGGACTTCACAGCGTTGATCCTCACTATCGACCCTGGTACTCTCAATGCAGTCAACGTCGCTCCGGCGATGCCCTTGATTCCAGCAGGTTTTCAATTAAGCCCGCCCTTCTTCATTCCCATTCCGTTTGCGGCGGACAGCACTGGAACGGTATTCGGCATTGAGGCCTACGGGATTGCCTTCGACGATGCCGCATATACGACCAATTTCAGCACCCTGACACCAGGATCACCCACCTTCCTCCAGCACATGTCGCCATATGTAGGGCCGCTTTCGGGAGGGACCACGTCGGGCGGCTTCGGCAACGGGTTTGATATCACGCCATCTGTGTGGTACGGGGCAAACCGTGGAAGCGCCCACGTCGACTCAGCCAACGATCTCACCATCACTTCGCCTCCCGGGAGCGCTCCGGGCCCGGTCAACGTCAAGATGCTCTTTCCAGACGGCAACGAGGTCTTCGATCCCCTCTTTTTCTCCTACGGTCCGTTTGTGCAGGCCAGTGTGCTCTCCGGAGCATCGCCGGCCGGTGGCGCCCCCGGCCAGATCGCCGGCTTCGGCCTGCCCGCCAGCAGCGCCGGTGGAACTTTGACGGTGGGCGGAGCTTCGGCGGTCATCACCTCATCGGGCCCCGTACGTTCGATTGAATTTGTCGACTATCCATTTCCGGCGAACACGCTGAATTTTACTGTTCCGCCCGGTTCTCCGGGCTATACCGACGTTACCGTTACGACGCCGAATGGGACCTCTACCCTCCCCCGGGCAATGTTTTATGCGGCGAGCGTAACTGATTTTTCGTCCTCAGATACCTTCGCCGCAATTCTGTATGACGGACCGCGCCAGCAGCTCTACCTCTCCGCAGGGGACCACATTGACGTCTTCTCGCTGGGCGCCAATCATTTCCTTGCCCCGCTGACTCCGCCCGCCCAAGGCGCCACGAAGCAGTTCGCCGGGATGGCGCTTACGCCGGATGGCAGCCACTTGCTGGCGGCGGACTTGCTTGACGGATCGTTGGCCGTCATCGACCCGGACAACCCCGCCACTGCGACTGTAATTCCAGTTGCGCCCATCGACACAAGCGACCCGCGTTGCACGCGCGGCCCTCTCTACGTGGCCGGCGGCTCTAACAATAAGGCATACATCGTCACAGGCGGTCTGCCCGCCATCGGATGCGGCCCGGGAGGAAGCTTCTTTCAAGTTGATCTGGTGGCAAACACCTCGACGAGTTTCTCCAACTTTGGTTGTTCCACTGAAGCGCTGAGCGGGAATTTCATATCGTCCAGCAGCGACGGCACCAAAATCGCCTTCAACACCTGCGTGTATGACGCCACCAGCAATATATTCAATGGAATCGATTTCCTTCTCAACGAACAGGCCATCTCCGGCGACGGCAACGTTGCCATCGCGCTAGCCGGATTTCTGCACCCGGCGTTTACTGATGCGTCGGCCAGCATCATCGGCCGCGTTGCGCTTGCCGACGTCTATTTCGGTGTAGTTTATTCAGCCGACAGCACCACTTCACCCCTGTTTGAACCCAAGCTCAACGATGCCGGCAGCCTTCTCTATCAGGCTTACCCTCCCTTCGTCGACATCATCGACGTACAGCACGGAAGCCTGCGGCTGCGCTTCTCCCTCAGCGAAACTGTCTCCGATGTGGGTGTCCCCATGGCCATCGACTCCGGCGGCCGTCACATTTACTTGATCACCAATCGTGGGCTGACCGTCGTGGATTTGGGCGCGGCTCCGCTCAGCATAGGATCATTGAGCGCCGGCACAGCGTCGCCGGGTACGACGCTAACTCTGCGCGGCAGCGGATTCAATTCCTCGACCGCGGCTACCGTAGGCGGGCAAGCAGCCGTGGTTAGTTTCGTGGATGAGAACACGTTGATGCTCACAGTGCCCACCGTTGCTTCGGGCGTAGCCAACATCGTGCTCCAAAACAATGATGGAACGTCATACACGCTTGAGAACGGTCTGATCGTCCCTTGATGCCGGGGATCGGACGAATGCTTCCCCGGTGAGAGCAGACAGCGAACTTTCTTGCCGATCGCACGTCAGGGCTGGGAGAGATCGTTCTTGGGAACACGCGGCGTCAACTTCTTGACGACAAACTCTTGAAACAGATTGAAGACGGCAGTTGTGCCCGTCCCGATGGCCGTGTTTTCGAACACCAATGCTGCTCCACGATCTTGCGCCGGATAGTAGAGATTCGAGATACCGCCGGCGGCGAGGCCTCCCACGATAGCCGAGTAATTTGGCTGCCAGCGTTGATTGTTGCCCTTGCAGATGACTGAATTGGCGATCGCATAGAGAATTCGTGACGGCACACTACCGGTTCCCTTGTAGAAATAACGCGGATCTTGTTTCAGCAACGATGGCAGGATGGCGTTTCCGATAAACGTGCTGGTCGCAGCGTCAACATAGGCCGCGCCGAAGCGTTTGGAAAAACCTTGTGCGCCCTGTCCATACGCGGGGAAAACGTTTTGCGCTTGCTGCACTCCGGCGCTGATCCCAGTCAGCCCGAAGGTGACTGGATCGATCATCGTCTTCCAGGCAAGCTCGAACTTTTGCTTTGAGCTTAGAGGAACCGGGTTGGGGATATAGCTGACATAGAAATTGGGAACCACGCCGAGCACTCGCTGCTTTTCTTGAACCCTGATCTGTTCCTCCGCCTTTTCCGTCTGTGAGGCTCCGACCTGAATCTCAGTGTCAATGGCCGCGGGGGTCAACGTACTCGCCGGGACCAGGTAGGTCTCCCCTGAATGCAAGATTCCAGAGGATGTTTGCGTCGCGAAGCCCGCCGCCGTAATTCTGATCTGGAAGGTCCCGGGCACGGCGTTGGAAAAGGAGAATTGCCCATACTCGCCGGATAGCACTTCTTGGGGCGGTGATTGATCGGCACGTGTCAGCGTCACCCGAGCCCCGACCACTACGGCTCCGCTTCCATCCACCACCGTGCCACTGATGCTTCCTGGCAATTGCGGACCGGGGTGCTGCCGGCCAACCGGCGTCTCTGGCCCCGGTGCTTGGACCACGGGGGGCTGCTGCGACTGAGCCGAAGCTGGAAACCCGCAAGAGAGGGCGCTTAGGCTGAGCCAGACCAAGCTCCCCGGACCACGCATCGAGTTCCAAACGTTTCGAAGCAAGAATTTCCTAAAGGAGCTATTTCACACAGAATTTCCTGCTCTCATTCTATCGCCTTCTGAACAACGCAACCGGCTGAAGATGATGGTGCGGGGTCATTTTCACAACCCAAGAGGACGCGAACGACCGTAACAACATGCGTTTTTCAAGGGATTCGACGCGCCTGCTCCTGCGTCTTCTTCACTCCGGTTTGCCGACGACTCGCTCTGAGTCGCGTAGCCGCCGACGGCGTGCGCATGCGACTCCAACTGGCACGTACCGAAACGGATGCCGACCCGCTCGCTTGCAGTTGTGTGCGAAGGTTGCCTTCTACTATACTTAGGGTCGCACTCCAGGGTGCAGCCTGTCCGCGGGAAGGGACGATCCCACCTGAGCAGTTTGGCAGTACCAACATCAACCTCACTTCTGCCCGTCAGCGGACACGGGGCGATTAAGAAGGAGGAATGATGTCTCGCGAACTACCCGCAAAACCCAACCTCGAACACCTCAAGAAACAAGCCAAAGAACTCCTGCGCGATTTCCTGGAGCATAAATCTGCCGCCGTCGAGCGCTTCCGCGCGTACATTGCAAATTCCACTGCGGCGGATGCCAAGCTCGCTGACGCGCAACACGTCATCGCCCGCGACTACGGCTTCGCCAGTTGGCCGAAGTTGAAGGAACACGTGGAATCGCTAACCCTTACTCCCGCCGAGCAACTCCTCGCGGCGGTTTGCGCCAGCAACGCCCTGCGCGTTGCGCGAGTCCTCGAGGAACATCCCGAATTGAAAGCTCAGCTGAACCAACCGTTGGCGAGTTACGGTCACCTGCCACTGCTATTCGCCGCTGTGCAAAGGAGCGATGGCAAGACCATCGAGATACTGCTCCGAGCCGGCGCCGATATCAACGCGAGAGGGCAGTCCTGGGCGGGAGGCATCGGCGTCCTCGACGAATGCGCTCCGGAAATGGCCGCATTGCTCATCGAGCGCGGCGCCATCAACGACGCACACTCAGCCGCGCGCCTCGGCATGTTCGAACAGTTGGAACAATTCGTGAATGCCGAGCCGGCCCTTGTCCACGCGCGCGGGGATGGCGGGCAGACTCCGCTGCATTTCGCTTCCACCATCGCGATTGCGAAATTCCTCCTCGATCATGGAGCCGACATCAACGTCCAAGATCTCCGGCATGAATCCTCGCCCGCGCAGCACATGGTCAGAGTGATCCAGGCCCGGCATTATCCCCGCGACCGGCAAGACATCGCTCGCTATCTCGTCTCTCGCGGCTGCCGGACCGACATCCTGATGGCCGTTGCGCTTGGCGATCTCGATCTTGTGCGTCGCCACCTCGAGGCCGATCCCGAGCAGGTTCACGTGCGGGTGTCGGAAAAGTATTTTCCGAAAAAGGATTCCCGGAGCGAAGGCACCTATTACATCCCAGCTTTCGGACGCGACCGAACCCCACAGCAGGTGGCCCGCGACTTCAGCCATGAGGAGATTTTCCAGCTCCTTATGCAACACAGCCCGGAGGATGTGAAACTCTCGCAAGCCTGCCAACTTGGTGATGAAGACCTGTTTCGGGCGATGCTGGCCAGCCGGCCGAATATGGTTACAACACTGTCCGAGGAAGAGCGCCGTCAAATCGCCGACGCCGCGCAAAACAACAACGCCAACGCCGTTCGTCTCATGCTCGCTGCCGGCTGGCCTGTCGACGCTCGCGGTGAGTACGAGATGACGCCGCTGCAATGGGCTTCCTGGCATGGAAACGCGGAGATGGTCCGCGAAGTTCTCCGGTACCATCCCCAACTCGAACTCAGTTGTGAGCACCGCATCACCGCTCTCGGCTCCGCGCTGCATGGCTCGATGAACGGCTGGCATCGCGACACCGGAGATTATGTGGCGACGGTCGAGGCACTCCTGAAGGCCGGGGCCAAGGCGCCCAAAGTCACAGATGACCTGGAAGCCAGCGAGCCCGTCCGCGAGCTGCTAAACGAGTACGTATAACGATGGCGGGCAGGTCGTAAACCGGTGGAGACGCGTGTTGTGCCGTCAAAGTCTAGTCCAAAAGGAAAAATCCATGAATCTACTCATTATTGGAGCAACCGGCTGAACCGGCCAGCTTGTGACCGCGCAAGCGATTGACCGGGGACACAGCGTTACCGCTCTTGTCCGAACGCCTTCGTTGCAGCCCAGGGAACGGCTCGACGTGATTGCTGGTGATCCTCGTCGCTTGGAAGATTTGATGGCGGCGCTTCCGGGCCACGACGCAGTGATCTCATGTATTGGGCATACCGGACCAAACACTCCATGGCTGGTATCAGAGGCCGCTTCAGTCATGCTTGCAGCAATGGACCGGCTGCAAGTGAAGCGCTATGTGGTCCTTTCCGGAGGCCTGCTCTTCCCCAGCTTCAATCCCGCGGTCTTGGTCTTGCGCGTCACGCTTGTAAAAAGACTCGCGGATGCCCGCGCAATGGAAAAAGTAGTTTGCGCCAGTAACATCGATTGGACGATCGTCCGCCCACCTCATCTGAAGAATGGTATGGCCGCGAAAGGCTATATGGTGAAGGTGGGCGGTCCACCAAGCAATGGCTGGTCTAGTTTACAGTTCACAGATCTCGCGGCCTGTCTGCTGGACACGGTTGAAGGCGGAAAGTACATTCGGCAGATTGTCGGCGTCACTTCAGCGTAACCACAACGCTCGTATGGTTGTCATGCTCGCCTGCCGCCCGCATTCGCTGATGAGCAGCTTCCCCCAAGATCAGAAGGCCGCGGCATGTCGCGCAAAGCGGTAAAAGCGCGTTGTGGATAGGGGCAAATTCAGCTTGCGTAGATGGGTCACAGGGACCTCCTTGTGACCCACAATTTATCTGACGGTACCCAACACCACTGCCAACCTCCCCCACGCGGCAGCGTCCGCCGCGCGAGCGGGTTCGTTCTGACGGCCAATCCGGAAGTTCATAGCAGCCAGCCGACTCCCTATGCGAGAGCGCGGGGAGCCGCCGCCAGCGAGCGAGGAACGTTTGCGCGTCTCACCCAAAGCGCCGGAAGTGTTCCCAGTAGACGGGCCAGGACATGCGCAAGTTCCGGCAAAGCAAGATTTGCGGATGATCTCGCGATTCCTCATTCTCGACGCCGAATGGATTCTTGTTTTCGGCGGCCACAGCACAGCTGCCGAAAAGTCTTTGGCCCTCGTCCAAGTCGAAACCTGCGAGAATCACGGTCGGCGGCAGCCGCGGGTCGTATCCGCGGTACCAGAAAGAATTTGTCAGGCTCATGGCGTGAGGGAGGCCGAGAGCAGGACCGTACAAATTCAGAGCGCCTGCTTCTCCATAATTTCCTGTGAGAATTCCGGTGCGCTCGCGCTCCTCCTGGGATAAGGAGCTATAGGTTCCGGCAACAGCCTGCGCCAGTTCCGGCCAGCCGATCTCCTCGCGAAATTGGTCATGTAATTTGCTGGTGATTCTCCAGATGCCGGACCCGATGGGGGCAACCGGCATCACCAGCAGAGCAACGGCGATTCCTCCCGCAAGGATGGCCGTCCATTGCAGGCCGTAGGCCCGGCGCGACCACGCCCCGCGCAAACCGCCCAGCAAGTTTGCAAACAGAACGCTGCCGCCGGCGATCAACATGGGATAAAGCGGCGCCGTGTAGTACGAACGTGAGCCACGCAAGGCGAATAGACTAAAACTTACAACAAACGTCCAGCCCAGCAAGCGGTAGCGCCGGCCCTCCTGACGAAAAAAATAGAACCACAGGCCCAGGAGAGCCAGAGGGACGGTAACAAGATTTACACAGTCCAGAAATTGCCCTCGGTAGAACCCGCTGTACCGGCCCTGCCGCAGGTCGCGGGCGCGCAAATAAGACAAAAACTCCAGCGAGATGAAGTGATGTTGCATTTGCCAGATTAAGTTCGGCAGAAGGATCAGAATGGACACACCAACCCCAGCCCAAAGCCAGCCATTGCCCAGGAAACGCCGCGCAGGTGTAAGGAGCACAGCCCCAGCGATGCCCAGGGCGAGAAAACCTATGGTGTAACGCGTCTCCATCCCGAGGCCCAAGACGGCGCCGATCGGCACCCACCAGCGCGCGTCTTCTGACTTCAGCAGCCGAATGAGAAGATACGTGACTGTGACCCCCCAGAGATAGTCGAACGAGACGTACTGGAAAACCGCGCCCTGTATCAGAGAGACGGGAGAGATTCCCGCAGCCACAGCGGCGAGCAATTGAACGTGGCGTTTCGCGCCAAGTTCCTTCGCTATCAACCCGGTAAGAACCATAACCGTGCTCACGGCGACCGCTGCAAAGAGCCGAAAGCCGATGAGTGAGGGCCCGAAGACGAGTAACTCCAGGCGACCGATAAGAGGCGTGATTGGTGGATATGCTACAAAACCCCAGTCGAGGTGGCGTGCGTCGTCGAGGGTCTGTAGTTCGTCTCGGTGAAATCCATAGCTGCCATTGGTTGCGACGTGGAGCATCAAACGGGCTGCTGCAACGAGAACGAGTACACCCAAGTCTGAGCGGAAAAAATCCGCGATTCGTTTCCCCATAGCGTCGGAATCTTCTTTTTGCTTCGGCCTCTGCCGGCAGCATAACAAATAAAGCCTGCGCACACCCCGACAATCGATGTAATGTGCATTCCGACTGGGTTGCGGCCGGGCAAAGAAACGTTTAACGAACTCTTCATTGACCACGCCGAGACCACGCCGACCTTCGGCGATGCGGCCGTATCTTGCGGACCAAGTGAAGAACGCCTTGACAGTCTACAAAAGGATAGTGTAGATAATCTAGGCATGGGGAAACCAACCGATCTCGTGCAAGGTACGCTCGACCTGCTCATCCTGAAGACCGTCTCCCATGAACCCATGCATGGATGGGCCATTGCCAAACGCATCCAGCAAATCTCCGGCGAAGTATTGCAAGTGCAGCAGGGATCGCTTTATCCCGCGCTGCACCGCCTGGAGCAGCATGGCTGGATCAAGGCCAAGTGGGCCGAGAGCGAAACCGGCCGGAAGGCCAAGTTCTACTCGCTCACCGCCGCCGGCCGTGGGCAGTTGGACAGAGAAGCCGACAGCTGGAGCCGTCTTTCGGCGGCGATCAATCTGGTGGTCGGAGAAGCCTAGGCCGAAAAGGAGCCCGCGGCGTGAACCTTTGCCCAAGGAGTTCACCTCATCGGCGGAAGCGAAGGAGGCAGCATGCGATGGATTCATCAGCTCGCGATGAAAGTGCGAATGCTCTTCGGGCGGAGCCATGCCGGCGCGCGACTGGATGACGAGCTGTACTTCCACATCGAGCGGCAGATCGCAGAGAACGTGGCTGCGGGTATGAACGCGGAAGAAGCGCGCTACTCAGCGCTGCGCAGCTTCGGCAATCCTGTCTTACTGCGTGAGCAAACGCGCGCCACATGGAGCTGGAATTGGCTCGAAAGCGTAGTCCAGGATGTCCGTTACGGACTGCGGGGCCTGCGCAAATCGCCCGGCTTCACCACGGTGGCCATGCTGACCCTGACGCTGGGCATCGGCGCCTCGACCGCCATCTTCAGCATCGTCAACACGGTGTTGCTGCGACCGCTACCTTTCCGGGATCCCTCGCGCCTGGTGAGAATCCGTACGGTGAGTTCGCGGTGGCCGGAAATGGTGATGGGGCAGACCTTTACCGATCTGCGCGACATCGAGGCGCAGTCTCACTCTTTCGAGACTATCGCGACGTTCTTACCGCAGCCGAGAACTCTTACTGGAAGTGGTTATCCGGAACAGCTCGCCACGGCCGATGTCTCCTCCGGCTTTCTCACATTGTTCGGGTATCATCCGGCGCTGGGCCGAGACTTTCTCCCCCAGGATGAGCAACGGCAAAATGGCGACGTTGTGCTCCTCAGTTATGGGTTATGGCAGCGGAAATTTTCGGGCGACCCCAATATTGTTGGGAAGGCGGTCACGCTGGACCAACAGCCCTTTACGGTGGCCGGCGTTGTGCCACCAAGTTTTGTATATGCCGCGAAGTGGGATGCGTTGGTTGCCCAAACCGTTCCACCCGAGCAGCTAAAGCGGGGGATGGGGAATTACCCGACGCTAGCGAAGCTGCGCCCGGGCATTTCGCTCTTCCAGGCCCAGGCTGACTTGGATCGCATTGCCGCCGGCATCGTACGCCAGTATCCCGTGATGGAAGAAGGCCTTAGCTTCCGCTTGGAGCCACTTCAGAAGGCGGCCAGCAGGAGGCCGGAATTGCTGGCGCTGTTGGGTGCGGTGGGATTTCTGCTGCTCATTGCCTGCGCCAACGTGAGCAACCTGGTTCTTTCACGCGGCTTGCGGCGGCAGCGGGAGATCGCTGTTCGCGCAGCTCTGGGCGCAAGCCGCCGACGCATCGTGCGCCAGCTTCTGATCGAAAGTTTTCTCCTGGCTCTGGCGGGAGGAATGGCGGGAGCCGCGTTCGCGGCCGCGGGCGTGCAGCTGTTTCGCATTCTGGCCCCGGCGAATTTTCCTCGGCTGGAAGAGTTGCGAGCGGAGCCGGCCCTCATGGTGATTGCTTTCATTCTCTCGGCGCTGGCAGGAATCCTCTTTGGGCTGGCTCCGGCGATGAGCACTGTGCGCGCCAATTTGAATCCGGCGATCAGGGACAGCTCCGCGGCTACCTCAACACCCGCCCGGATGCTGTCGTTGCGAAATATTTTGGTAGTCACCGAAGTGGCGCTGGCTTTGGTCCTGCTCACCGGATCGGGACTCATGGTGCAGAGCATGGTCCGCCTTCTCAGTGTGGATACCGGTTTGCGCACCGACCGTGTGCTGACTGGGGAAGTGACCTTGCCGAACGCTCGGTATGGTTCAAAAGACGCTCAGCGGATCTTTGTGCAGCGGCTGTTAGAGTCCCTGCAGTCCCAATCGCAGTTCAGCGGAGTTGCATTGAGCAATATTCCTATCCTCTCCGGGCTCCAGGGCATGATAACTTTCGACCCGTCTTCGATGGGGATCAATGAAGAGAAGACCAGCTTCGAGGCGATTACGGTCACTCCAGGTTTTTTTGAAACCCTGGGCATTCGTCTTCAGCGCGGACGCGTCTTCAGCGAGCATGACGTCAAAGGCTCTTCGCCGGTGATCATCATCAACGACTCGGTGGCGCGCCGGTTTTTTCCCGGCCAGGACCCGATTGGCAGGATGTTAAAGTTCGGCCCCGATCCTGAGGATCAATTTCAGATTGTGGGTATGGTCGCCGATACCCGCGATACCAGCCTGGATGCCGGGCTTCGCACGCAGGTTTACTTCTCTCTGCTGCAGGAGCCGTCCCCGTACGTGCAGGTTCTGGTGCGAAGTTCACTCGATCCTGCGACCGCCATCTCCTCGCTGCAACGGGTCGTCGGGTCCGTGGATAAGAACCTGCCTATCCGCAAAGCGCGCACCCTGGAGGAGATCATTTCAGAGTCGGTGGCGCAGCCGCGTTTTCGCACCTGGCTGCTCAGCATATTCGCCATCGCCGGATTGACCCTCACGTTGATCGGAATCTACGGCGTCATTTCCTACTCGGTGGGCCAGCGTACCAGGGAACTGGGGATTCGCATGGCCCTGGGCGCACAGTCGGGAAGCCTGCTTGGACTGGTCCTGCGCCAGGCGGTTGTTCTCGCGGTCACGGGAGCGGTCTGCGGCGTGATTGGCTCCGTGCTTCTCATGCGTCTGCTGGCCAGCCAGCTTTTTGAGATCAAACCGGGTGACCCGGTTACGCTGATCGGCGCCGCCTTGCTGATGGTGATCGTCGCCCTGGCCGCGTCCTGGATTCCGGCCCGCCGGGCCACGAAAGTCGATCCCATGATCGCGCTGCGCCATGAATGAATTAATTAGGGTGTTCGGGGAAGAAAGGGGACAGCTTGATGGAGGGCTGGGCTATTCCTTTTCGATTGCGTTCTTCACCAGAATATAAATGGCACGATCTGTGGGAGACTCACGAACCAGCCCTCCATATCTCTTCAAGATCGTCTTCGCTCCTTCCAACGTCAGCCTGACCGTGACAGGTATTAGAGCCTCATCTGGTGCTTTCTCTTTCGCGTGTGCGTCCTTGGTACGAGCCTCGTTGATGACTTTTCGGCATTCTAGAGCAATGGGACCAATGCGTACAAACTCAGTCTCAATGCGTTCTGCTTGAGACAGCGTCATATTGAGGGGTACTGTTGCCTGTTCTGTCTTTTTCATTTCGAGCTCACCTCTCGTTCAACCAGCATTGATTTGGCTCTGTCGTCCAGCACGTAACAGACATTCTCAGCATGTTCTGGCTTGACTGGACTCAGGCCAGGTCCTAGCTGGATGAAATATGAGCCTATGTTCTTTCTGCGAACAATCAGCCCTCCGAACTCCTTCCAGCCGGCTATCTGCAGATTTCCGTTCAGTGCACGTCGTAACGTGGTCGCAAGAATATCTGCAAGCTGTAAGCCCAGAAAGTCGCGTGAATCCTTGAACTCACGTTGTCCTCTGAAGAGCTTCCCGGCATCAGCACCTTTGCCATTCCGGTCGAATGCGTCAACTCCATACGTCTTTTGGACCCATTCCATGTGTCGAGCCATTTCGTAAGAACATGCAGAACAAACATGACGAGGAAAACGTTGGGTCATGTTTATGACACGCTCTGGGAACTCAAGACAGCAGCCGGCCAGCTTGAGGATGAGAACCGTGAGTTGAAGGAAAAGTTACGGTTCAAGAGTGACCAGTACGAGTTCCGGCTTCCGTTCTGGTACGAGAAGGGCAAGGACCAGCAGCCGTTATGCCCGAAGTGTTTTGCAAAAGACCGGCCTGTGGCTGCTCCGATGTCACAAACGAGGCAGAGTACAGGGGAGGAACGTACCGCAGATGTCTGGTGTGCAACAGCCTCACTGATGAACAGCTGCCTCATTACCAGCCCTCGTCTAATCGTCAAGGAGGGGATTTTTGGAGTAGCGCCGGCGCCGTTTCCGTTCAGCGAGTGAGAAGAGCTTAGAGAGCTCTATGTGGTGGGTGTCTGCAAGGGCCTGTAGCACACTGAGGCTGGGATTGTGTTTTCCATGCTCGATGCCGTTCATGTATCCAGGGCTGCAGCCCACCCGGTGAGCAACTTCCTCATATCCCCAGCCCTTCCTGGTACGTAGCTCTGTCACCACGGCTCCAAGTGCTTCCGCTGGTGTCCTGTACCCTCTCTTCAGGCTTGAGACCGGCCTTCCCATGAACGGATGATCGGTTATTGACCCTTTGAGTTGTCTTCGATATATTGAATGAAATGTCTTGGTGGCTGATGATAACGACGAAGGGCAGGTTGCTTCAGGACTTCATCGTCTGCTTCAGGGATGATGAACTCCATGTCTCTTGGGCAAGACTTGAGGAGGGTGAGGGAGTGGCCATCTTGATTGACCGAATGCACAATATGGCCAGGTTATACGCGCCATTCGATGAAGCCCAGGCCCTTGCAGCCAGGCATCAATACGAGCTCGTAATCCCACAGGTCAAGGGAGAGCCCTTCATCGATCGTATCGAGAGATTCCTCTCGCTCACTCGCTGATTACTTCTTCTTGGAGAACTTGCACCAGGCTCCAGGTACGACGGCCGCATTCCCATCAGGCAGCCGCGGCCGAGCAGAGAGTCTCTTCGTATGTTTACCGTTGCATCCGTTCTCTTCACATACGAAGTGTTCGCAGACAGCACAGTGTTCTGAGCCCGGCGCCAGGGCAGGACAGCTCGAAGGTGAAAAAATCACATCTGCCATAACAATATCATCGATATTTATCGTGCGATATAGTATGCTTTGAGCGGAACCTGTCGCCTGCGGCAGTTTCCTCCCGCGGGCCGAACCCGGCCGGCGGAGGGCTCTTTGACAACATGATGTATTCAGCTTCACCAGTCAGCCTCTGGTCCAACCGAATGACATGAGGCCAACGGCTAAGCAAATGGCGAACCGCCAACCAGAGATCGCCGGAATCGCCGTCATCGCGCGAAATCGCCGGAATCGGAAAACCAAACAAAGACAGCAAATCCTTACCGCGGATTACGCGGATGGCTGCGGATCGGAGGTGAACGGAATTCTGCATATTCAAGTGCATATGCGGTTCTGGGGTGACTTGGGGTGAACATGGGGTGAAGTGGCGCGAGATGGGGGGTGGGGGAGGTGGTGGCGAACAAAAAGAGAATAATCGGCTGGATGTCGATTGTTTTCAATGTCCGGAGGAAAAAGACAAGGCAAAAAAGATCCGGTGATCCACGGCGCCCACGGCTGGCCGGGGCGGGCGCCGGGACAGGGTCCACGGCCAGCCGGGACAGGTCCACGGCACACGCGGCAAGCCGGGGCAGGCGCCGGAACAGGTCGGGTGATCTGAATGCCAGAAATTCCTATCAGTTGATGACACCGAAAATTCACTTGATTGGAAGCATCACGTAGGCATGTCGATTACTCTCTGCTACTTGCTATTTCTGCGCGTTCCGGTAACCTGCCCTTTGCGGCCAGGCAGCTAAAGAGCGGGGCCAGTTTGTAGAAATCGTGCCGGTTACCAATGGCCTTTGTGAAACACGATCTATCCATTTGGTGAAACACGCTCTGCGCTGAGAAGCCAGGAGCTAGCAGCTAGAAGCTAGTAGCTGAGTTCATGAAGATAGCCATACAAGGCGAGCGGGGATCATTTAGCCATCAGGCGGCGCTCAAGCTGGTGCCGAAAGCTGAGGTGCTGGCTTGCAGCCGCTCGGTCGAGGTCTTTGACGCGGTGGATTTCCGCCGCGCCGATGCCGCGGTGATTCCCGTGGAAAACACGCTGGCCGGCCCGGTAGGCGAGCATCTTGACCTGCTGATGGAGCGGAATGTATTCATCCAGCGCGAGCTTCTGCTTCGCATCGAGCACAACCTCATTGCCGTGCCCGGCGCCAAGTTCAAGGAGATCCGTCAGGCGCTCTCGCACCCGGTGGCCCTGGACCAGTGCCGCCACTTTTTCCGCGACCATCATGGAGTGGCTGCGGTCGGGTTCTATGACACCGCCGGGGCGGTGAAGTACCTGATGGCCAACCGCTTGCGCGACGCTGCGGCTATCGCCAGCCGCCAGGCTGCCAAGGAGTACGGCGCCCGGGTGTTGCTGGCCGGCCTGGAAGACGATACCCAGAACTTTACCCGCTTTTTCCTCATCCAAAAGAAGAAGAAGATTTTGGCCAACGCCGGCAAGACTTCCCTGGCCTTCTCGCTCAAGAACGTGCCGGGAGCGCTGTTCAAGGCGCTGAGCGTCTTTGCCCTGCGCGACCTGGACCTGAGCAAGATCGAGTCGCGTCCGGTGCGGGGGAAGCCGTGGGAGTACATGTTTTTTATCGATCTCTTGCGCGGCGACGACCCGGCCATGCGGCTGGCCTTGCGTCATCTTGAGGAGATTGCCGGCGTGGTCAAGGTGTTGGGGATCTATCCCAGCGCGGAGAGATGATGGCGGAGCAAGACGTTTGGGTGTTCTTGAGGCGGGAAGATGGAAGCTATGCCGTCTTTCACCAAGGCAGGCTGCTGGCTGATTCTATTCCCGAGCATCGCAGAGAAGAGGAGTTTTGCGTGCGTTTCGGCTTCTGCTTGGACGAATACGAGGAAATCATCCGCCAACTGGAGCGATCCGGCAAATGCACTCTCGTGCTGTAAGGATTGATTCCACTTGCGGGACATTTGCCGCTGGGCAAAAATATCGGGTACAATCCGCATTCTCTGGCGGGGCAGGGGCTGCGGCTGCATCTTTATCAGGCAGGCCGTCATCTAATGTGAGCAAACTTTTGTCAAGGATTCATCGTAATATCAAGGATTCGTCCTTAAGGGTTAACCATGGCGTCTGAAAAACGTGAGCCAGCTGTAGCATCTGTGGCGCCTGCAGAGGAACGTGCGATCGAAGCAGACGGTAACAACGTTCCGGTGCTGCCAGTGCGCGACACCGTCCTATTTCCGCATGCGGTCTTGCCCCTGACCGTAGGGCGGGAGAGTTCCATTCAACTCATCAATTCTCTCGGGGAAGAAAAGACCATCCTGGTAGTGGCGCAACGCGAGGCGCGGGTGGACAACCCACAGCCCATCGATCTTTACAACATCGGCACGCTGGCCACGATTCACAAGGTGGTCAAGATGCCCAACCAGAGCCTGTTCGTATTCACCGAGGGCCTGCAGCGGGCCAAGATGGCCGAATTCACGCAGTTGACGCCGTTCATGCGCGCCCGTGTGGATTTGCTTCCCGACCGTGATCTCGACCAGTCGCCGGAAGTCGAAGCCTTGCAGCGCAACGTGCTGACCTTGTTCCAGCAGATCGTGGCCGGGTCGCCCACCCTCTCCGACGAACTGCAGACCGTGGCCATCAACATTGAGGAGCCGGGCCGCCTGGTGGATTTTGTGGCTTCGTCACTGCCTTCGCTGTCCACTCGCGACAAGCAGGAGATCCTGGAGACCACGGATATTCTCCGCCGCCTGCAAATCATCAACCATCATCTGGCCAAAGAGCTCGAGGTCCAGCAACTGCGCACCAAGATCCAGACCGAGGTCCAGGACCAGGTGCAGCAATCGCAGCGTGAGTATTACCTGCGCGAACAATTGAAGGCCATCCAGAAAGAGTTGGGGGAGCAGGATGAGGCGCAACGCGATGTTGAGGATCTGCGCCAAAAGATTGAAGCCGCAGGCATGCCGGAAGAGGTGAAGAAAGAAGCGTTGAAGGAGATGACGCGGCTTTCCCGCATGTCGCCCATGGCCGCCGACTATTCCGTGACCCGCAACTACATCGAGTGGCTGGCGGTGTTGCCGTGGTCCAAATCCAGCGGCAAGGAAGCGGATATCGTCAAAGCCCAGGAAGTTCTGGACGCCGACCACTACGATCTGAAGAAGGTCAAAGACCGCATTCTGGACTATCTCTCGGTGCGCCGGCTCAAGCCCAGCATGAAGGGGCCGATCCTGTGCTTTGTGGGGCCTCCGGGCGTGGGCAAGACCTCGCTGGGCCGCTCTATCGCGCGGGCCCTGGAGAGGAAGTTTGTCCGCCTGTCGCTGGGTGGAGTGCACGATGAAGCCGAGATCCGCGGCCATCGCCGCACCTACATCGGCGCGCTGCCCGGCCAGATTATTCAAGGCATCCGCCGCGCCGAGACCAACGATCCCGTGTTTGTGCTCGACGAAGTGGATAAGCTGGGGCGCGACTTCCGCGGCGATCCCTCGTCGGCGCTGCTGGAAACGCTCGATCCCGAGCAGAACTCCACCTTCCGCGATAACTACCTGGATGTGCCCTTTGATCTTTCCAAGGTGCTGTTCATCTGCACGGCCAACATGCTCGATACCATCCCCGAGCCGCTGCGTGACCGCATGGAGATCATCGAACTGCAGGGCTATACGGAGGACGACAAGCTGCATATAGCCCAGCGCTACCTGGTGCCCAAGCAGATCGAAGAGAACGGGCTCAAACCGGAGCAGATTGAATTTCCGGAAGATGCCATCCGCTTCATCAGCCGGCACTACACGCGAGAGGCGGGCGTGCGCAATCTGGAGCGCAACGTCGGCACCATCTGCCGGAAGAAGGCGCGGCGCATCGCCGAAGGCAAGACCGAAAAACTGGTGGTCACCCCGCAGGTAGTGCAGGAATTTTTGGGCGGGATCAAGATCCGCATCGATACGGAAATCGCCGAGCGCACGCGGCGTCCCGGCGTAGCTGTGGGTCTGGCCTGGACGCCGGCCGGCGGCGACATCCTGTTCATCGAAGCCAACAAGATGAAAGGCAAGGGCGGCTTCACCATGACCGGACAGATCGGCCAGGTGATGCAGGAGTCCATGCAGGCGGCGCTGACCTGGGTACGCTCCAACGCCGACAAACTGCATATCGACGAAGACTTTTTCAAGGACCATGACATCCACATTCATGTCCCGGCCGGCGCCATTCCCAAAGACGGGCCTTCGGCGGGCGTAACTATGGCCACCACGCTGGTGTCATTGCTGCGCGATCGCCCGGTGCGGCCGCTTACCGGCATGACCGGGGAAATCACGCTCAGCGGCAACGTGCTGCCCATCGGCGGCATAAAAGAAAAATTCCTGGCCGCCAAGCGCGCCGGAGTGAGAGACGTGATCCTCCCCGCAGACAATCGCATGAACGTGGATGAAGACCTCACGCCGGAACAGATCGACGGAGTGGCGATTCATTACGTCTCCACCATCGAAGAGGTGCTGGAGATCGCCCTGCCCGGGACCGAGCAGCAGGAGCGCCAGGATGAGGAGACACGGGAGAGAGTTTTGACCAGTGCGGATTGACGTCCTGATCGCTTCGGTCCTCAAAAAAAAGACCGGAGCGGCTGCGACGTAGGGACCGCCCCGGAGAAAATCGTAAACTGCGCTTAAAACAGCTCTTCGGCTGCTGCTGTCTTAGACGCCAAAGCGGTCTTGGTGGTAGCGCCGAAACCAGGAACCTGACAAAACTTAACCGGAGTTGACTCGGGATTCTGACTTTTCCAGTTATGTTGGTGGGTAATGCGCATTCGGGTGCTGCTCTTCGGGCAGCTCAAAGACATCATCGGACGGCAGGAAGACTTACTCGAGCTGGAACCGGGGGCCAGAGTCTCCGCCGTGACGTCCTACTACGCGGAACGCTTCCCCAGCTTTAAACCTATCGCTGCGGCGATTGCCTGCTCGGTGAATCAGGAGTATGCCAGAGGTGCAGCCGTACTTCGTGATGGTGATGAAGTAGGATTGCTTCCCCCGGTCAGCGGCGGCAAGTCCGGTTTGGAAGAGCTGCAATCCCAGCATTGCGCCATTGTGCGCGCGCCTATTGCGACCCGGCAGATTGCCGATTCCATCAAGGCCGGCGAAGACGGCGCGACCGTGGTTTTTGAGGGGATCGTGCGCAACAACATCCGCGGACGACGCGTGCTGTACCTGGACTATGAAGCATATGAGTCCATGGCTATCAGCGAGCTGCAGAGACTATCTCATGCGGCACTTGAACGTTTTGCGGTGCGAGATGTGCGCCTTGTGCATCGCCTGGGAAGGCTGCAGATCGGGGAGACCAGCGTGCTTATCGTGGTAGCTTCGGCGCACCGCGCCGCCGCCTTCGAGGCCTGTCGTTGGCTGATTGATACCGTGAAGAAGACGGTCCCGATCTGGAAGAAAGAGTACTTTGAGGATGGAGCCGTCTGGGCTGACGGCGAACCATTTCCTGAAGAAATTCGTGGCAGCAATCAATAACGATTGGCCAGAGTTTGCATCTAAGCAGAGCAGAACAACCTCTGAACTACATAGGCTATGAGACAGGCTCGGGTTGAGTTTGGGCGATTGACTTTAGGTTTGTGTCTGCTGCTGGGGCTGAGCGGCGCGGCGCAGGCCCCGGCCGGCTCTGCGAGTCCACAGACGCCGCAAAAGCAGGCGCCTACTTTCCGCGTCAATGTGCGGCTGGTCAGCGTTTTTACCACCGTCACCGACGGACACGGCGCTCCCGTAGCTGACCTGACCAAAGCGGATTTCCGCGTGCTGGAAGATGGCGTGCCACAAGCCATCAGCGTGTTTGATCGCGAGTCGGAGATGCCGCTGAGCATCGCCCTGGAAGTGGACACCAGCCTGAGCACCATGCGCGATTTCAAGCTGGAGGTCACTTCGGCCAAGCGGTTTGCCCATTCCATCATGCGGCCCGTGGACCACTTGGCCGTGTACCAAGTGACTGAGGTGATCAACGAAGTTACCAGCTTCACCTCGGATCTGCACCGCATCGACCACGGCATCGAGAGCTTGCAAATCGGCGCCGGTACCTCGCTCTATGACGCCATCTTCCTGGGAGCGGAAGCGCTCATGCTCCGCGACGGCAGAAAGGTCATGGTGCTGATCACCGACGGCGGCGATACCACGAGCAAGGCCGATTATCAGAGCGCGCTGCGCCGGGCGCAGCAGGCCGAAGCCATCGTGTACAGCATCATCGTGGTGCCGGTTGCGGCCGACGCCGGACGGAACCTCGGCGGCGAGCACGCGCTCATCCAGATCTCCAAGGACACCGGCGGCAAACATTACTATGCGGAGAGCGTCAGCGAACTGGACGGCGCCTTCCGGCAGATCAGCGACGAGCTGCGCACTCAATATCTGATTGGCTATTACACCAACCGTCAGGTAAGCGACTCGCCCTTCCGGAGAATCCAGGTGCAAGTCACAAAAAATGACCCCGACGTCTCGGCGTATCAGATAAGGCATCGCGCGGGCTATTACACCGCGCCGGCGAGGTGAGCTGCAGAAGAGATCGCGCGTGATCGCCGTAATCGCGCGTGATCGCCGTGATCGGAAAGACCAAAAAACATTACCACTGATGACGCTGATCTCACTGAGGCAACGAGGGAACGAACGAATCTTGACCGGCATTTTACGATCTACGCACATCCGCGTGATCCGCGGTAAGGTTGTTGGGTCTTGCCTTTCCGATCCCGGCGATGTCGGCGATTCTTCAGTGCTGAATGCCGATTGCTGAATGCTTTTTTTAAGCTACAATGTCGGAATGCCTTTCCGTCCTGCTTCACCAGCTTTTGCCAAGAAGACGACCAAGACCCCGCCGCCGGATGATACCGGTTTGGAGCCGGCGTATCTGAAAGCGCTTGGCGAAAAGCAGACTCCGGTGTTGGTAAAGCTGCTTTCCGGCGAAGCTTTCCGCGGGTGGATTGAGTACTATGACGTGGCCATGATTCGTCTCACCCGAGAAGGAGCGCCCAATCTGTTCATCTTCAAGCACGAGATCATGTACATCGCTGAAGATAACGGACGCCGCAGCCGCTAATGGGCAATCCGCAAGATTTTCTTAGTCCCATGCAGGAGTTGGCCCGCGAAGCCGGCGCGCTGCTCACGTCGTTCTTCGGCAAAGTTGCCATTGAATATAAAGGTGAGGTCGATCTGGTCACGGAGGCCGATCGCAGCTCGGAGGAGCTGATCGTCGAGCGCATCCGCCGGCAATGGCCGGACCACGATTTGATCGGCGAAGAGGGCAGCCGCCGCGAAACCGGCAGCGACTACCGCTGGTACGTGGATCCGCTCGACGGGACCACAAACTTCGCCCACGGATATCCGGTGTTCTGCGTGTCGCTGGCCCTGGAATACAAAGGTGAACGCATTGCCGGCGTGATTTACGATCCCAGCCGGAACGAGATGTTCGCCGCGGAAAAGGGAGGCGGATCGCGCCTGAACGGCCAGCCAATCCATGTTTCCCGGACGGCGCTGCTCGCGGAAAGCCTGGTGGCGACCGGGTTTCCCAGCCACAAGCGGCACAAGAATCCGAACATTCACTTCTATCACCAGATTACGCTGCGTTCGCACGGTGTGCGCCGCGCCGGGTCAGCCGCGCTCGATCTCTGTTACGTCGCTTGCGGACGCTTCGATGCTTTTTGGGAATTCAACCTGAACCCCTGGGACACAGCGGCCGGAGTCTTGTTGGTGCAGGAAGCTGGAGGCAAGGTCACCAACTTCAGTGACGGCCCTTTCAACATTGATAGCCGCGAAGTCCTGGCGACCAACACCATCCTGCACGGCGAAATGCTCAAGGAGTTTCAGGAAATCTTTGCCGGAAGAGTGGAAGGTTTGCCTGCTGCCAAAGAGTACAACTTCCAACACTGAGACGGCTGCCGGCACAAACGGACTGACTTGCAGGCTTATCGCCCGGATTTCCAATGCGCTTCCAAGAAAGTCAGGACATCAGCGCCCCAGACGTCAGTAGCAGTGGAGCAGAAGCCGCCGTGGCCGTCGTCGTGGCTGGCGCCAAAAGCCGGGTAAACCTTGGCCTGAAAATCCACCTGTTTCTTCTTCGCTTCCTTGCTCAGTTCGCGGCTGGGCGCCAGGCTGAAATCGTTTTCCGCCTGCAGGAGAAACACTGGCGCTCGGGCTCGATCCACGGCTTGCTTCAAACGGCCTTGAAGCTCAGGGTTTCGGTCCCAGGAGATGGCGCCGGGAGCAAAGGGAATAAGCGCTTTCACTCCCAGGTCGCGCTCGCCTGCCAGCAACGTCTGGATGCCGCCATACGAGCATCCGGAGATGGCGATGCGTTCGCTATCCACGAACGACAGCGACTTGAGATAGGTCAATGCCGCCGCCACATCTTCGACCGCGGCTTCTTGCAATTCCACCATGCGCTGGTTGCGCTGTGCCGGAGGAGCTTGGGCGATAAGGTCTTCGATGTAGGCGCCGGGCGAGCGTCCCTGTCCGCGGCGATGAGGCACAAACAGAACGTAGTTGTGGGAGGTGTAGAAAGCCCCCAGGGCAGGACGCCAGCCAGGCAGCTTCTCGCTGCCGTGGTTCCACAACACGGCGGGAAAAGGCCCTGGTCCATCCGGCTTCCAGAGGAATCCGTGAAGTTGAAGCTTGCCGCTTGGGAGAGTTACTTCCTCAGGTTTGGGCTGGCCGAGAGCGCCGGAGGTGAGCAACAGAACGAACAGACAGAGCACGCCGTGCCCGCCGGCGAGTCTGGCGGGATTTCCGGGGCTTCGCGGTTGACTTATTTCTTCGATGGACTGTCCTCGCGCAGTGCTTGCAGCGCGTCCTTAGCCGGCTCGGATTCAGGGTTAGCCTTAAGAGCCTGTTCGTAGGCCGCAATGGCCTTTTCCCGCTGGCCGGTGTACACGTAGGCGCTGCCCAAGTCCAACAGAGCCGCGTCATCGTTGGGATTGGCCGCCGTGTACTTCTCCAGAGCTGGAATGGCAGTCCCAAGATCGCCGCTTCGCAAGGCCTTGACAGCCTTGTAGAGCTGGGCGGCATCGCCATGCGTTCGGACAAGTTCCCGCCCAGCGACGAAGAGCAGACCTGTGGTCACCAGCACCGTCGCCAATTGATAGAGTTTGTGATGACGGGCGAAAGCCCCCATCGGCAAACCAATCAGCAATCCCGTGATGAACCCGCCCAGATGGCACATGTTGTCGATGTTGCCCCCGAGGAAGGAGAAGCTGCCTGCACCCAGAGAAAAGTTCACGATAATAAAGAAAATCAGGCTGCTGATGACAGACCTGCGTTCGCCGGGCGAAACTGCAAGGTTGCCAAACTTAAGTCCGGCCAGAATCGCGCCGGCGATACCGAAAATCGCTCCTGATGCGCCGACCTCAGCCCGCCCGGGATCGTAACCGATGCTCAGCAGCGCCCCGCCGACTCCGGTGAGCAAATAGATGGCGGCAGTCTGCCAGTGTCCGAAGAGGCGCTCGGCAAGCCGGCCCAAGCTCCACAGGCACCACATATTGAAAGCTAGATGGAAGAAGCCAGCGTGCAGAAATCCCGCAGTTACCAGCCGCCAATATTCGCCGCCCAGGGTGAGCGGGCCGAAGTTCGTCCCCCAATATCCAAGGTTCAGGCCTGGTAGCAGCCCGGCGATATATGCGGCAATGTTGATGGCTAACAGGGCGGTGGTCGCAGGGACGCCCCGGAAAGTACCTGCACTCAGGCCGCTTCGGGCGCGGCTGGTGGCGCGGCCGGCACAGCGGTCGCATAAGACCGGAGCAATTCCCTCTTCATTTACGGCGAGGTCTGCTCCGCATTTCAGGCATTGCGGCATGACGGTAACAGCATAACAAAAGCAACGCTCAGGTTCGTAGCCGAGGGTCCAATCTTCGGATGTGGCACTCTATTGTTGAACGGAGAGATCGACAAGCGCCCGGACAAGCTCCTTAGGCGCCTGAACTGTTCACCACTGAAGCGAAAGCGTTGCTGATGAGTGGTTCTAATCTGCAGAAGCGGGCTGCCGCCATTCCCGCTTGACGACTTTGGCCGGATCGGCGTTCGCGTCAACGACCACACCAAACCAGCCAATCATCATCTCTTCCCAGCTCTGATCGCCCCATTTGACCACCACGTTGGGATTGGGATTGGCTGGGTTGTTCAGTGAATTGTCAAAGTGCGCGGTGCACTCCATTCGCGTTCCCTTGGGCAAAGCGACGGGCTTGGCTTCGTCGTATCCGAGTTGCCAGCTAAAGCTGTAGTTCGGCACTCTCAGCGCAGTGTCGGTCTCACCGGTTGGAAAGACGAGACGGTACTCAAAATCCTTGCCGCGCAGATGCATGTGCGGCTGCAACCACACCAGTTGCGCGTCCTGCTCAAAGGTGACCTGCGAGTGAACCTCATAGTTTGGATCATTGGCGGGAATCGCGAACTGGAAGGTCGAGGCTCCGATGGTCAGATAGCGGAATTTTGGCGTCTCCTTCGCGAGTGCCAGGCCAACCTTGGTCACGTCTGTCCCCGGCTTGCCGTTGGGTGTGTAGTGCATCTGAAGCACGATGTCCGAACCAGCGGGGATGAGCTTGGCCGAGTTGCCGGTCAGGTTGAAAACCTGGGGTTGAATTCCCGGGACGTAGGCCACCAGGAACTCGTTCGCCGCAGCGGCTCCTTGTTGCTGCTGTTGTTGGGAACGCTGCTGCGGATCGGGGCTCCGCGGGTCCGTGCCGATCCCGGCGCCATTTGCGTCCCGTTTGTGAATCACGGGGACGAAGGGCTCACCGGGCTTGGCATCTTTCAACCACTGGGACCCGGGCGGCCGGACGAATGCGATCACGTGATGCATGACTTGGCGGTTCCCGGGAAGGACTTCGGCTGCCGTGACCCAGGTGTCTTTGGTGAAACCGGTGGGGATCACGATGTATGTGTACTCAATCACTCCCTCGGGAGGCACTTCGTATGGCTTGGGCATCGCGAATACCAGATCGGGCTTGATGGTCCACCCCTCCGCCGCGAACTCCCTGGGGGCCGGCTTGTCTTTTGCGTCGCCTTCTGGAGCCCCGGCGTCAGCCCACCGAACCAGCGTCTTGATGTCCGTCTCAGACAGCTTGCGCTCGTTCGAAAAATGACCATACCTGGGGTCCGCGAACCAAGGCGGCATCTGCTTGGTCAGCACCGCAGTTTTCATCGCCGCAGCCCAGGGCCGCACGTCCTGATAGGTGAGGAACGACATGGGGGCAATTTGGTTGGGCCGATGGCAACTCTGGCAGTTGTTCTGCAGGATGGGAAGCACGTCTTTGTTGAAAGTAACGGGAGTCGATGGAATGTCGGCAGCCATGGCTGCCATGCCCATCCACAAAACGGCTACGAGAGTGCGCATCATAACCTTTTCCTTCGTATTGGCGGACTTTGCAACGCCGTTATGACTAGGTTTTGTTGACAGTGAGCCGAAGATCAAAAACGCCATCAATATATCACAGGCATGGCCAAAGATTACAAGCGTTTCGCGCCTCGATGAGTGCGTTCAGTTTCGAGCTCAGAAGCTCTTTTTGATCGATGTAGCGAATCACGGCTCTGTTGGCTCTGACTCAAAACGAAATGCCAAGGCGCCGGTCTTTATCATCGAATTCCGGTAACTCCCGGGCGGTTCTACTCCTTGCCTGTGTGATCTTCCAGGACCTCGATGCGTATATGATCCGGCCCTTCAATAAACGCAAACTTGAGCTTGCCGTTGAACACCGATCGCGGCTCGTCCGTTACTTTGACGCCATCCTTCTTCAACCGTTCCAGCGTCTGGTCGAGATTGTCGACACTGAAACCAAGATGGTCGATGGTGTGGCCTTTGCTCGACTCCAAGCCGTCACGGCCCTTCCATGCGTCGGGAAATGCGGCCTTCGCGTTGCCTACCGGATAAATAATGATGCTTACGTCGTCCATCGTCAGGGCCACGGCCGGCCCGGTCTGGCGTCCGCAGCGGTAACGTAGCTCGCGGGATGGTGGATTCGGGCCACGACGTTGCAGACCAAACTCCTTCACGTACCACTCGGCTGCGGCGATTGGATCTTCGCTCAGCAGATGAACGTGATCGAAATAAGTAACGTTGGCGGCCGTGGTGTTCAGTTCGATCAGGGCATGATCGGGACCGTCAATGTAGGAAAAGAAGAAGCGTCCATTTCCTCCCTTCCCATCACACTGATCGCTGATATCGGTGATTGGCGTTTGGAACTTGGTGCCGCTCGAGAGCTGTTTCTGGTAGGTCTCTTTCATGTTCTCGCTGCCACCCCAGCCCATATGCCAGATGGGAGACGTGATCTCGGACGTGGGCGCTGCATTGACTTTGGTGAAGAGCAGCCAGGAGTTGTGGGACCACACCGCGTCCATGACGCCCGCGAATTTGCGCTTCTCGGACTCGAGTTTGGCGGTGTAGAAGCTGATCGCTGCCGCCGGGTCCGTGGTGTTGAGGTGCAGATGATGAAAATGAGCGAGCGGCGGAGCAACCGGCAGAGAAGACTGGTCTTGTGCTGGAGCTGCAAGGGCCACGCCCAGCAGCACACTTGTAATCACCAAGCGCAGGTTCGGCATATGCATGCGTGGCATCTTACACTCCAATTGCGGTTCAAGACACTCGAGTCTACGGATTCTCAGTCCTCCTGCTTGTGAAAATGTTCCGCCGTGTATTCCTGAAAGTGGACATTCAGGAAACCGACAAAAACCTCGTTGATCAGGTTCAGCACTTTCTTGACGGCGTATTCGTATTCGTCGCCCACAACCAGGAAGGTGATACTGACATTGCCGCTCAGGTTGGAATATCGAACCGAGACTCGTTTGGGATCGACGCGCCGGTGCTCAGGTTGATCGTTCG
>DATDGY010000037.1:0-6822 GCA_036521855.1 Candidatus Angelobacter sp.
CCGGATCTGACCATCGCCAAGAGTCATAGCGGCAATTTCACCCAGGGCGACGCGGGTGATACGTACACCATCACCGTCACCAATGTCGGCCCGTCCCCGACTGTCGGGACGGTAACCGTAAGCGACGCCGTGCCTGCCTTCCTGATACCGACTGCGATCGCGGGCACCGGCTGGACTTGTTCGACGCTGACTAGCTGCACCCGCAGTGACGCCTTGCCGGGCGGCAGCAGCTATCCGCCCATCACGTTTACCGTCAGCGTGGCCGTTAATGCGCCGCCGAGCTTGACCAACTCGGTGACCGTCTCCGGCGGCGGGGAAGTCAACACCGCCAATGACACTGCCACCGATCCCACCACCATCAACCAGTTGCCGGGACCGCCGCTGACCATCGCGCTGCTGGTGCCGTCCACGCAAACCATCAAGAACGGAAACTCAGCCCAGTGGGTCTTTGACGTGGTTTCGCATAGCGCCACCCTGGGCAACATCAACTTCGCTTGCTCCGGCCTGCCGGCAGGCGCCGCTTGCAGCTTCAACCCGCAGACTGAAAACCAGGGCGATGCCCAGGTGACCATGACCCTGACCACCACGCCCGACGTGGGATTGGTTTGGCCGCTCGGTCTGGGCAGACCCGGACCGATGTATGCGGCCCTGCTCTTCCCGGTCATCGGACTGGTGAGCCTGGCTGCTGCCGGACGCCGCGGCAAGAAGAACCGCATGCGGCTGGTCATGTTCCTGGGCGGCCTGTTGGTCTTGATGGCCCTGTTCGGCTGCGGCGGCACGCCCCACAACGGCACGCCGATTGGGGCGTTCCCCATTACCGTCACCGCAACCAGCGCGGGCAACTCGACGGTTACCACCAGCACGCAGGTGGTGGTGACCGTGCAGTAAATAGATATGGATAAGGAAAGGAGTTAAGAAAACATGGGATCACCATTTGTAGGCGAGATTCGGATCTTCGCCGGCAACTTTGCCCCGACCGGTTGGATGTTTTGTGATGGGTCCTTGCTGCAGATCAGCCAAAATACCGTGTTGTTCGACCTGCTTGGCACCACCTATGGCGGCGATGGGGTCAACACCTTCGCTCTGCCCGACCTGCAAGGCCGCGTGCCTGTCCACCAGGGAACCGACAGTTTCGGTAATACCTTCGTTATGGGCCAGAAGGCCGGCGAGGAGACCGTCACCTTGACTACCAGCCAGATTCCGGCGCACAGCCATCCGGCCCTGGCCAATTCCGGCCCGGGCAACCAACAAAGTCCCGCCAATGGTGTGTGGGCCACCCCCAGCACCGGTACCATCTACAGTAACGTTGCTCCCAGCCTCACCATGGCTCCAGCGGCAATCGGGCTGGCAGGCGGGTCGCAGCCCCATGACAACATGGTCCCGTTTCTGGCGGTCAGTTTTATTATCTCGTTGTTTGGGATTTTTCCGTCGCAGACCTGACCAGAATCGGGGCACGCCTCCGATTCTCGAGTGTAATTTGGGACTTGTGACTTTGACTAATTGCTAATTGCGAGGAGAATATGTCAACGCCATACTTATCAGAAATCAGGATCGCCGGCTTCAATTTTCCACCTAAAGGCTGGGCGTTTTGCAACGGACAGTTGCTGCCTATCGCCCAGGACACGGCCTTGTTTTCGCTGCTGGGCACGACCTACGGCGGCGACGGAATCACCACTTTCCAACTGCCCAACCTGCAAGGCCGGGTTCCCGTCCACATGGGTCCCGGCTTTACGCTGGGGCAGATCGACGGCGAGCCCACGCACACGCTGAACATTTCCGAGATGCCTGCGCACAACCATGTGCCGGTGGGTAGCTCCAGTTCTCCCACCGCTTCCGCGCCGACGGGGAATCTATGGGCGACAGAGACGACGAGTCCCTACGCAGGCACAGCCAACACCAGCATGAATCCTGCCTGTGTACAGAACGCCGGGTCTAGCCAGCCGCACGACAACATGTCACCGTACCTGGTGCTCAATTTCATCATTGCGCTGCAGGGGATTTTCCCCTCGCGGACTTAGCCAAGGAGAAGGATTGCTATGTCAGATCAATTTCTAGCGGAAATCAGGATTTTTGGCTGTAACTTCGCCCCCGTCGGCTGGGCGCTCTGCAACGGCGCGATTCTGCCCATCAGCCAATTCACGGCTGTCTTTTCGCTGCTGGGCACCCAGTATGGCGGCAACGGTACGAGCAACTTTGCCCTACCCAACCTCCAGGGCTCGTCGCCCATGAACGCCGGCAATGGCGCGGGCTTGACCCCGCGTGTTCAGGGCGAGACCGGCGGCGAGCAGACCGTCACCCTGTTGCAAACGCAAATGCCCGCCCACTCCCACAGCGCGCAGGGTTCTAGCGGAAGTAATCAAGCATCACCTGCGGCTAACGCCTGGGGGTCGGGACAGAAACTCGGCGGCGGCAAGATTTACGCTCCTAGCTCAGCAAACAATGTGCAGATGAACCCGGCCGCCCTGTCGCCCGCTGGCGGCAATCTGCCGCACAACAACCTGATGCCTTACCTTACTCTCAATTTCTGCATTGCGCTGCAGGGAATTTTCCCGCCGCGGAGTTGAGCGGCGAGGAAAGAACGATCCGCCAAAGCCTGGGATGCCCGATGATTCCAGGCCTTTGCTTTTCTGTGACCGGCTTCAGCCACCGAGGTGAAATACAGGCTACACCATTTCTAAAACTGCTCTAGAATGAACCGCATTGTCGAGTAAAACAAAGATGTCGATTCCGCCCGCGGGCGATGCGGCCTCCGGTGCGAACCAAGTGCCGGTTATCCTGGAAAGCAACGTGCCCCTTTCCAGCTCGCTGATCTGGCGCAGGCAGCGGGAGTTCTACATGCAGCGCGGCATGGGCGCATGGACTGCCGACCGGGTCCCGCAATTCATCACCAACAACCCGTTCATCGCCGAGATTTACGCCAATCTGGTCTTCCACTTTCTTTGCGACTGCCTTGAACTGGATGGGCAAGGGCCGGGGGGAATCTCACCGCAAAATCCTCTGCGCATCCTGGAGTTGGGAGCCGGGCCGGGCAAGTTTGCTTACCTGTTCCTGCGCCACCTGGCGCCGCTGCTGCGCGCCAAAGCGCTTTCCCTGGAAACGGTGCGCTATTGCATGACCGACTGCTCGGAGCGCGTGCTTGAATCCTGGCGCGCCAACCCCTACCTTTCCGAGTTCGTTGCCTGCGGAGTGCTGGAATTCGACCTGTTCGAGACCGGGCAGGATGTCACCAAACGTTTTGGCGCCGGCCAAGAGTCTCCGGCCCGGCCCCTAGTAGTGATCGCCAACTACGTCTTCGACAGCCTCCCTCAGGATGCATTTGTTATTCAAGGCGGACAAGACAGGCAGGACCGGAAGATTTTCGAGTCCCTGGTCACCGCGACCATCCCGTATCCAACCTCTCAAAGTGCCAAAGACAACGTAACTCCGGCCCAGGGGGCGCTCCAAGAGCTTCAACTTTCTTACCAGAACGTCGCATTGCCCCCTGAACGCTACGCTGACGCGACCTGGAACGAGATCCTGGAACAGTATCAAACCCGCCTCTCCTCAGCAACCGTGCTGTTTCCATCGGTCACCCTCACCACCTTGGGAGAGCTTGGCACGGTGAGCGACGGCCGAATTCTTGTCCTTGCGGCCGACAAAGGATACGCCCATGAAGACGCACTGGCGCTCTCGCAAGGGCCGCCGGCGCTCGAGTGGCATGCCGGGGATTGTTTCTCTCTCATGGTGAATCTCGATGCCATCGGCAAATTCTTTCGGGCCACGGGTGGAGAGGCACTCCTGCCGGATAAGCATTTCTCCAGTCTGAATATCTGCGGCTTTCTGCGCGGACAGCCCGGAGAACAGTTTCCCCGCCTCATTAACGCCTATCAGCAGGCGCAGGCCGCATTTGGCCCCGATGACCTGTTTACTCTCCTGGCCTGGCTGAATGCCCACATGGAAGAAATGTCGGTGGGACAAATACTGGCGGCGTTGCGGCTGACTCACTGGGACCCGGTGGCTCTCATGCGGCTGTTTCCGGTCCTGGGACGCCAGCTCCGGACCGTGGTGGCTGAGCGCGCGGATCTCCGCGTTGCTGTGACGCGAACCTGGGCCAATCACTATCCGGTGACCCAGGATGAAAACATCTTGGCCTTCCAATGCGGCGTGGTCCTGCTCGAACTGCGTTTTTTCGCCGAGGCCATGGCCATGTTCAAGACCTCGCAGAAGGTCCTCAGCCCCTCTGCCGCCACCAGTTATAACCTGGGGCTCTGCGCACAAGGCTTGGGCCAATCCGATGAAGCGCTGGCGTTCATGGTGGAGGCCTGTAATCTGGATCCCAACTTCGAGCAGGCCCGGGCCGCGCGCCACAAACTCGAAAGCAAAGGCAAGGGCTAGGACCTAGAACTGATGTGACATCTGATACCATGCGGCCCATGATTGTGAAGGAGCGGGAGACGACTGCAGCCAAAGTTGGCGCTTGGTGGCCGCTGGCTGTTCTGGTTGCCATCAACGTCCTCAACTTCTACGACCGCCAGGTGGCTGGGGCTCTGGTCGAACCAGTCCGGAAAGAGTTCTATCTTTCTGACACGCAGATCGGATGGCTTAACACCGCCTTCACCGTGTTGTATGGCATCGTAGGATTGCCCCTGGGACGCCTGGCCGACAAGGTAAGCCGCAAGAAGCTTCTGGCCGTAGGCGTCACCATATGGGCGGTGATGACGGCCAGCGCCAGGTGGATCCATAGCTATCCATTGCTCGTCTTCACGCGGCTGGGAGTGGGCGTAGGCGAAGCTACGGCAGCACCGACTGCCACGAGCTGGATTGGGGATCTCTTCCCGCCCGAACGCCGGTCGAAGCCGCTGGCCTTATTCATGCTCGGCGTTCCTGTGGGCGGAGCCCTGAGTTTGTTCTTCAGCGGCCCCATCGCGCAAAGACTGGGCTGGCGTGCTGCCATGGTCGCGGCTGCCGCCCCGGCCATTTTGCTGGTGCCTTTGTTGCTCATGCTGCGCGAGCCAGCTCGCGGCGCTTCGGAGAGTCATGCCGCAACCGACGCCGGTTCACTCTGGCAATTGTTGCGTGTCCCTACATTCTGGTGGATCGCTCTCTCCGGGGCCCTGGTGAATTTCAACCTCTACGCAGTCGGAACTTTTTTCCCCGCGTTCTTCGGTCGCATCCATCGCATGGACGTGGCCCATGCCGGAATCGCAACCGGCGTGATTTATCTGGTTGGCGGGACACTCGGTGGATCGCTGGCCGGGGCCTGGGGCGATCGCATTGTCCACCGCATTCGCAACGGGCGCATGCTGATTGCCGCCGTGGCCGCGCTGCTGGCCGCGCCGCTCTCCTACTTCGGAATCCATCAGGGTTACGGACAGCTGGCGCTGGCCGTGACTCTGCTCACCATCGCCTATGGGCTGCTCAATATGTACTACGGCCTGGTGTACGCCTCACTTCAAGACATTGTTGCTCCCGCCCTGCGCGGCACCGCCATGGCCATGTATTTCCTCGTGATGTACCTGTTGGGGGCTTCGTGGGGCACGGTCATCATCGGCAAAATGAGCGACCGCTTCGCTTTGCACGCCGCCCACCTGGCGGGCGCAGTCCACATCAACGAGGCCTCCAAGGCCATCGGCCTGCAACAAGCGTTGTTGGCGGTTCCTGTCCTGTCCCTGGCCCTGGGCGTAGTCCTGTGGGCGGGTTCAAGGAGCATTTTGAAGGACATGGAACGCCGGACTACAGGCTGATTTCCCATCCTCATTTGCCAACATAAACCGCACATTATAAAAGGGTTATATACGCTCCGCAGGGTTACCTTTGTTACTAGCCTGGGGTTCCAATTCGGGACTATAACTGTTTGCAAAGCAGGACCGTGCCCCCACACATCGAGTGCCCAATCTCATTTAAGTTTCGCAAGACTTTTTGGCGATTTTCGAAGCAGTTATGGACGCAAAAACCATTTTCTTCATCGGTGTGATCATTGCCGCAACCGGGATCATCTCTCCCCCGGTGGCGCTGGTGGCGGGAATCATCTTTGGTCTTCGTTTTACTCATCCTTATATGTCGGAGAGCAGGCGTCTGGCGAAGCTCCTGCTGCAAGGATCTGTCGTCGCCCTTGGTTTCGGGATGGATCTGCACCAGATCGTGCAGGCCGGCCGCAGCGGTTTTTTCTATACCGTGCTGAGTATTGTCATTGCCCTGGGCCTTGGACTTCTCCTGGGCCGGCTCCTGCACGTGGGCAAGACGCCGGCATTTCTGATCTCGGCAGGCACGGCCATTTGTGGCGGAAGCGCCATTGCCGCGGTGGCTCCCATGACCGATGCCACTGACGAAGAGATGTCGATCTCGTTGGGAACAATCTTCATCCTGAATTCGATCGCCTTGCTGGTGTTTCCGCTCATCGGCTGGGGACTGCATCTCTCCCAGCAGCAGTTTGGATTGTGGTCGGCGCTGGCCATCCACGACACCAGTTCGGTGGTAGGCGCGGCTTCCCGCTACGGAGCCGTCGCTCTGGTGATTGCAACCACCGTCAAGCTGGCGCGTGCGCTGTGGATCGTGCCCCTGTCACTGGGGAACGCCGTAGTCAAAAAGAGCGACTCCCGCGTGCACTGGCCATGGTTCATTTTGCTGTTCTGCATCGCGGCTCTGCTCAACACCCTGTTGCCGAGGTTCTCGGGAATCACGCAGTCCCTGAGCCACCTGGGCAGGCTCGGACTGACGGCCACTCTCTTCCTCATAGGCAGCGGGATTTCCTATTCCACGCTGAAGCAGGTCGGCTGGCGTCCGTTGCTCCAGGGCGTGCTGCTGTGGCTGGTGGTCGCGGCGGGTTCTCTTTGGATGATCCGC
>DATDGY010000038.1:0-4603 GCA_036521855.1 Candidatus Angelobacter sp.
CGTAAAGGTCTTGTAGCCCCAGCGAACCTCCAGGACGTTCCGGCCGTCGAGTTGCACGGGAGCGCCTACGGCAGATGGCTTCGACTCGCCTTGTTGACTGGGGAGACCCCGTGTTCCGTTGGGTTGCAGACTCCCGCTGGCGGCTTGTCGCGTCGCGGACAGGGCTACCAGGCAGACCAAGCCGGCCACCACCAGCGCGCGCCGGCAAAACAGCCAGGCAGCGGAAGAGCCCCGTCTATGCATGTTCAGCCAAGACCTGTCCCATTCGACTTTGCTTCCCTCGCCTAAATAGAAATCGATGCCACAAGCAGGTACTCAGTTGGCACATACGCACGAATTGTCCGGAGCACTAAGGGGTAGAAACCCGGAGCAACTGCCCGCTTACCGGCTCCTTCCAACCACAGAGGGAGGTGCATGATGGGCTTGCGCTCGCCTGCATTGCGGAGGGGACTTTTACTGCTGAGCGCTGTTTGGCTTCTCGCCGGCCAGGCATGGGCCCACGCCATTATCGTGGAGAGCACGCCCAAGGTGAACGGTGTGGTCACCGGTCCGGTGCTCGAAATCAAACTGAGGTTCAACGTGCGTATTGATGGCACACGGTCCCAGCTGACTCTGGTCCTCCCCGACGGCACCTCACGCGCCGTGGAGTTTCCGCAGCAGCCGTCGCCGGATTCCCTTTCGGCGACAGTTCCCAAGCTTCTTCCCGGCAATTACCAATTGCACTGGCAGGTTCTGGCGAGCGACGGTCATATCACCCAAGGAGACATTCCTTTCACTGTTGTAACGCCTTAGAAAACTCATGCGAACCCAGGCCCTCTTCGGCATCATCACAGTCCTTTTGCGTGCGGCCACGCTGGTCTTCCAGTCGCTGATCATCGGCGGCATTGTGTTTCGCCGCTGGATCGCAACTGATGAGATGACGCCGGGCCACAACCTTCGCTCCGGGACTCTGGTGATAAGGATCTCCGCGATCGTGCTCGCCGCGACGCAGGTGCTGTACCTGGGCTTGAACACGAAAATTCTGACCGCCAGCCTGGGCGCAGGTCTCAGCGACATCGCGGGCGCCAATTTCTTCTTGACCGGCCTGGTTACGATCGCAGCCGCTCTCGCCATCGCTTTCCTCCCCGGCAGCCGCCTGGCGCGCCCGGGAAATCTGGTTACGTTTCTTTCGCTTGTGGTGTTGGCTTGCGGAGCGCTGGCCAGCCATGCGTTCTCACGCATGGAGGACCGTGCATTGCTGGTGGCCTGCACGGCAGTGCACCAGTGCGCCGCGGCGGTTTGGATCGGCGGACTGCCGCAGCTTTGGATCAGTCTGCACGCAACGGCCCCGGACTCGCGCTCCTCTGTCGCCCGAAGATTCTCCAGCATGGCCTTGATCTCGGTGCTGGCTTTGTTCGCCAGCGGAATGGCCATGGCGCTCCGCTACATCGACTCCCCGGCGGCCATGTACGGAACCGCCTACGGCATCATGCTTGCGGCAAAAGGTCTCTTCTTTCTAGTCCTAGTTGCGATTGGCGCCGCGAACCGAAGGCTCGTGCGTTGCGTGGATGATGAGCGGCCAAGGCTGCGGCTCCGCCATTTCCTGGAAGCGGAGGTCGGCATCGGAATCACCGCTATCTTGGCTGCTGCATCGCTGACGTCACAGCCTCCTGCGACTGATCTCAGGATCGGCCGCGTGACCGGCAGTGAGATTTACGATCGGATGAAACCGGTGTGGCCACGGTTGACCAGCCCTGCGCTTGGCGAGGTGACTCCTTCAGCTCTGCAGGCAATCAAGCGTGCCGCGCAAGCCGGTCTGCCGCTTCCATCCATCCATGTGCCTAACGCTCCCGCGGACATTGCCTGGTCGGAATACAACCACCACTGGGCCGGCGTGTTCGTTCTGCTGGTGGGTCTGCTGGCCGGTGTAGCGCAGACGCGCCGCTTCTCAGGTGCGCGTTATTGGCCGTTGCTGTTCATTGGCCTGGCCGCGCTCATATTTCTGCGCGCCGACCCTGAGGGCTGGCCGCTTGGTGCGGACAGCTTTTCGGAATCGATCCAGGACGGAGGCGTGCTGCAGCACAAGGCGTTCGCCGTACTGCTGGTGATGTTCGCGATCTTTGAGCTGCGCGTGCAGCTCGGAAAACGGAGCTTTCCCGCTGCTGTCTACGTCTTCCCAGCCGTCTGCGCCCTGGGAGGCGCGCTCCTGCTGACCCACGCGCACGTCCTGGACAATCTGAAAGAACAACTGCTGGTCGAGCTGAGCCATACGCCGATTGCGATTGCCGCGGTCCTTGCCGGATGGTCCCGCTGGCTGCAAGTGCGTCTGCTCAAGGATGACAGCATGCTGGCGGCTCGAATCTGGCCGGTCTGCTTCGTCGCCATCGGCGCCATTCTGCTGAATTACCGGGAAGCGTGATCCGATCACACGGGTTCTCTTCACTCCGCGAAAGAATGGGCCGCCCGCCAATTTGCATCGCTGATCTAGACATTGGAATCAAATCGGGCGTACTTTGGAAAACAATGGCATCCAACGGAGCCAAGCGATTGACAGGCCGGCAGTTGGCGCGCATCGCCCGCGCCCTGGCCGAGCCGCGACGGTATGAGATCCTCAAGGCGATTGGCGCCTGCTACAGACCAACGCCCTGCACGAAGTTGCACCGAATGCACCAGGTGAGCGCGGCGACTATCTCCCATCACATAAAGGAGTTGGAGGCAGCCGGCTTGATTCGGATCGTCCGCCAGGGTAAATTCGCGAATCTCATCCTGCAACGGGACGTCCTCCGCGCGTACATGAACCGGCTCGCAAAAATTTAGTATTTTTCCCCGAATCTTCCGGCCGCCGCCCCACATCTGATTGCCTCAGACAATTAGATAACCATCTAATTGAGAGTTTCTCAATCCCAGGAGATGAACAATGAGCGACTTAAAAGGTAAAGTGGCCGTGGTAACCGGCGCGTCCAAGGGCATCGGCGCAGGCATTGCCAAAGCGCTGGCTAAAGCAGGGGCGGCGGTGGTGGTCAATTATTCCTCCAGCAAACAAGGAGCAGACCGCGTGGTCGCGGAGATCACCGGTAAAGGCGGCAAAGCGATTGCCGTACAGGGCGACGTATCCAAAGCAGCCGACGTACAACGTCTCTTCCAAGAGACGAAGAAAGCCTTCGGAGCGCTGGATGTGCTGGTGAACAACGCCGGAATCTATCAGTTTCTGCCGCTTGAGGCGACCACGGAGACTGAATTCCATCGGCAGTTCAATACTAACGTTCTCGGGTTGATTCTGACCACGCAAGAGGCGGTCAAGCACTTCGGGCCGGAAGGCGGAAGCGTGATCAATATCGGCTCCGTCGCCAGTGACAATACGCCGCCGATGTCCGTGGTCTATTCCGCCACCAAGGGCGCCGTGGATGCGGTTACCGGCGTGCTTTCGAGAGAGCTGGCCGCAAAAAAGATTCGGGTGAACTCCATTAACCCGGGTGGCGTGGAAACTGAAGGCACACAAACCGCGGGCATCGTCGGCAGCGACTTTGCCAAGCAAATGATAGCGCAGACCCCGCTGGGGCGGTTTGGACAACCGGAGGACGTTGCACCGGTCGCGGTGTTCCTGGCCTCCTCGGACTCCGGCTGGCTCACCGGTGAAGTCATTCGCGCGTCGGGCGGCTTCTAATTAGGGGCCAGCAATCGGATGTGCCCTCTGCCGATGCTACGGCGGAGGGCGCGGTCTGCTTCGTCGCCATCGGCGGCATTCTGCTGAACTATCGCGAGGCATGATCCTGGTCCGCGAGCGAGGAGCGCGGATCGAGCCGAGCCTCAGCCCGGACGCCTAACCGGCTGTTGCACCATAATCACCAGGGCTCCTATCAGAATCGAAATACTCAACACCAGAATCATCCGTCGAGGAAGTCTCTGATCAAATCCGGAGACCAAGCCCGCAAGAAAGAGCGCCGCTGTATAGAGCACGCCAATCATCATGTAAGTATCGCTGGTGCGATTCGCCCTCTGGGCTTCGTCATAGGTAGCGTCCGACTTCGTCTTCAGTTCGCGGGCCTCGTCCTCCGCCATGACCCGGTATTCCGGCATAACGAATGGAGTGGCTGGGGCCTGGGGATTTTTCATCGGCTGGGTGGCAATCCAAGCCTTGATGGCCCGCTGTAACTCGGGAGGCATGCGGGCGAAGAGAAACTCGCTCAAGGCGATTCTTCCCTCGTGCACATCGCGCGCGTATTCCACGAACAGCGATGCCTCCACCGAGCGAAGCTGGTTGGCCGCCAGTGTCTTCTTGTCAGCGGCGCGGGACAGCGCGGCGGCATCCATCAGACGAAACGTCTGCACGCCGTTCCACAGGCTGGATTGGTAAGCGCTCCAGGATGAGCCCAGCGTTGCCGCCGCCATCAGAAGCACCGCGATCATGTTGGTGCGATAGCTCTGCCTCCCTGTGTCTTCCCCCGCGTGGGCGGATGCCGTGTCCGGCTTATTTCTCTCCGCCATGCCGCCGTCGCTTTGATCCTGAGAGTTCACGCGGCCTTTCTTGGCGGGACCGCCTCGGGTGCAGCCGCAGGTAAGTAAGTTTCGATGTCCTTTTCCAGAAAGTAATTCAGCACAGTGCGGATGGTTGCAATGGCGCCCA